>JBCEBZ010000067.1:0-6774 GCA_039206675.1 Rhodococcus sp. (in: high G+C Gram-positive bacteria) | reverse complement strand
GTTCTGCTCTACGGCCAGATCCCCACCCGCATCGTCGAACTGACCGCCAGCGATCTCAGCTCCGACAGCCGCGGTGAAACCTATTTGCGGTTGCGCGACCGTCCCGTCCTGCTGCCACCGGCGCTCGCTGCCCTGATCACCGAACTCACCGACAGCCCCGGTCACCGTCGTTCCGCAGCTCCCGCATCGTCAACGGCACCGCAATGGTTGTTCCCCAGCCGCCGCCCCGGCTCCCATCTCGACCCCGGGCGGCTCGCCCTCCTGCTGCGCACCGCCGGGATCGCGGTGCGACCCGCCCGCGGCGCCGCGCTGGCAGCGCTGGCCGCCGACCTGCCCGCACCCGTGCTCGCCGACCTCCTCGGCATCTCCGTCAGCGCCGCGACCCGCTGGAGCGCTCTCGCCGCCCGCGACTACACCGACTACCTCGCCGCCCGCATCGCACACCCGCCCCGGTGACACCTGCGGCTGAGGGTCTTCATCCGATGTTGTGTGTCGGCCACACCGCTTAGCCTTTCCGGTAACAGCACCGACGAGCGCGAGAACGGAGGTAATCCATGGTCACTGCCGCGCCGATGCTGCCCGGGATGCCCTCCTCCACGACTGGCTGCGAGGTCGAACAGCTCGCCCTGATCGGCCAGCCGCAACCGATCCGCATCCCGGAACGGCTGTGGCGGTCCTGGCTCGACGACCCCGCCGTCGTGGCGCGATTCGAAGCGAAAACCTACCGACGCCCGGACGGGCGGTGCACGGTGTGGCTCGGCAGTGTCTCGTCCACCGGGCACGGCTCCTTCCGTGCCGCGAGCCTGCCCGGCGCGTCTCGGCGGGGCACCGTGCCCGCCCACCTATTCGCCTACCAGCTCGAATACGGGGTCATCCCGCGGCTCGGGTGGTCCGGTGCCGACGACACGGTGCTCTGCCACCAGTGCGACTTCGCCGGCTGCACCAACCCCACACATATGCGGCTGGGCACCAACGCCGTCAACCGCACCGAGTACCACCTACGCCGGCGCAACCTCGCCAGCCCCCTCGCCGACGTCCGCGGCCCCGCCGGACGCATCCGCGCGGTCGCCGCCGCCGTCCGCACCGGCCTCGCCCGCGGCAACGATCCCGACAGCATCGAAGAACGAATCCGGTGCGCCGAAGCGGCCGGCCTGCCCCTGACCCTCTGGTAGATCGACCCCGCACGAAACGAGGATCCGGACGCGAAAAGTTCGAGGGTCATATGGGCGATCGGGTGTTGTCGTTCTCCGACGCGACCTGGGCCGCAGGTGAGAAACTATGACTGCGGGCAGAGGGTATGTCACCGTGCCCGAAGCTGTTTCGCCTCAGGTTGTATTGCTGTTGTTCTCGGAAGAGGGGTCAGGGCCGTGACCGACACCGATGTCGACGATGTTGGGCCCATCGACTACCTGGTCGTGGAGTTCCCGGCCGCCCACCCACCCGACGGTTCGGCTCTGCCCCTGCTACTCGACCTGGTCGAACGGAACATCATCCGGGTACTCGACCTGGTTTTCGTCCGCAAGGACGCCGACGGATCGCTCGCCGGGATCGCCGTCGAGGACCTGGGCTTCACCGGGACCCTCGATGTGACGCTGTTCGCCGAGGCATCGTCGGGCCTGATCGACCGCGCAGACCTCGAGCAGGCGGCCGCTGTCCTCGAACCGGGCTGCGCCGGAGCGATCCTGGTGTACGAAAACCGGTGGGCCGCACCCTTCGCCTCCGCGCTGCGCCGGGAAGGCGCCCAACTCGTCGCGTCGGGACGGATCCCCGTCCAGGGCATCCTGGCGGCGCTCGACACTCTCGACGACCCCACCTGACGAATTTTTGTGAGGAACACACCATGCCTGGACTTCTCCGCGGCATCGCCCGCACCGCCGTGATCGCGGGAACCGCGACCTCCGTGTCCAATCGGGTCTCGCGGCGACAAGGCCAGCGCTGGGCCGCCCAGCAAGCACCGCAGCCGGCTGCGCCCGTGCCGCCGCCCCCGCCGGCGTCGCCACCGACCGCAGGTGTCGATCGCCTGACCGCCTTGAAGCAACTCGGGGAACTGCGCGATCAGGGAGTTCTCACCGACGACGAGTTCAACGCCGAGAAGACCAAAATTCTGGGATCCTGACCCCGACATCAGCCGAGTGGACGGAGCACGACATGGACGAATTCTGGGAGTTCTTCTGGTTCATCGTCGTCTTCTTCCTGTTCGTGGCCTACCTGAGGGTGCTGTTCGAGATCATCACCGACCTGTTCCGTGACCACCGGATGTCCGGGTGGCTGAAGGCGCTGTGGCTGCTGTTTTTGTTCCTGATCCCGTTCCTGTCGGCGCTGATCTATCTGATCGTGCGGAACGAGGGGATGACCGAGCGGTCCGCGGCAGCCTTCCGGCAGGTCAAAGACGCCCATGACGCCTACATTCAGGAGGTCGCGGGCACCGGGTCCCCGGCCCAGCGGATCGCCGACGCCAAGGCGCTACTCGATTCGGGTGCGATCACCCCGCAGGAGTTCGAGACCCTCAAGAGCAAAGCACTCTCCTAGCAACGAACGCGCCCGGTATCGGCCTCCGCGCGGCGAGTGATGAGGAAATGAATCATGCGTCCCCATCGTTGGCCGGCGATCGCGCCGCCCACTGGTAGGGGCGTTCGCGTGCACGAGCCGATGCCGATCACGGCCGAGAAGGACCTGACCCTGGAACTGTCCGCGGTCACCGCGTTCGCGTCCGGGCTGCTGCTGCAACTGGCGATGCGGGTGACCGGGATCCGTGCCGACTTCTCCCGCTACGAAACCCGTCCTCTGACCGACCCACACGACTGGTCGGCGCGGTGGTCCTATCTCAGCGTGCTGATCCGCGTCGACGACCGCGACGAGGACAGCGGCCCCGCTGACCCGCTCCAGCCGGCCGAACCCCGCGCCGACGAGTCCGGGCCGTACCGGACGACGCCCTGGTACTGGATCGGCACCTACCCCCGCACCGGGGCGCTGACCATCACCACGGGTTGGACGGAAATCGGGCTTCACCCCACCTCGATCCTCCTGGCGCTCGGCCCCAGCCCGTTCCCCACCACCTCCGAATCCATGGGACGGTAACCGCCACAGCGACTCCCGAACATCCCCCGGCGGCATCGCCCGGGCCGGAATCCCGCAGCGAGCCGAGTGAACACCGGCCAGCGCCCGGCCCGGGCAGTGTCCGACACGTCGAACAGGCGGTCCGACGATCCCCGGGACAACACCCACAACAAGCACGGATCGAGGGTCCCCGGTCCGCAGGGTCACAATTGAGAGGATGAACTAAAACCGTGTTCCCTCAACAGGCTGGTCAGGCGCACAATATTTCACATGGACGACCGCGAAGAACACGACCTCGACGTCGTCCGAAGCCGACTGATCCAGCGCTATCCCGATCTCGACTCGGCGGTCCTCGAGAACCTGATCGTGGCCCTTCTCGGCCGGTTCGACGGCTGCCGCGTCCGAGATTTCGTCCCCCTGCTGGTCGAACGGGCTGCCACGCGCACACTCGACACCAACTACAGCCGGGCACCGGCACGTCCGGCTCCGATGCCGCCCGCGGACGTTCCCACCACCGCACACATCGAGGCGGTGGTACCGGCCGCGAGCAGCATCCGGGGAGTGCGGCAGGTTCTCGTCCGTCGCTCCCCACGTCTGTCGTGAGCGGTGACCCGAGAGGACCGGGCCCGGCAGCGGAGAACCGGTGTCGGCCGCTCACCGCTCCCGGGCGGGTGTGAGCCTAATCCTGGAAGGGGAGCCGAGAGGTCGACTTCGACTAAGGTCCCAATGCCCTTCCCCCGCCGGTCATCCGCGGTGATTGTCTCTTCCTCGTGGTTGCCCAGCACGCGGCACCGACCCGGCCGGCCGGCCGGTGCAGAGCGTGACCGTCCCCGCGCATCCCGGCGAGGAGTCACGGCACCAGCTCGCCGGCCGGCTCCCGGTTCATTCGACGCGTGGTCGGCGCCGGGCTCAGTGCCACCGGAATCGAAGATTCTTCGGCGAAGACGGTACGCCGCGGCGGACAATCGTCGTACGGAGCACGTCGTTGCTGGGGAGAGGAGACAGCCGTGTCCGAAAACTCATCGACCAAACAGGGTTTCGCGGCCGGCACGTCGATGGCCGCGGCCGTCATCATGGTCACCGTCGGCTTCATCCAGTTCTGTCAGGGCATTGCGGCGGTCGCCGAAGACGAAGTGTTCGTGCGCGGGGTGGACTACCTCTACAAGTTCGACCTCACGACGTGGGGCTGGATCCACCTCGTCCTCGGCGCCGTCGTCGCGATCGTCGGTCTCGCCTTGTTCACCGGCGCCACCTGGGCCCGAGTGTCGGCGATCATCGTCGCGGCGATCTCGATTCTGGCGAACTTCCTGTGGCTGCCGTACTACCCGGGGTGGTCACTGCTGATCATCGCCCTCGACGTCGTGGTCATCTGGGCTGTCTCGACCTGGAATCCGGAAAGGATCTGACGGGACCAGCCCGGTGAGCAGCCACACGAGCAGGTCGCGCACCACGACACCGGCCAGCGACCCCATTTGACGGTGCTCACGGGTGTGGACCAGCCGAGATCCGCGAGTGCCGGGTCCGCACCTGAGACGGACACCACCTGCGGCGAATCCGTATCGCATGCACCGGCCGGCGCCGGATACTGGGAGACGACTCCGACGAGGGGCAGCCGATGGGTGGAAACGACGTTTCGCAGCGGGCGGGTTCGGGGCTGGTTCTGACGGTGCTCGCTGCCGGGCAGTTCCTGATGACCCTCGACAGTTCCGTGATGAACGTGTCGATGGCGACGGTCGCCGCGGACGTCGGGACGACGATCACCGGCATCCAGACCGCCATCACCCTCTACACCCTTGTGATGGCGACGTTGATGATCACGGGCGGGAAGATCGGTGGGATGATCGGTCGTCGCCGCGCCTTCGGGATCGGGCTGGTCGTCTACGGCGCCGGCTCGATGACCACGGCCCTGGCACCGAACCTCACGGTCCTGCTGATCGGATGGTCCCTGCTGGAGGGGGTCGGCGCCGCGCTGATCATGCCGGCGATCGTCTCGCTGGTCGCGGCGAACTTCCCGTCCGAGCGCCGTACCGCCGCCTACGGTCTGGTGGCCGCGGCAGGCGCGATGGCCGTCGCCGTCGGGCCCCTGCTTGGCGGAGCGGTCACGACTTTCGCGTCCTGGCGGTACGTGTTCGCGGGGGAGGTCGTGATCGTCGTGCTCATCCTGCTTGCGCTGCGCCGTGTCGAGGACGTTCCGCCCGCACCGACCCGGCTCGACGTCGTGGGGTCAGGGTTGTCCGTCCTCGGGCTGGGCATGGTGGTCTTCGGGGTGCTGCGCTCGAGCGAATGGGGCTGGGTGCAGCCGAAGCCCGGCGGTCCCGGTGTCCTGGGGCTGTCGCCGGTGGTCTGGCTGGTGATGGGCGGTCTGCTGGTGCTCTACGGTTTCCTCCGCTGGCAGGGGTATCTCGTGAAGAGCGGCAGGGATCCACTCGTCGATCCGGCGTTGCTGCGCAACGATCAACTCACCGGTGGACTGACGATGTTCTTCGCCCAATTCCTGATCCAGGCCGGCGTGTTCTTCGCGGTGCCGTTGTTCCTGTCGGTCGTCCTCGAACTCAGCGCACTCGGCACCGGGTTGCGGATTCTCCCGTTGTCGGTCGCCCTGGTGCTGGCTGCGGCGGGGATCCCGAAACTCTGGCCGCACGCAGGTCCACGTCGTGTCGTCCGGTTGGGGCTGGGATCGATGATTGTCGGGATCCTCGTCCTCATGGCGGGAATGGATCCCGGCGCCAATGCCGGCGTCGTCATGATCCCGATGCTCTTGATGGGTCTCGGTTTGGGGGCGTTGTCCTCTCAGCTGGGTGCGATCACCGTCTCGGCGGTACCGGACGACCAAAGCGCCGAGGTCGGCGGACTGCAGAACACCGCGACGAATCTCGGTGCGTCCCTGGGGACGGCGTTGATCGGTTCACTTCTCCTCGCGACCCTGACGACCTCCGTCATCGACGGCATCGAAGACAACCCGGACGTGCCGATCGCCGTGCAGGAACAGGCCTCCACCGAACTCGCGGCGGGCGTTCCGTTCCTGTCCACGACCCAGTTGCAGGGCGCACTCGCGGACGCCGGTGTCGCGCAGACGACGGCCGATGCCGTGGTCGCGGTGAACGAGGACGCCCGTCTCGACGCCCTGCAAGTGGCATTCGCCGCGGCCGCGTTACTCGCCATCGCTGGTCTGTTCGCCACCGGGCGCCTTCCGCTGCGGGCACTCGGGTCGGCGGACCCTCGGGTTCAGCCGCGGGACGACTCCGGCTGACGCTTCCACGCCAACTCGCGCAACCCCTACACCACCGGCACCGAGGGCTCCCCCGGGCTCGTCGTCCACGCCCACTGCTGGTCATCCACATGGCCGAACTCCGCCGCAGACGCGCCGGCGACACGCTCTTGCACAACTTCGAATTCCGACTCCGCCAGCCCGTGGTCCTGGGAGACCCGTTCCGCGTCGAAGGCACTTCCACACCGGAGACCACCGACGTCGAACTGGCAATCGTCTCCGGTGGCGGACGCATCAATGTCACCGGTACCGGCAAATGGCGTCGGCAACACGTGTCGAAAAACCCTAAATCACGGGTATTGTCGACACATGCTGATCGGCTACGCACGTGTCTCCACTCAGCTCCCGAGACCCGACGAATTCGGCACAATCCGAATATCGCGCCCCACCAGTCTTTTGGGTCTCCCGCAACGGCAAGCAGCGGGTGGTGCGCCCCCACCGGTACGCGT
>JBCEBZ010000066.1:2877-6806 GCA_039206675.1 Rhodococcus sp. (in: high G+C Gram-positive bacteria) | reverse complement strand
CAGGTCGGTGTCGGCGAGCCGGATCCGGTCGCCCGTCGTCGGGCCGAACAACTCGGCGTAGCGGGCGCGGCTGAGATCGGTCATGACGCGTCCAGCTTCCCGGGAGGAGTGAGGCTGAGCCCGTGCACTTCACGGGTTCCGCGCAGAGGTACGAGCGAAATCGTCTGCGCGATACCCGGTTCGAAGCGCACCGCGGTGCCCGCCGGGATGTCCAGCCGCAGCCCGTGGGCGGCGGAACGGTCGAATTGCAGGGCGTGGTTGGACTGCGGAAAATGAACGTGGCTGCCGACCTGAACCGGCCGGTCCCCGGTGTTGACCACCGTGAGTTCGGTGCGCGGGGCACCCTCGTTGATCTCGATCACGCCCTCGGCGCACAGCACTTCACCGGGAATCACGACCACTCCTACGCGATCGGATCGTGGACGGTGACGAGCTTGGTGCCGTCCGGGAACGTGGCCTCCACCTGCACGTCGTGCAGCATTTCCGGGACACCCTCCATCACGTCCGCGCGGGTGAGCACCTCACGGCCCGACACCATCAGTTCCGCCACCGACCGGCCGTCGCGGGCACCCTCGAGGAGGTGATCCGTGATGAGGGCCACCGCCTCCGGATGGTTCAACACGAGCCCACGTTGCCGGCGCCTGCGCGCGAGTTCCGCGGCATAGCTCAGGAGCAGACGCTCCTGCTCGTGGGGCGACAGTCGCATGTGTCCTCCTGCGGTCGGTGCGTCGCCATACTGCCACGAACTGCACTCTGCCACCGCCCGGAGCGGCTACCGTTCTCACCGCGGAAACACTCGTGACACGAACCCGTCACAGCACGCCGTGGCCGGGCACGAGTCACGTCAATAGCTGGCGGGGATGCCGAACACCCTGATCGCGTCGCGATACATGCCGAGTTGCTGGTCCTTGGTCAGGGGCATGAATTCGGCGATCAGCTGACCGGCGCTGGTGACCGCGCTCATCGCCCCGACCACCGGCAGTCCGGCGACGGTGAAATCGACCGTTGCCCTGCGGATGTGGTTGGCCGACGTCACGAGGATCGCGCCGCCCGCACCGAGCGACCGGGCGAGCGGAACCGAGTTGAGCGCGTTGCCCACCGTCGATCCGGCACGATGCTCGGGGTGGATGCGCTGTGCAGGCACACCGTGCGCCTGCAACCAGCCCTGCATCGCGGCCGCCTCCGTGACACCGTTCTGCGGGTTGCCGCCGGTGACGATGATCGGCGACATCGGCGAGACCCACGACTGGACCATCGCGGCCTGCAGGCGGTTGACCAGTTCCGGCCGCATCGTGCCGTCGGGGAGCAGACCGAACCCGAGCACGATGATCGCGGTGGTCGGTCCCTGGATCGCCGGGAGCGGATTCGGAGGTGTGAACGAGGCAATTCTGATCGCGTTCAGCATCCCGTCGACGCCGGCGCGCATACCGCCGTCCGCCGCGCCGAGCCGGGCGAGCGCGGCCTCACGGGTGATCAGATCACCCGCGGCGTCGGCGTAGATGGCCTGCAATGCCAGCGCATTCGTGTCGCCGGGCTCTCCGGCGACCGCGCCGCCGATGTCCGCGAGGGCACCGCGAGTGTCCCCCGCGGCGAATCTGCCCTGCGCGCTGTTGAAGAGGTCGGCCGCCGAGGCGGACGCCGTCGCGGTGGTCGAGACCGCCAGCGTCAGGCAGAAGGCGGTGGTCATGACGGCCGCGAGCAGCGCCCTGACCGCCGAAGAGATGGATCGAGCACGGAAGTGCGTCACACTGAGACCTTTCCGTCGGATTTTCACGAAGTACTCATGCGATGGTCCGTGGAGCGTCGGCGCCAGTGTAGTGACACTCGTGGGGCTGGTGGGAAAATCGTTACTTACCGTTATCTCCCGCTTATAGAGGACAGAAGATGTCCTCTATCGATGGCATCCTGGGGTGCATGCGGGAAACTTCGGCACGACTCCTCCGGCTGCTCTCCCTGCTCCAGACCCGAAAGGACTGGTCCGGGGCAGAACTCGCCGACCGGCTCGGCATCACCCCGCGAACCGTGCGGCGCGATGTGGAGAAGCTCCGCGACCTCGGCTACCCGGTCGACGCGACGGTCGGGGTCGGCGGTGGGTACCAACTCGGCGCCGGCGCGGAAATGCCGCCCCTGCTGCTCGACGACGAAGAAGTACTGGCCGTCGCACTCGGCCTCCAATCCGGCGCCACCGGCTCCGTGGTCGGCATCGGCGAGGCGTCGATGCGAGCACTCACCAAACTCCGGCAGGTGATGCCGTCCCGCCTGCGGCACCGCCTCGAGGCACTGCAGGTCGACGTCGTCCACCGCGAACCCGCGAAGAGCGCCGTCGACGCGCAGGTCCTGTCGGCCGTCGCGTCGGTGTGCCACAACCACGAACGCCTCCGCTTCGACTACCGCACCCACGACGGCACCGAAAGCCGGCGCGAAGTGGAGCCGTACCGGCTCGTGCGGTCCGGACTGCGCTGGTACCTCGTCGCCTGGGACCTCGCGCGCGCGGACTGGCGATCGTTCCGGGTGGACCGCCTGACACCCAAGATCCCGACGGGACCGCGATTCACGCCCCGCGAACTGCCGCCCGGCGGCGCCGCCGAGTTCGTCGCACGCGGGATCAACCGGGCCGTGACCCGGATCCGCGCCCGAGTGCTGCTGCACGCCCCGATCGACGAGATGGCGGTCCTGGTGCACGAAGACTGGGGAACTCTCGAAGAAATGCCCGACGGCCGGTGCGCGGTGGCGCTCGGCGGCGACTCCGTGCCGTCGATAGCCAACTGGCTCAGCGCATTCGGCGTCGACTTCACCGTCCTCGACCCCCCTGAGCTGCGCGAAGAGTGCCGACGGGTGGGTGAGCGTCACCGCCTCTTCGCCGACCGCTACGGTAACGCCTGACCGAGACGCCGTTCAGCCGTTCCCATGGACCGAAAATCCCGTGGAACCGAACGGTCCTGCGCGGCGTCCAACCAGGTGACGACAACGAAAGGTCGGGGTAGTCGGGGATGCAGCACACGATTGTCGAGGAGGGGCGCGCGCGGGCGCCTGCGGGGGCGGGAACAGTCGGGAAGGTGCTCGTCGGGGGCCATCTGGCGCTCGGGGGCGCCACCGTGGTGATCATGGCGTTCTCGTTGGCGTTCGTGTGCACACTGGACAACGGAACGCAGCCGTGGACGTGGCCGGGCAGGTATTCGGCGGCCTGGTTCGTCGCCGCCGCCATCGTCTCCACCACGCTGTGGGCGCTCTTCGTGACGGGAGTCGTGATCTTCTCGCCGCGGCCCCGGCGGGTGCTGGGAACGGCCACGTTCTTCGTCGCCGCCGCCCTCGGCGCCGCTGCGGTGATCGGACTGTTCGGGCCGTCGGAGAGTTCCGCGCTGCAACTCTGGCTGGTCTGCGCCATGAATCTCGGGTACCAGGCCGCACACCTCAGATCGGCCTAGCAGCGAGCGTGCGTGAAGACGAGACAGGGCCCCACTCCGTGCGGAGTGGGGCCCTGCTCGAACGTCATGTCCCGGCGAACCGGGAAGTCATGGCCGTTCTCAGATCACGGTGACGCCGGTGGCCTGCGGGCCCTTGTTGCCCTGGCCGATCTCGAACGAAACACGCTGGTTTTCCTCGAGCGTGCGGAAGCCGCCGCTCTGGATCTCCGAGTAGTGGACGAACACGTCAGCGCTGCCGTCCTCGGGGGCGATGAAGCCGAACCCCTTCTCGGAGTTGAACCACTTCACGATGCCCTCTGCCATGTAAATCTCCTCAAACACAGTAACTTCTTCCGGCAACCGGCTCGGTTACCAGGGTCATTGACACGACCGCTTACGACAATTCCTGTGGAGGACGTCCAAACGCTCGCAACCATCGATTTGCGAGCGTGGGAAACACAAACACAAAACTTACGACCTCCAATAGTGAACCACACATCCGGTCGGTTGTCTCCCCCAGGTGCG
>JBCEBZ010000066.1:0-2777 GCA_039206675.1 Rhodococcus sp. (in: high G+C Gram-positive bacteria) | reverse complement strand
CTTACGACCTCCAATAGTGAACCACACATCCGGTCGGTTGTCTCCCCCAGGTGCGCTTCGCACCCGTGAGTACTTGTTAACCGCGGGCGGTTGACAAGTACTCACGGGTGGGTGGCGGCGAGACGCACGAAGGCCGCGGCGTCGAGGGTTTCACCGCGGGAGGACGGTGGGATGCCGGCCTCGAGCAGCCGCCGCTCGGCCTCCGCGGGTGATCCCGCCCATCCACCGAGAGCGGCGCGTAAAGTCTTGCGGCGCTGAGCGAAAGCCGCGTCGATGACCGCGAACACGCGACGGCGGTTCTCGTCGTCGACGGGCCACGGCGGTTCGGCGTACCGGTCGATGCGGACGAGACCCGACTCGACCTTCGGGACGGGCCAGAACACCGCCCGCCCGACGGCACCCGCGCGGCGGACGGCGCCGAAGAAGTTGGCCTTCACGCTGGGCACACCGTAGATCTTGCTGCCCGGGGACGCCGCCAGGCGGTCGGCCACCTCGGCCTGCACCATCACGAGTGCGGTTCGCAGACTGGGCAGTTCGGAGAACAGGTGCAGCAGCACGGGCACCGCCACGTTGTAGGGCAGGTTTGCGACGAGCGCGGTGGGTTCGCCGGGGATCTCGGACGGCGCGACCCGCATCGCGTCGGCGCCGACGACGGTCAGCCGGTCCGCGAGTTCCGGGGCACGGTCGGCGACCGTGACCGGGAGTCGTGCTGCGAGGTTGGGGTCGATCTCGACGGCGATCACCCTGTCGACGACGTCGAGCAGCGCCAGCGTCAGCGAACCGAGCCCGGGGCCGACCTCGAGGACGGTGTCCGCACGTCCCACCCCGGCGGTCGCGACGATGCGCCGGACCGTGTTGGCGTCGTGCACGAAGTTCTGCCCCAGCTGCTTGGTGGGGCGCACGCCGAACTCCTCGGCGAGCGCACGCACCTCGGCGGGGCCGAGCAGTGCGGCCTGACCTCGAGCGGCGGGGGGTACTTCGGCGTCGGACACCAGCCGAACTTTAACGCACGCCGAGCCTGCCCGAGCACGTCGGCCACGCTCCCCACCCCTGCGTCTTCTGCGTCTTCGACGCGACGGCGATCTGCTCCTCGCGGGTGGCGAGGTCGGCGCGCGGCGCGTACTTGAGGCCGCCCTGGCGCTCCCAGGTGTTCTGGTCGAACTGGACGCCGCCGAAGAAGCCGTTGCCCGTGTTGATGGCCCAGTTGCCCGTGGCCTCGCACTGCGCGAGGGCGTCCCACACGGAACCGTTCTCGACCGGCGGAACCTCGGTGCCCGGCTTCGCGCCGACGCGGATCACCTTCGGCTGAGCCGGCGTCGTGACCGTCGCGGCCACTTGGCTGCGTCCGACCTCCTCGCCGTTGACGGTGTTGACCGCGAACGTGACGTCCTGGACGCCGGGCAGCCCGGGGCTCTCGACCACGGTGCGGCTCATGTTCATCGTCGGGTCCTCGATGCGCTGCTCCTGGGGGGCCAGCGGCAGCGTCTCGACCTTCGTTTCGGTGCGGTCGCGGGTAACCGTGACATCCATGCCCTCGGCCAGCGGAGTGTCCGCCGCCGGGACGACGGTGTCGGCCTGCTCGAGCGGCGCGCCGTGCGCGGCCAGGAATTCCCCGACCGTCGGCGCCGCCATGCGCACGTCGGTGACCGGAAGCGCACCGTCGGCGAGCTTGACGACGAGCGGGTTGAGCACGTCGAGCGCGGCACCGTCGAGCGGAAGCCGCTGCGAACGGGACGCGGACACGTGCACGTCCTCGCCCAGGTCGAACTGCTTCAGCGCGTCCTCCACGGTGAGCGCGGTGGTCCACACCGACTTCGGCTGCCCGTCCACCGTCAGCGACACCTCACGCGCGCGGCGCAGCACCACGGTGTCGCCGTCGGACAGGGTCGCGTCGCGTTCCGGCGCCACCACGTCGCGGTCGCTGATCGAGTACCCGGCGTCGGCCAGGGCGGCGTCGACGCTCGTGGTCATGGTGCTCAGCGAGATCGTCTCGCCGTCCACGTCGAGTGTCACGTTCTTGTGCCGGACCACGGCCATCACTCCGCCGGCGATCAAGGTGGCGAGAAGCAGGGCCACCACTGTGTACAGCAGCGGCGAGCGGGCCGAGTTGATCTTCGCGAAGGGCGACATCGTGTTCCTTTACTTCAGACCGTCAGCGGAGTCCGAGCTTGCTGGTGCAGGCGGGCCAGGCACCCCAGCCCTGCGCCGCCTGGACCTTCTCGGCGACGGAGATCTGCTGTTCGCGGGAGGCGAGGTCGGCGCGGGATGCGTACTGGGTTCCGCCGAACGCCTCCCAGGTGCTCTGGGTGAACTGCAGTCCGCCGAAGAATCCGTTGCCGGTGTTGATGGCCCAGTTGCCGGTGGCCTCGCAGTGCGCGATCGAATCCCAGGTGGCGGCGTTGGAGATGGCGAGTTCCTTCACACCGACCTTGACGAGCGCGGGCGCGGGCTCGCGGAGCACCGTCGAGCTGAGCTCCTGACGGCCGGCCTCGACACCGTTGACCGTCTTCACGGAAGCGGTGACGGTGCGTTCGCCGGGAACGCCGGGGTTCTCGACGACGGTCTTGCCCTTGTCCAGCGCGGGATCGTCGACGCGGTTCTCGGGCGGCGCGATGGGCAGCGTCTCGGTGCGGGTCTCGGTGCGGTCGCGGGTCACGTGGATCTCGGCGCCTTCGACGACGGGGGCGTCGGCCGGGGGCACGACGGTATCGGCCTGCTCGAGTGGGGCGCCGTTGGCGGCGAGGAGTTCGCCGACGGTGGGGGCGGCGAGGCGGGCG
>JBCEBZ010000065.1:0-6813 GCA_039206675.1 Rhodococcus sp. (in: high G+C Gram-positive bacteria) | reverse complement strand
ACATGCGGAAGGGCTACGAGCGCTGACGCACCCGTGAGTACTTATTAACGTCGGGCGGTTAATAAATACTCACGGGCGCGTCAGCGCAACTAGTTCACGGATATACTAAAAACGACGGTGGCGGGCACTGGGCCCGCCACCCGCTCGCGATAGGGTTCCCTTCATGACCGATGACGCAGCGCCGGTGCCCGTCGAGGTGCCCGACAGTCTCGACTTCTGGTCGTTCATCGAACTGGCGAACAGGCGTCTGAGCACGGAATACGGCTCGACCCACGAACTCGCCACCCAGGTCCTGCTGACGTTGAACCGTGCGTCGAACGTGGTCACGTACGACCTGGAGTCGTCGATTCACCGACCGCGCGGACTGTCGTGGTCGGGGTTCCGGTTGATGTTCGTCACGTGGCTGGCCGGTCCCGTCGAGTCGAAGACGGCGGCCAAGCTCACCGGCATGAGCCGCGCGGCCGTCTCGAATCTGACGAAGACGCTGGTCAGTGGGGGTTTGATGGAACGCACCCCGGATGAGCGGGACGGCCGGTCCGTGCAGTTGTCGCTCACCGAGAGGGGCCGGAGCGAGATCGGTGAGATCTACCGCGAGCAGAACGAGCGCGAACACGCCTGGGCGAGTGTTCTCACCGAGCCGGAGCAGCGCATTCTCGTCATGCTGCTCGACAAGCTGATCACCAATCGCAGCCAGTTCGACGTCCGCGGCCGCAACTGACGCTGTCGTGCCTTCCGAAAAACCTGTGCTTGCCATCACGCCCGTAAATTAGTTAATGTATTTACTACTACGGACACGCACTTCTAGGGAGGCCGGTCATGGCGTTCTATCGGCACGTGGGCAACATTCCGCCCAAGCGGCACACGCAGCACCGTGACGACAACGGTCAGCTCTACTTCGAGGAGTTGATGGGAGAAGAGGGGTTCTCCTCGGACTCCTCGCTCCTGTACCACCGCCACATCCCGTCGGCGATCGTCGACGCCACGGTGTGGGAGCTGCCCGACCAGAGCACGACCCCCAACCATCCCCTCAAGCCGCGCCACCTGAAGTTGCACGACCTCTTCCCGGAGACGGTCTGGGCCGATACCGACGTGGTCACCGGACGCCGGCTGATCCTCGGCAACGCGGACGTCCGCATCTCCTACGTGGTCGCCGCCAAGGAGTCGCCGCTGTACCGCAACGCGATCGGCGACGAGATGGTCTACGTCGAATCCGGTGCCGCCACCGTCGAAACCGTGTTCGGCGCGCTGGAGGCGAAGCAGGGCGACTACGTCCTCATTCCGATGTCGACCACTCACCGGTGGATCCCGCAGGGTCCGGAACCGTTGCGCGCCTACGCGATGGAGGCCAACAGCCACATCGTCCCGCCGAAGCGCTACCTGTCGCGGTTCGGTCAGTTGCTCGAGAACGCGCCCTACTGCGAGCGCGACCTGCACGGGCCGTCCGGCACGCTGCAGGCCGAAGGCGCCGACGTCGAGGTGCTCGTCAAGCACCGGACGTCGCACGGGATCGTCGGCACGCGAATGGTGTACCCGCAGCATCCCTTCGACGTCGTGGGCTGGGACGGGTGCCTGTACCCGTACACGTTCAACATCTCCGATTACGAGCCTCTCACGGGTCGCGTGCACCAGCCGCCGCCGGCACACCAGGCGTTCGAGGGCAACAACTTCGTCATCTGCAACTTCGTGCCCCGCAAGGTGGATTACCACCCGCTGTCGATTCCGGTGCCGTACTACCACTCCAACGTCGACTCCGACGAGATCATGTTCTACGTCGGCGGAGACTACGAGGCGCGCAAGGGTTCCGGGATCGGGCAGGGGTCGATCTCGATCCATCCCGGCGGTCATGCGCACGGCCCGCAGCCGGGCGCGTACGAACGCAGCATCGGGGCCGAGTTCTTCGACGAACTGGCCGTGATGGTCGACACGTTCCGTCCGCTCGAACTCGGCGAGGGCGCCCTGGCGTGCGAGGACTCGGGCTATGCCTGGACCTGGGCAGGACGGGGGCCGAAGCAGTGATCCCCGCTCTCTTCTCCGGTCTCTGCGACGACGCCGCCCTCTTTCCGCCCGGAAACGCTCCGCTGCCCGACGCGGTGCCCGCCCACGCCCGGCACCGGTCGGCGCGGTATGCAGACCTGGTCGGCCCCTTCGTGTTTCCGGTCGCGCGGCTGAACGAATTGGCGTCCGGCGCGCTCGACCTGAGCCTGACGCTCCCCGGAGGCCCGGCCACGCTCGAACCCGCACTCGAACGCCTCGCGCAGATCGACGGGGCCACGGCGGTGGCACTCGAGATCGCAGTGCCCGCCTACCGGTCCGCGGCGGAATTCTTCGCCGCGATGGATGCAGTCGCGGCGCTGACCGCCGGCGTCGACGTGTTCGTGGAGGTTCCGCGCGGCGAACGCCGGGCCGACTTCCTCGCCGGACTCGTCGGCAGACCCTACGCGGCCAAGTTCCGGACGGGAGGCGTTGCGGCCGAAGCCTACCCGGACGAGACCGAACTCGGGTCCGCCCTCCACACGGCGGTCACGACGGGTATCCCGTTCAAGGCCACGGCCGGACTGCACCACGCCGTCCGCAACACCGATCCGCACACCGGGTTCGAGCAGCACGGTTTCCTCAACGTGCTTCTCGCCACCCGGTACGCCCTCGACGGCGTCGGTGCCGACCGGGTGGCCGCCGTCCTCGCCGAGCGCGACGGCGCACGAATCGCCCGCGAACTCGGCGACCTTCCCCCCGACGTCGTCGGCGCCGTCCGCACCGCCTTCCGATCGTTCGGCACGTGCAGCATCCTCGAACCGCTCGAGGATCTCGTCGCGCTGCACCTCGTACCGAATACCGTTCTCGCCTCCGCAGATCAAGGAGCCCACGCATGACCGTTCTCGCCATTCCCGCCGATTCCCTCTTCGGGTTGGAGAACCTGCCGTACGGCGTGTTCTCGACCGCCGACTCGTCCCCGCGGGTCGGGGTGCGGGTGGGTGATTCCGTCGTGGATCTCGCCGCCGCACTGGGTGACGACGTCTTCGCACAGCCCACCCTCAACGCCTTCATGGCGCAGGGCCGTGCGCGCTGGACCGAGGTCCGCAGGCAGATCACCGCACTCGTCCAGGGCGACATCGCCGACACCGCGGTGTTCGCCGTGGCCGACGTGACCATGCACCTGCCCGTGGCCGTCGCCGACTACGTCGACTTCTACGCGTCCGAGAACCATGCCTCCAACCTCGGGCGACTGTTCCGCCCCGACTCCGAACCGCTGATGCCCAACTGGAAGCACCTGCCGGTCGGCTACCACGGGCGGTCGAGCACGGTCATCGTGTCCGGCACCGACGTCATCCGGCCGTGCGGCCAGCGCAAGGCTCCCGGCCAGGACGCCCCCGACTTCGGGCCGTCCCGCCGCCTCGACATCGAGGCCGAGATGGGCTTCCTCGTCGGCGTCCCGACGAAGCTGGGGGAGACCATTGCCCCGGATCAGTTCGCGGAGTATGTGTTCGGCGCGGTCGTCGTGAACGACTGGTCCGCCCGCGACATCCAGGCCTGGGAGTACGTGCCGCTCGGTCCGTTCCTCGGCAAGAGCTTCGCGACGTCCATCTCTCCGTGGGTGGTGCCGATCGACGCCCTCGAGGCGGCCCGCATCGACACCCCGCTGCAGGACCCGCAGCCGCTGCCGTACCTGCGCGGCGAGGAGAAGTGGGGTCTGGACATCGACCTGGCCGTGGAATGGAACGGGCACGTCGTGTCGCGGCCGCCGTACGCGCAGATGTACTGGTCGCCGGCGCAGATGCTCGCGCACACCACGATCAACGGTGCCGCCGCCAGCACGGGCGACATGTTCGCGTCGGGCACCATCTCCGGGCCGGAGAAGGACCAGCGTGGCGCGTTCATCGAGCTGACCTGGGGTGGGCAGGAACCCGTCGTCGTCGGGGACGAGAAGCGCACGTTCCTCGAGGACGGCGACGAGATCGCCATCTCCGCCACCGCACCGGGCCCGAACGGCACCCGCATCGGCTTCGGTGAGGTGCGGGCCCGCATTGCTCCACCTGTGAGTACTTCTTAACCGCCCGCGGTTGAGAAGTACTCACAGGTGGTAGGCAGTAGTCATGACCGAGAACTTCGTCGAGACCACTGCCGAGCCGGACACCGGCGTCGCGTTCCTCACCCTGAACCGCCCCGAACAGCGCAATCCGCTGTCCTCCGAAGCCATGCGGGACGTCACCGCGGCACTTCGGAAGCTGGGCGACGACGACACCACCCGCGTCGTCGTCATCAGGGCTGCAGGACCGGTGTTCTCCGCGGGTCACGACCTGAAGGAGATGATCGGCCGCACGCTGGAGGACGAGCAGACCATCTTCGACACCTGCGTCGAGATGATGCAGGCCGTGCAGGAGATTCCCCAGCCGGTCATCGCGTCCGTCCAGGGCGCGGCCGTCGCGGCGGGCTGTCAGCTCGCCGCCTCGTGCGACCTGGTGGTGGCGTCGTCGAACGCCGTGTTCGGGACGCCGGGGGTGAAGATCGGCCTGTTCTGCTCCACCCCGATGGTGGCGCTGAGCCGCTCGATCGGGCGTAAACGTGCCCTGCAGATGCTGCTCACCGGCGAGACGATCGATGCCGGGACCGCGGCGGATTGGGGCCTGGTGAACCTGGTGGTCGCGCCGGAGGAACTCGACGCGCAGACCCGGGCTCTCGCCGCGAAGATCACGAAGGCCAGCCCCCTCACCGTGAAGATCGGCAAGCAGGCGTTCTACCGTCAGATCGACCTGCCCCAGGACGAGGCGTACCGGGCGATGGCCGAGACGATGGCGACCAACGCCGTCACCTGCGACGCCCAGGAGGGTATGCAGGCGTTCGTCGACAAGCGCATCCCGCAGTGGCAGGGAAAGTAGCCCCGGCTGCATTGCGCGGCCTCGCGAACCGGCGAAAAATCAAGTGTGCAGTGGCTGCGGCCGCGGGCCGTCGGTGCCCGCTGACGGTGGACCGCGACGGGTCGGCCACCGAGTTCGTTCTCACTGCGGGGCGATCGTCCCGCGGGAGGTGACATCGATGTTCATCCAGATCATTCAAGGAAAGGTGGCGGACGAGGCCGGCCTCGTCCGGTGCATGGACCGCTGGACCGAGGAGTTGCGTCCGGGCGCGACGGGCTTCCTCGGATGCACCCAGGGACTGTGCGACGACGGTACGTTCATCGCACTGGCGCGATTCGAATCCGCCGAAGCAGCGCGCCGTAACAGTGAACGCCCCGAGCAGGGTGCGTGGTGGGCCGAGACCGAGCGGTGCTTCGAGGGTCCGGTGTCGTTCATGGACTGCCCCGAAGTGATGGAGTGGATGGGTGGAGGCTCCGACGACGCCACATTCGTTCAGGTCATGGAGGGGCACACCACCGACTCGCACCGGATGCGGGAGTTGCTGGAGCAGGCCGAACCTCAGCTACATCAGCTGCGTCCGGAGATTCTCGGTGGAACGCTGTGCACGTACGGTGACGGTGGATACGTCGAGGCGGTGTACTTCACGTCCGAGGCGGAGGCCCGTTCCCACGAGAAGCTGGAGATACCGGACGACCTGCGGTCGTTGTTCGAGGAGGAGGGCCGGCTGACCGACGAGGTGACGTACTACGACATGCATTCGCCGATGCTGGTGTCGGCGGAACGGTAATCCGGAACCTCTGGCGGGGTAGTTGGACGTCCTATAACCTTCGTGCATGAGTCTGGATGCGCGCACCGATACCGTCGACGGAGTGCTGCGGCGCTCGGCCGCCAAGTTCCCCGACCGCAGGGCGCTGACGTTCGAGGACCGCACGTGGACGTACCGGGAACTCGACGACGCGGTCAGCCGCGCCGCCGCCTACCTGCAGTCGCTGGGACTGTCGGCCGGTGAGCGCGTCGCCGCGTACGGCACCAACTCGGACGCGTACGTGATCGGGTTCCTGGCCTGCGCGCGTGCGGGTCTCGTGCACGTCCCCGTCAACTACGCCCTGAAGGGCGAGGAGCTGACCTACCTGGTGTCGCAGTCCGGGAGCGCCGCCGTGCTGGTCGATCCGGCGCTGCGTGGCACCCTCGACTCGGTCCGGGACACGCTCGACCTGCGCCACGTGGTGCCCCTGCGCGACGCGGAGGACTCCCTGCTCGCCCACGGCGGCTCCGGCGACGTTCCCGCGCTCGCCGTGCCGGTCGCGTCCACCGACCTGGCCCAGTTGCTGTACACGTCGGGGACGACGTCGAAGCCGAAGGGCGCCATGATGACTCACGGCGGCCTCGTGCACGAGTACGTGTCCTCCGTGATCGCCCTCGCGCTGACCGAGGGCGACAATCCGCTGATCTGCATGCCGCTCTACCACTCGGCGGGCATGCACGTGTTCATGCTGCCGTATCTGTCGGTGGGCGCCACGGTGAATCTCATGCAGACCCCGGACATTCCGGAGATCCTGCGGCGCATCGAGACCGATCGTATCGGGTCGCTGTTCCTGGCGCCGACGGTGTGGGTGCCGCTCGCCGGACATCCGGATCTCGAGACCCGCGACCTGTCGTCGCTGACGAAGGCACAGTACGGCGCGTCGATCATGCCGGTGACGGTGCTGAACAGGCTGCGCGAACGCTACCCCGACCTCGGCTTCTACAACTGTTTCGGGCAGAGCGAGATCGGTCCGCTCGCCACGGTGCTGCAACCGGAGGAACACGAGGAGCGGCCGTCGTCGTGCGGCAAGGCCGTGTTCTTCGTCGAGACGCGGGTGGTGGATCCGGACGGCCACGACGTTCCGGACGGCACGCCGGGCGAGGTGCTCTACCGGTCGCCGCAACTGTGCCTGGGGTACTGGGGCAACCCCGATGC
>JBCEBZ010000064.1:13668-26118 GCA_039206675.1 Rhodococcus sp. (in: high G+C Gram-positive bacteria) | reverse complement strand
ACGCGGCGGTGGCCGGAAGAATGATTCCGCCGGCGACGACCACGGCCGAGGCGACGAGGGTCGAGATACGGAAGCCGCGCTTGGTACGGATTTCCGGGGTGGTGTGGGTGGTGCGCTGCATGGTCATCTCCTACTTGATATGGGGACCTTTTCGGTTTCCGGTCTTTCCGGTGCGGCCCGTGCTTCAAGTAGGCCCGAATGCGAGAACAGGGTCACGTTCCGAGGACTCGGGACTTGACGAAGAGAGGGCAGGCCGTGACCATGCCGTCCCCGCCGACCCGGGCCGGCCCGCCGGGGCGGCTCGGCATGACGCGGCGGGCCGTCCGGGCCGGCTGGTCGGGCAGCCGCTCTGGAGGGGGTAGAGTGGTCTTACCGACGCGGGGTGGAGCAGCTCGGTAGCTCGCTGGGCTCATAACCCAGAGGTCGCAGGTTCAAATCCTGTCCCCGCTACCAAGTGGAAACGGCTCCGGAGATTCATTCTCCGGGGCCGTTTTCGTTGTCCCACATCCTCCAGGACTAGAACGTATTCTCGTACGTGAGGCCTCAGGAGGGACTGTGCAGCTCGCCGACGTCGATCTCTACAACCCGGACACCTTCGTGCAGGGCGTGCCCCACGAGATGTTCGCCACGTTGCGGCGCGAGGCTCCCGTCTACCGGCACCTCGACGAGCGCGGCGACCCCTTCTGGTGCGTCACCCGGCATGCCGACATCGTGACGGTGAACCGGGACGCCGAGACGTATTCGTCGTGGCGGGGTGCCACCTACATCGACGATCTGGCCCCGGACGACCTCGCGGGCCAGCAGCTGATGATGCTGAACATGGATCCACCGGACCACACGGCACTGCGCAAGATCGTCAGCAAGGGCTTCACACCTCGTCGCATCGGCCAGTTGCACGAGATTCTCGCGCGGCGGGCGACGAGCATCGTCGATGCGGTGATCGAGCGCGGTGAGTGCGACTTCGTCGTCGATGTCGCGTCCGAACTGCCGCTTCAGGCGATCGCCGACTTCCTGGGCGTGCCCCAGGAGGACCGCAAGCTCATCTTCGACCTGACGAATCAGATGATCGGCTCGCACGATCCCGAATTTCATCTCGAGGAGGGTCAGGAACGCGCGGCGGCCGGCCAGATGTTCGCCTACAGCCTGGAGATGTTCGAGGACCGCAGGCGGCACCCGCGTGACGACATCGCGACTGCTCTCATCGAGGCCGACGTGCACGGCGAGAAGCTCGGCGAACTCGATTTCAACATGTTCTTCATGCTGCTCGCGGTCGCCGGCAACGAGACCACCCGCAACGCCATCTCGCACACCCAGCTGGCGCTGATGGAGCATCCCGAGGAGCGCCGCAAGGTGCTCGAGGATCCGTCGAAGCTCGACGCCCTGATCGAGGAGGGGTTGCGCTGGGCCACACCGGTGATGCAGTTCCGCCGGACCGCGACCAGGGACACGGTGCTGCACGACGTCGAGATCGCCGAGGGCGACCGCGTGGTCATCTGGCACATGTCGGGGAACCGTGACGAGGCGGTGTTCGACGATCCGTACACGTTCGACATCGACCGGCCCACCGGCCACTACTCGCAGCACATCGCGTTCGGTGGCGGCGGTCACCATTTCTGTCTCGGCGCCAACCTCGCTCGCGCCGAGATGAAGGTGATGCTGAGCGAGATTCTGCGTCGGATGCCCGACATGGAGCAGACGGCGCCGGCCCAGCGGCTGCGCTCCAACTTCATCAACGGGCTGAAGCACGTGCCGGTGGCATTCACACCCGGACCGATCCCCTAATTTGCCGCTTGCCGGGGTACCTCACCGTGCAATGATCTGAGTCGTCGAATTCGGACCACGAAGGGGCATCATGCAGCATCGAGAATCGTCCTTCGCCGGCGTCGGCGGAGTTCCGATCGTCTACGACGTGTGGCTTCCCGAGCGGCGCCCGCGCGGCGTGCTGGTGCTGTGCCACGGCTTCGGCGAGCACGCCCGGCGATACGACCACGTGATCGAGCGGCTCGGGGAACTCGACCTCGTGATCTACGCGCCCGACCACCGCGGACACGGGCGATCGGGCGGCAAACGGGTCCACCTGAAGGACTGGCGCGAGTTCACCGACGACCTGCACCAGTTGTTCGGCATCGCGTCGACGGACTGGCCGGGCACCGACCGGTTCCTCCTCGGGCACAGCATGGGCGGTTCCATCGCACTGACGTACGCCCTCGACCACCAGCAGGATCTGACGGCACTGATGCTGTCCGGGCCCGCCGTCGACGTGACGAGCGGAACACCGCGGGTGGTGGTCGAGATCGGCAAGCTGGTGGGCCGCTTCCTCCCCGGAGTGCCCGTCGAGTCGCTCGACGCGAAGCTGGTGTCCCGCGATCCTGCGGTTGTGGCGGCCTACGAGGAGGATCCCCTCGTCCACCATGGGAAGGTGCCTGCGGGGATTGCGCGCGGAATGATTCTCGCGGCCGAACATTTGCCGGAGCGCCTGCCGTCGTTGAAAGTTCCCCTGCTGCTGCAGCACGGCCGGGACGACGGTCTCGCGAGCGTGCACGGCACGGAACTCATCGCGGAGTACGCCGGTTCGGAGGACCTCACGGTGGAGATCTACGAAAACCTGTTCCACGAGGTGTTCAACGAACCGGAGAACGAGGAGGTACTCGACGATCTCGTCGAGTGGTTGCGGCCGCGCGTTCAGGCCTGACTACGCCGGATTCTGCACCCCCGGACGCGGGATGCCAGGATGGGCTGATGAAACGTCACGTCACCGCCACTCTCGACATCGAGGTCACCGACGCCACCAGTCTCGAATTCAAGATCGCGGTGGCCCGGACTCCCGGTTCGGAACTGTCGGAGTCGCTGTCGTTCACCCTCGACGGCAACCCGGTCGAGGCACGAGAGATGGTGGCGGAACACGGTACTCGCGTCCATCTGCTGGACAGTCGGCGCGGTTCGCTGCACGTCGAGTACTCGGCTTCGGTTCTGGGCAAGGCCGATTCGCCGCCGGTCACCGACTACGACCTCTCGAAGTACCTGCGCCCGAGCCGATATGCCGAGGCGGACAAGTTCTTCGGTTTCACCGGCGGGGAGTTCAACCTGTCCAAGCCGCACCCGGAACTGTTGCAGGACATCACCACCTGGGTGGGGTCGCGGCTGCTGTACCAGGCGGGGTCGAGCAGATCCACCGACAGCGCCGTCGACACGATGCTGTCCGGGGCCGGGGTGTGCCGTGACTTCGCCCACCTCACGGTGGCGCTCTTGCGGGCGGTCACGATCCCGGCGCGGCTGGCCGCGGTGTACGCGCCGGGGTGCGATCCGATGGACTTCCACGCCGTCGTCGAGGCATTCGTCGACGGTGAGTGGCGAGTGGTCGACGCCACCCGACTGGCCCCGCGTTCCGCACTGCTGCGAATCGCGACGGGTCGCGACGCCGCGGACACCGCGTTCCTGGACAATCACGGCGGGGCGATCACGCTCGAGAACACCGTGGTGACCGCCGTCGTCGACGGCGAGTTCCCGTCCGACGACTATTCGACACCCACCTCACTGACGTGACGAGTCAGGTTGCTTCCGAAAGCCTTTCGGTGAGTACCCCCAGCTGAATCTTCCTGGCGTCGGCGTGCACCTCGCGGCCGGCGTCGGTGACGTCGACGAACACGCCCCGCCGGTCCGCCTCGCACAGCGCTCTGGCGACCAGGCCCGCCTTTTCCAGCCGGGCCACGCTCCGGGACAGCGCGCTGGGGCTGAGGTACATCTCGGCCGCGAGGTCCTGCATCCGAGGCCGGTCGCAGGTGGCGTCCATCAGCCGGTCGAGTGTCTCGAAATCGCTCATGCTCAAGCCGTGCGCGTGTTGCATCTCACGATCCAGCTCGCAGGCGATCGAGTTGTATCTGCTCGCGAGCAGCCGCCACGTGCCGCGCAGGTCCGCTTCTGAGCTCATGATCCGCACCCTAGCGCGCGCACGAAAAACGTGCAAGCGAATTAAATGCAAACGAAATTAGTGCTTGCGCATTGATTGCACGTGCATTTACATTCTCCGTGTGACTATCACCGATGCCACCACCGCCCCGTCGACCGAACAAGCCTGGACTCCCCGCCTCTGGGGCGTGCTGGCCGTGCTGTGCCTCGTGATGTTCCTCGACGGTCTCGACGTCTCGATGGTGGGTGTTGCGTTGCCCTCCATCGGAACCGAACTCGGGCTGTCGACCACCTCGCTGCAATGGATCATCAACGGATACGTCCTCGGATTCGGTGGTCTGCTGCTGCTGGGCGGCCGCACCGCCGATCTCCTCGGACGCCGCCGCGTCTTCCTGATCGCGCTGACCGTGTTCGCGATCGCGTCCCTGGTCGGCGGACTCGTCGACAACGGCACGCTGCTCATCGCGAGCCGCTTCGTGAAGGGACTCGCCGCAGCGTTCACCGCACCGACCGCGATGTCGATCCTCACCACCACGTTCAAGGAGGGGCCCGCCCGTAACCGGGCGCTGTCGATCTTCTCCGTCTTCGGAGCCAGCGGCTATTCGTCCGGCCTGATCCTGGGTGGGCTGCTCACCAGCGCCGGGTGGCGCTGGACGTTCCTGATGCCGGTGCCGTTCGCGGTGCTCGCCCTGGTCGCCGGCACCGTTCTGATCCCCCGCGACCGCGCCGCCGACAACGGCGGGCACGACATCGTCGGAGCCGCCACGCTGGTGTCGGGCATGCTGCTCGCCGTCTACACCGTCGTATCGGCGCCGGCCCGCGGCTGGGCCGATCCGCTCACGCTGGGCTCGTTCGCACTGGCCGCTGCCCTGCTGGCGTCGTTCTTCGTCGTGGAGAACCGGGTCGCGCACCCGCTCGTGCGCCTGAGCATTCTGCGGGTCGGCTCGATCGTTCGGGCGAACCTCAGCATCGTCGCGCTGTTCGGCTCCTACCTGAGCTTCCAGTTCATGATGACCATCTTCCTGCAGTCGGTGCTCGGCTGGTCGCCACTGGAGATGGCGCTGGGACTCCTCCCCGCGGGCATCATCGTGGCCTTCGGGTCGCCGTTCGTGGGCCGTCTGATCGACGCGTTCGGCACTGCCCGCATGATCATCGCGGCACTCACCTCGCTGAGCCTCGGCTACCTGTGGTTCCTCTTCGCCGGTAGCGATCAGCCCCACTACACGGTCGCGATCCTGCCGAGCGTGCTCCTGCTGGGCGTCGGTTTCGCGCTGGGCTTCACGTCGATCATGGCCCAGGCCACGTCGGGCGTGGACGACTCCGAGCAGGGGTTGGCGTCGGGGCTCGTGCAGACATCCGCACAGGTCGGTGCCGCGCTCGTACTGGCGCTGACCACCGCGCTCGTCACCGCGGGCTCGCACACCGCCACCGGCATCAGCGGCGCCGGGTTCCACCAGTTCCACTCCGGCCTCGTGCTCGTCACGGGAGTCGCCCTGCTGGGACTGCTGATCACGGTGTCACCGCTGCTGCGCCGGGTGCTCAACCCCGCGTAGTCCGTTCAGGCCGAGTGCCGCTTCGACTCCGTGAGCGCGCGGGACGCGAAGTCGACGGTGAGCCCGATGATCGTGCGGCTCTCCCGCAACGCCTTGCCGATCACCGGAAACGCGTGAATCTGCCCACTCCAGAGGTGGGTCTCGATCTGGCGGCCCGCACGGTCGAAGTTGTCGGTGAGGATTTCGACGTCGGGCCGCATGATCTCGTACTCGGCGGCGGTGAGGAAGACGGGCGGGAACAATCCCGGGTCGGCGTTCACGGGAGACTCGGCACCCGGAATCTTGTCGGGGCCGGCCAGCCAGCGGTCCTTCAGCTTCGCCACCTGGGACATCGGCAGATACGCGTCGCGCTTCATGAAATCGGGATCGTGATCCTCGAGGTCGAGGTTGAGCAGCGGGGAGTATCCGATGACGGCCGCCGGTCGGGTGATGCCCCGCAACGCGGCGACTTCGGCGACCTTCATCGCGAGGTACCCGCCCGCCGAATCCCCCGCGACGATCACCCGGGTGGGGTCGTCGCAGACCTTCAGCACCTCGGTGTATGCGGTCATCGCGTCCACCAGCGACGCGCCGATCGCCCCCTTGGGGAGCTGCCGGTACTCGACCGAGACGACGGGCGCACCCGAACGCGCGGCGAGCAGCCCGCACAGCGCCCGGTGGGTGGCGAGCCCGCAGAACACGAATCCACCGCCGTGGAAGTAGAGGATGGTGGCGCCGTCCATCGAGGTGACCGTGGGTCGCGGGTGGGTGATCTTCTCGCACGGCACCCCGCCGAGCGAGATCGCCTCGATATCGAGCCCCTTCGGCTTGGGGAGCCGGTCGATGAGCTCGTCGAGGGCCGCCAGCAGTTCGATGCCGCGATCCGTCGTCGGCCATATCGTGAACAGCGGTTTGACGAAAGCCCTGGCGAACCAGAACGTCATACGCGCCGGTCGGCTGACATCCCAGTGCCACACGATCGAATTACGCGTTCGCATACTGCCCTCCGTGATATCGGACGCTCATCCAGCCAACGGAACACCTCCCGCCACGGTAAGTCGAAGCCGCCCGTTACCGAGCGACTTCGACCTAATTTCGGTCCGATTACCGGAAGTTCACCGGCCGAGCCGCTGCTCCAGTCGCGCGATGATCTCCGTCGCCACGTGCGTGGGCGATCCGCCGACATCCACCACGATGGCGTCCTCGTCGGGCTCGATCGGCTCGAGCGTCGAGATCTGCGTGTCCAGCAACGACGGGGGCATGAAGTGGTCCAGGCGGGCGGTCAGCCGTTCCCCGATCTGCGCCCGCGACCCGGCGAGATGCACGAACACGACGTTGTCGCCGCGCAGGACGTCGCGGTAACTGCGCTTGAGCGCCGAGCAGGTGATCACCCCCGGAAGACCGTTGTCGGTGTGGTCCCGGATCCATCCTGCGACGAGATCGAGCCACGGCCAGCGGTCCTCGTCGGTCAACGGCTGCCCCGACGCCATCTTCTCGACGTTCGCGGGAGGATGCAGGGCGTCGCCCTCCTGTAGGTCCCAGCCCATTGCGCCGGCGATGATTCCCGCGACCGTCGACTTCCCGGACCCGGACACGCCCATCAGCACCAGGACCGGTTCCGCGGTCTGCGGAGTGCGTCCTGCCGGTTCGCGCGTACTCACGTGCATTTCACCAACCTCACTCGACATTCTCGACCCCTTCTAGATGAACACGCTCAGCGCGAGGACACCGGCCAGACCGGTGACGGAGATGATGCATTCCATCACCGTCCACGTCTTCAGGTTCTGTACCACCGTGACGCCGAGGTATTCCTTCACCAGCCAGAATCCCGCGTCGTTGACGTGTGACAGGAACAGCGAGCCGGAGCCGATCGCCAGCACCATCAGCGAGACGTGCGTGGACGTCAGTTCGGCGGCGACGGGCGCGAGGATGCCGGAGGCGGTGACGGTCGCGACGGTGGCCGATCCGGTGGCGACACGGATCAGCACAGCCACGAGCCAGGCGAGGAACAGGACGGGCAGGGCACTGCCCTTGATCGCTTCGGCGATCACGTCGGCGATGCCGGTGTCGATCAGGACCTGCTTGAATCCGCCGCCCGCACCGACGATGAGGAGGATTCCGGCGATCGGAGGCAGCGAGCTCTCCAGCGAGGCCGCGAGAGCGTTGCGGTCCATGCCACCGCCCCGGCCGAGGAGCAGCATTCCGGCGAGCACCGCGAGCCCGAGGGCCACGACCGGCGTTCCGAGGAAGTCGAGCAGTGCCTTCGCGGGCGACTCCGAGTCGGGGGCGGCGACGTCGGCAACTGCCTTGCCCAGCATCAGGACGACCGGGAGCAGGATGGCGGAGAGGGTGGCGGCGAAGCTGGGACGGCGACGCTCGGCGGCGGCCTCGGCGCCTTCCCGGTCTTCGGTGGTCACGTAGAGCTCGGGGACGGGGACGTCCACCCAGCGGGCGGCCAGCTTGCTGAACAGCGGTCCGGCGACGATGACGGTGGGAATCGCGACGACGACGCCGAGCGCGAGGGTGAGTCCGAGGTTCGCGTTGAGCGCCGCCACCGCGACCAGGGGCCCGGGGTGGGGCGGAACGAGACCGTGCATGGCGGACAGGCCCGCCAGGGTGGGAATCGCGATGCGCATCAGCGACAGCCCCGAACGGCGCGCGACGAGAATGATGACGGGCATCAGCAGCACGAGGCCGATCTCGAAGAACATCGGCAGGCCGATCACCGCGCCGACCAGCGCCATCATCCAGGGCAGCGTCCGCGGTCCGGCGCGCCCGACGAGGGTGTCGACGACGCGGTCGGCGCCGCCCGAATCGGCGAGCAGCTTGCCGAACATGGCACCGAACCCGATCAGGATTCCGACGCTGCCCATCGTGGCGCCGAAGCCCTCGACGAACGATTTCACCGAGTCCGAGGCGCCGAGACCTGCGCCGATGCCGACGCCGACGGCGCCGATCGACAGCGCGAGGAACGGGTGGAGTTTGAGCCAGGTGATCAGCGCGATGATGACGGCGACGCCGACGACGGCAGCTGTGATCAGCTGCGCGTCGCTGCCGGCGCTGTCGGCCGCTGCGAGTAGTGACGCGGTACTCATTCTGTTGCTCCAGGGAGATCGGTGTTGGAATGACCCTTGCTCGTGACTCAGGTCACTCTGCCTCATAAACCATACGATTTCAAGGTCAGTCTTAAATAAGTACTACTTAGAGGTCCGACCGCGCGTCAACGTGTGTTCAGTGGGTACGAGCGTGGGAACATCGGCGGATGACCAACGCAGAGGGCGCCGAGTACCGGCAATTGCACGAAACGGTGCTCGACCGGCTCGGCAGCGACATCGTGGCCGGGGTCGTGGCACCCGGCACCCGCATCTCCGCCGACGACGTGGTCACCCAGTACTCCGTCTCCCGCACCGTCGTCCGCGAGGTGGTTCGCGTTCTCGAATCGCTCGGGCTCCTGGCGGTCCGGCGCCGCGTCGGGATCACCGTCCTGGGCGAGGAGCACTGGAATGCACTGGATCCGAGCGTGATTCGCTGGAAACTCGCCGGCCCGCAGCGGTTCGAACAGCTGTCGAGCCTGAGCGAACTCCGGTCGGGCATCGAACCGCTCGCCGCGCGCCTCGCGGCGACCCGGGCGACGCCGGAACAGTGCGGGGCACTCACGGCGGCCGTCATCGGAATGTCGTCGACGTCCCGCGCGGCGGACACCGACGCGTACCTGGCCCACGATTCCGACTTTCACCGCACGCTGCTGACCGCGTCGGGGAATCCCCTGTTGCGGGCGATGTCGCAGATCGTCGTGGAGGTGCTCGAGGGCCGCACCCGGCACTCGCTGATGCCGCACGTCGCGGAGACCGAGGCGATCCGCCTGCACGGCGTGGTGGCGTCGTCCATCCAGATGGGCGACGCCGACGCGGCGGAGGCGGCCATGCGCGCGATCGTGAGCGAATCCGCGACGGCCGTCGAGCAGATGAAGGACGACGAAGACACCCGCGAGTGAGATCCTCGCGGGTGCCGTCGTCGTGGCGCGGAAGCCCTACACGACCGAATCGGAGTGCATGGCTTCGAGTTCCACGCCCTTCGTCTCCTTGACCCAGCGCAGCACGAAGACGAGCGACAGCACCGCGCAGACGGCGTAGAAACCGTACGAGATTCCGAGCGAGAAGTCCTTCATGGACGGGAACGTCACGGTGATCAGCCAGTTCGCCGCCCACTGGGCGCCCGCGGCGAGCGACAGGGCGGCGGCCCGGATGCGGTTGGGGAACGCCTCGCCGAGCAGGACCCACACCACCGGGCCCCAGGACATTCCGAAGGCCACCACGAAGAGGTTGGCGGCGACGAGCGCGATCGGGCCCTGCAGCCCGGTCAGCTGCGGCGTCGTAACACCGTCCACGACGGTGGTGGAGGCGGTACCGAAGATGAACGCCATGGTCGCGAGCGTCACGGCCATGCCTGCGGAGCCGATGATGAGCAGCGGTCGACGGCCGACCCGGTCGATGTAGGCGATGGCGATGAGGGTGGTGGCGATGTTGACCACGGACGTGATGACGGTGATCTGCAGGGAGCTGCCCTCGTCGAAGCCGACGGCCTGCCACAGGACGCTCGAGTAGTAGAAGATCACGTTGATACCGACGAATTGCTGGAAGACCGAGAGTCCGATACCGATCCACACGATCGGCATCAGGCCGAACGCGGAGCCCTTCAGGTCGCGGATCGACGGCTGCGTCTCGCGGGCCAGCGTCGCCCGGATGCTCTCGATCTTGAGGTCGAGACCCTTCTCGCCGAGCAGGACCGCCAGGATGCCGCGGGCCTCGCCGATGCGTCCCTGAGCGATCAGGTAGCGGGGGGATTCGGGAATGGTCAGCGACAGCAGACCGTAGGCCAGTGCGGGCACACACATCGCGAGGAACATCCACCGCCACGCCTCGAGCCCGAACCACAGTTCTTCCTGCGATCCGCCGGCGAGGGCGGCGAGGGCGTAGTCGACCAGGAGCGAGACGAAGATGCCCGTCACGATCGCGAGTTGCTGCAGCGACCCGAGGCGTCCACGCACCCGGGCGGGCGAGATCTCGGCGATGTAGGCGGGTGCGATGACCGAGGCCAGACCCACACCGATGCCGCCGACGATCCGGAACGTCACCAGCATCTCGACGTTGGCCGCGAATCCGGTGCCGATGGCACTCAGGAGGAACATCACGGCGGCGGCCCGCATCGTGACGAGGCGTCCGTACCGGTCGGCGATCCGCCCGGCCAGCATTGCACCCGCCGCGGCACCGAGCAGCGCCGAGGCGATCGCGAATCCGAGGAGCGCGGACTCGACCTGGAACTTGCCTTCGATCGCCGACACGGCGCCGTTGATCACTGCGCTGTCGTAGCCGAACAGCAGGCCGCCGAGTGCGGCGACGACCGCGATACGGACGGGAACCGAAGTGCCCTCTGCGGTGTCGCCGGGCGATTCCGCGCCGGGCAACAGGACGTTTTCAGTCATGGGACTCCTCGTGAGCAAGGGGTGATCGAGACCCGGGTCGGGCCGAGGCCTGCGCAGAGCGCGCAGTCGTTGTGGTGTGGACCACAGTAGGCAACGAAACCGCGAATCGTCAAGATGTGAACATAGAAAGACCTGTTTGTCCTATTTACGTTCATCAATGAATATTGGGTGCGCAGAGCTCCGCCCCTGACGCCAAGCGAGAATTCAGCGGCGAACAGTCAGGCGGGGAGCGCGGAGCGCAGGCCCAGGGCGACGGCACCGAGCACCTGAGCGCGGGGGCCGAGTTCGGCGACGCGGATGTCCAGGGAACGGACCGCGCTGGGCACCGCGTAGCGGCCGACGACCTCGCGCATCGGCCCGAGCAGCAGCTCGCCGGCCAGCGCGAGTTCGCCGCCGATGACGAGTCGTTCGGGATTGACGAGGTTGCACAGGCTCGCCGCCGCGACACCCACGTGCCGCCCGGTGTCCGCGAGCACCCGGATGCAGGCGGCGTCGCCGCCCTCGGCCATCGCGACGATGTCGGCGATGCTCAGATCGGGACCGCGACTCGGGGCGAGCAGTCCGATCACGACGTGCGAGGCGACGAGGGTCTCGAGGCAGCCGCGGTTGCCGCAGCGGCACACCTGACCGAACTCGTCGAGCGTCAGATGCCCGATTTCGCCTGCGGTGCCGCCTCTTCCGCGGTAGAGCCGGCCGTCGAGGACCAGGCCGGCACCCACACCGTCGGACAGTTTGATGTAGGCGAGGTCGGTGGTCCCCCGGCCCGCGCCCCACATGTGTTCCGCGAGCACACCGAGGTTCGCGTCGTTGTCGACGTGCACGGCGATGCCGAGGTACTCCGACGCGACGGCGGCCGCGTCGACACCGACCCAGCCGGGGAGGATGGACGGGCCGCCGACCTCGCCCGTGTCGGTCTCGAGCGGCGCGGGCAGACCCATGCCGACCGCGAGGACGGACGTGCGGTCGCAGCCGAGTCGATCGAGGGCAGCGTCGAGCAGGGCGCCCGCCTGCACCACGCCGTCCTCCGCGCGGTGACCCGCACCGAGTTCGACGCGTTCCTCGGCGAGCACCTCGTGTGCCATGTCGGCGACGGCCACGGTGAGATGGCGGTGCCCGAAGTCGATCCCGACCGCGAGGCCCATCCGGCGGGTCAGCCGCACTGCCCGGCCCCGCTGGCCGGGATGGTCGCCGCCGCCCGGCACGGCGACCATCCCGGCCGCGGTCAATTCCTTGACCATGTTGGAGACGGTGGCGGGAGCCAATCCGGTGCGACGCGCGATCTCCGCCTGGGTCAGCTCACCCGACGTCTGGAGCGCGCGGACCACACGGTGCTGATTGGCGGATTTCAGCGAGGACTGAGAACCCGGCCTCTGGGAATCACCGTTGTCACTGTCGCGCACGATTCACCGTACCGCGCCGCTTCACGCGTCACCGGGCGAGTGCGGCCGCCTCGCGTGCGAGTCCACTGATCCGGTCCCAGTCCTGCTTCTTCACGGCCTCGGCGGGCGTGAGCCAGGATCCGCCGACGCA
>JBCEBZ010000064.1:0-13658 GCA_039206675.1 Rhodococcus sp. (in: high G+C Gram-positive bacteria) | reverse complement strand
GCAGCGACAGGTAGTCGCCGACGTTCGACGTGGAAATGCCGCCGGTGGGACAGAACCGGGCCGCCGGAACGGGCGAGTGGATCGAGCCGAGGAACTTCGCGCCGCCCGACGCCTCGGCGGGGAAGAACTTGAGTTCGCGGTAGCCGTGCTCGAGCAGGAAGAGCACCTCGGAGACGGTCGCCGCGCCCGGGAGGTGCGGCAGTCCGGTGTCCGTCATCGCCTTCAGCAGGGTTTCGGTGCTGCCCGGCGAGACCAGGAACTGCGCTCCCGCTTCGGCCGCCTGCGCAGCCTGCACCGGTTCCACGATCGTGCCCGCGCCGACGCAGATCTCCGGCACCTCGCTCGCGATCGCCTTGATGGCGTCGAGGGCGCACGGCGTCCGGAGGGTCAGCTCGATCATGGGGATGCCGCCGGCCACCAGCGCGCGGGCCACCGGCACCGCGTCGCCGAGGTCGTCCACGACGACGACGGGGATGACCGGGACGCGGTCGAGGAGGGAGGGGCTGTTCGTCACTGAATACTCCTTAGACGGGTTGGGGGTGGAAAACGCTGGCGCCCTGGGTCGCCGGTCCGACGGCGGCACGCAGGCCGGCGAAGAGCTCGCGGCCCGTGCCGACCCATTCGTCGGCGCCGAGCGCGCGACCGGTCGCCGGGCGGGCGGCGAACTCTGCATCGTCGACGTGGACGTTCACCGTTCCGGCGACGGCGTCGACGGTCACCACGTCGCCGTCGAGCACCCGTGCCAGCGGTCCGCCTGCCGCGGCTTCCGGGGTGAGGTGAATCGCGGCGGGCACCTTGCCGGATGCACCCGACATGCGACCGTCGGTGACGAGTGCGACCTTGCGGCCCTTGTCCTGCAGGGACCCGAGAACCGGTGTGAGCTTGTGCAGTTCGGGCATGCCGTTGGCGCGCGGGCCCTGGTAGCGCAGCACCGCCACGAAGTCGCGGTCGAGTTCGCCCGCCTCGAACGCGGCGAGGAAGTCGAGTTGGTCGTCGAACACGCGCGCCGGGCCGGTCACGACCTGGTGCTCCGACTTGACCGCGGACACCTTGATGACGCATTCACCGAGGTTGCCCTTCAGCATCTTCAGGCCGCCGTTGACCGCGAACGGCTCCTCGGGACCGCGAAGGACGCTGGTGTCGTGACTGATCGGCGTCCCGGGCTGCCATTCGACGCCCTCGCCGGACAGCTTCGGCTCCTCGGTGTACCGGCGGAGTCCGGCACCGACGACCGTCTTCACGTCCTCGTGCAGCAGTCCCGCGTCCAGCATCGACGACACGACGTAGCCGAGGCCGCCCGCCGCGTGGAAGTGGTTCACGTCTGCCGAGCCGTTGGGGTAGATCCGGGCGAGCAGCGGCACCACCGCGGACAGTTCCGACAGGTCGTCCCACGTGAGGGTGATGCCTGCGGCGCGGGCGATCGCCACGAGGTGCATCGTGTGGTTGGTCGAACCGCCGGTCGCGAGCAGTGCGACGCAGCCGTTGACGACGGCCTTCTCGTCCACGACCTCACCGACCGGCGTGTAGTCGTCACCGAGCGAGGTGAGTCCGGCGACGCGCTTTCCCGCCTCCCACGTGAGGGCCTCCCGCAGCGGGGTGCCCGGGTTCACGAAGCTCGATCCGGGCAGGTGCAGGCCCATGACCTCCATGAGCAACTGGTTGGAGTTGGCCGTGCCGAAGAACGTGCAGGTGCCGACGCCGTGGTACGACGCCGCCTCGGCGTCGAGCAGTTCCTCGCGGTTGGCCTTGCCCTCCGCGTACAGCTGGCGGACGCGCGACTTCTCGTTGTTGGGCAGACCGGACGTCATCGGCCCGGCGGGCACGAAGATCGTCGGCAGGTGGCCGAATCCGAGTGCGCCGATGAGCATTCCGGGCACGATCTTGTCGCACACGCCGAGCATGAGGGCGCCGTCGAACATGTCGTGGGACAGTCCGATCGCCGTCGCCATCGCGATGACGTCGCGGCTGAACAGCGACAGCTGCATGCCGTCGCGGCCCTGGGTGATGCCGTCGCACATGGCGGGGACGCCGCCCGCGAACTGGGCGATGCCGCCGGCCTCCATGACCGCGGCCTTCAGCTGCCGCGGGAAGTGCTCGAACGGCTGGTGCGCCGACAGCATGTCGTTGTACGACGAGACGATCGCGATGTTGGGCTTGACGAAGGCGCGCAGCGCCTTCTTGTCGGCCGGGCCGGACGCGGCGAACCCGTGCGCAAGGTTCGCGCAGGCCAGTTTGCCGCGCGCCGGACCGCGGTCGGCGGCCTTCCGGATGCGGTCGAGGTAGACCGTGCGCTCGGGCCTGCTGCGCTCGATGATGCGTTCGGTGACGGCGGCGAGAACGGGGTGTATGTCGGCGGTGGGTGTGGGCGCGTCGGTCATGCGGTAACTCCTTCGTGCCAGGCGCGGCCGTCGCGCTCGATCAGGATGGTCGCGTCGGTGGGTCCGTTCGTGCCCGCCGGGTACCGGCGGGGTCCGCGCTCGGACTTCTCCCAGCCGACGAGGATCTGCTCGACCCACTCCCAGGCGGCCTCCACCTCGTCGCGGCGCATGAACAGGGTCGGGTTGCCCCGGACCACGTCCATCAGCAGCCGCTCGTAGGCGTCGGGCGACGGACGCTTGAACGTCTCGATGTAGTTGAGGTCCAACGACACCGGCTTGAGCCGGATTCCGCCGGGGCCGGGCTCCTTCGCCGTCATGTGCAGCCGCATGCCCTCGTGGGGCTGCAGCTGGATGACCAGGCGGTTGGGTTCGCTGTGGCCCTCGCTGCCGGGGAACATGGGGTGCGGGACGGGCTTGAACTGCACCACGATCTCCGAGCACCGGCGGTCCATGCGCTTGCCGGTGCGCAGGTAGAACGGCACGCCGGCCCACCGCCAGTTCTGGATCTCGGCCTTCACTGCGATGAACGTCTCGGTGGTGCTGTCCGGGTTCTCGACGTCGTCCTGGTATCCCGGCACAGCCTTCCCGTCGGCCAGCCCGGGGCCGTACTGGCCTGCCACCGTGCAGCGTTCGACGTCCTGCGGGCTCATCGGCTTGAGGGCCTGGAGCACCTTCAGCTTCTCGTCGCGCACGGTCTCGCGGTCGACGTAGGTGGGCGGCTCCATCGCGACGAGGCAGAGCAGCTGCAGGAGGTGGTTCTGCAGCATGTCGCGCAGCGCGCCCGCCGACTCGTAGTAGCCGCCGCGGCTGCCCACGCCGAGTGACTCGGCGACGTTGATCTGCACGTGGTCGATCGACGAGGAGTTCCACAGCGGCTCGAGGAACGTGTTGGCGAATCGAGTGACCAGCAGGTTCTGGACGCTCTCCTTGCCGAGGTAGTGGTCGATGCGGAAGATCTGGGATTCCTCGAACACTGCGCCGACCGCGTCGTTGACGGCGCGGGCCGAGGCGAGGTCGTGGCCGATGGGCTTCTCCAGCACGACGCGGGACTGCGCGTCGGCGAGACCGTTCAGGGCGAGGTTCTCGCAGATCGGTCCGAACAGGCCGGGGGCGCACGCCAGGTAGAAGACCCGGATGGCGCCTTCCCGGTCGGCGAGACAGTCTTGCAGGCCCGCCCAGTTCGCCGGGTCCGCGACGTCGACGGTGACGTATTCGAGGCGATTGAGAAATCGCTCACAGGTGTCCGAATCCAGCTGATCGCCGGGGACGAACCGTGCGAGCTCTCCTCGCACCTTGTCGCGGTAGCCGTCGGTGTCGAGACCGGCTCGCGAGGCACCGATCACGCGGGTTTCGGCGGGCAGCTGACCGTCCCTGTCGCGCAGGTAGAGCGCGGGAAGCAGCTTACGAACCGCCAGGTCGCCGGTGCCGCCGAACACGACGAAATCGCACGGTTCCACGGTGGTCGCTGGTGACATGTCATCTCCCTCTGAAAGCCGGATGTGTGGGCCATCACAGACGAGAGTAGGCGACCTTTGGCTTTCGATCAATACAGACTTAAGTATTTCTACGAACAAAGATCTGAACCTTACGTTGTCAGACGCGTGTCCGGTTGGTTGAATGGCCTGCATGCGGACGCCTCGCTCGACGACCTCCCCGGCGACGGGTGGCGACGTTTTCGCCCTCATTCGCGCAGGGCAAGCCACCACGCGCACCGAGATCGGCAACCTCACCGGGCTGTCCCGCACGGCCGTCGCGGCGCGGGTGTCGTCACTGCAGGCGTCGGGGCTCGTCGTCGAACGCGAAGAAGGCGTCTCGACCGGCGGGCGGCCGCCGGTGAAACTCTCGTTTCACGTGCGGGCCGGTGTGGTGCTGTCGGCCGCCATCGGCCGGAGCCGTACCCAGCTGGCCATCTGCGACCTCGCAGGCGACGTCATCGTCGCCGAGGACGTGGAGCAGGAGATCGGCACGAGCCCGGCCGAGCTGATGCCCGTCATCGCCAGTCGCCTCCTCGCGCTGCGCGAGGGGCTGGGCGAGACCGCGGGGCGGACGGTCGGGATCGGGATCAGCCTCCCCGGCACCGTCGACACCGAACGCGGGTGCAGCCTGAACTCCCCCATGATGTCGGGCTGGGACGGGGTCCCGCTGCAGCCGTTTCTCGCCGACGTCACCGACGCGCCCGTGTTCGTCGACAACGACGCCAACGTCATGGTTCTGGCCGAGCGGCGCGGGGAACGCCGCGACTTCGCCGACATGCTGCTCATCAAGGCGTCGACCGGGCTCGGCGCCGGACTCGTGTCCGGCGGTGTGCTGCAGCGGGGCGCCCTGGGCGCGGCGGGCGAGATCGGGCACACGAAAACCGCAGCGGCACAAGGGGTAGTGTGCCGCTGCGGTGATGTGGGATGTATCGAGGCCGTCGCCGGCGGGTGGGCACTGGTCCGCAACCTGCAGGAGCAGGGGCGCGAAGTCACCCACATCCGCGACGTGATCACCCTCGCCCTCGCCGGGGACGCCGAGGCCCGGCGGATGATCCGCGAGAGCGGGCGGCAGATCGGCGAGGTCCTGTCGGGAGCGATCAACCTCCTCAACCCCGAGGTCGTGATCGTCGGCGGCGACATGGCGCAGGCGTACGACACGTTCGTCGCCGGGCTACGCGAAACCCTCTACGGCAACGCGATCGCCGTCGCCACCCAACAGCTTCAGATCCTCCCCTGGACGCACGGGGAACTGTCGGGCGTCGTCGGCAGCGCCACCATGGCACTCGACCACGTCCTCAGCGTGCGGGCCGTCGACCGGTTGCTGGCGCAACAGAAATAGGCGGCTCCGCCGCCTGTGCGTGGTTGACGAGTCCAGAGACTCGCTAACCACGCACGGGGCGCGGAGCGCCCTACTTGACGTCCGAACCGTGCTTCGTGAGCGGCATGATCTCGATCTTCATGTACGGGAACAGCGGAAGGTTCCACAGGATCTCGTGCAGTTCGTCGGCCGACTCGACGTCGAAGATGCTGATGTTGCTGTACTGTCCGACGATCCGCCAGATCTCGGGCCACTTTCCGGAGCGCTGAAGCTCCTGCGAGTACGCCTTCTCCTTGGCGATGGTCTCGTCCCGGACCTTCGGGTCGAGGTCGCGGGGAATGGCGACGTCCATGCGGACGTGAAAGAGTGCCATCGGGTGGTGTCCTCCTCTAGTTCCTGGTCCAGGTCTTGACCGCGTCCATGTTGAGCTCGACTCCGAGTCCGGGGCCTTCGGGCAGGGACACCTGGCCGTCGGCGTAGCGGATCGGTTCCTGCAGCAGTTCCTCGCTGAACAGCAGGGGCCCGAACAGTTCGGTGCCGAAGTTGATGCCGGGCTCGGCGCAGGCGAACTGGATGGACGCCGCGGTGCCGATCGGACCTTCGATGGATGTGGCACCGTGGCAAGCGATTCCGGCGGCCTTGGCGATGGCGACCACTTCGCGGCTCTTGGCGAGGCCACCGCATTTGGTGGTCTTGAGCGCGATCACGTCGGCGGCGCCACGCCGGGCGACCTCGAGCGCGTCGTGCGGAGTCTGGACGCTCTCGTCGGCCATCACCGGGACGGGGACGAGGCGGTTCAGTTCGGCGAGGACCTCGAGTTGCTCACCGGGTGTGGGCTGCTCGATCAGCTCGACGCCGCCCTCGACGAGGCGGGGCACGTACTTCAGCGCGGTGAGCCGGTCCCACCGGGCGTTGACGTCGATCCGGACGCCGGCCTTGCCCTCGAGTGCCTGGGCGATCCGGACCACCCGCGCGGTATCGACGGCGGGGTCGAGCGCGCCCATCTTCAGCTTGAAACTGAAGTGCCGCTTCGACTCGACCAGGCCCAGGGCCTCCTCGATGATCTCCTCGGCGGGAGCGGCGCCGAGAGCCCAGGTGACGTCGACGCCTTGTCGGAAGGCGCCGCCGAGCAGCGTGTGCACGGGCACACCCAGGCTGCGCGCCCAGGCGTCGTGCAACGCGACGTCGACGGCGGCCTTCGCGAAACGTGCACCCGCGACCACCCTTTCGATATCCGACATGATGCCGGTGATCTCGTCGACACGGCGCCCCAGCAGAACCGGGACGATGTATTTCTCGATGATCGCCTGCATCGTCTCCACCGACTCGCCACCCCACCAGGGGCCGCCGGGGACGACGCCCTCGCCGTGGCCGGTCACGCCGCCCGCGGTCTCGACCGCGACCAGTAGGAGCGGTTGCGCGGTCATCGACGTGGTGGCGAACTTGTGGGGACGCACCAGCGGCACATCGAGGATCGTCGTTTCGACGGAGACGATCGACAGGTCGGTCATCGGATCACTTTCTGTACGGGTGGAACGGCTCACGCGGGGTCGAGCACGAAGTTGTAGGTGACGTAGTTCTTGCCGTCGTCGCCGGTCTTCGGGTCGAGGATCAGTTCCGGCTTGGTGGCCGACGCGACGTCGCTGTCGATCCACTCGCCGCCCTTGAAGTACAGCTGCGTGGTGACCGACTCCTTGCCGGGCGCCGACACGATGAGGTGCAGGTGCGCCGGACGCCACGGGTGGCCGTTCTGCGCCTCGATGAACTGGCCGGTGGGGCCGTCGGTCGGGATCTTGTAGGGCGCCGGCTGGATCGTGGTGATCTCGTAGCGGCCCTCGTCGTCGGCGATGATCGTGCCGCGCAGGTTCCACTCGGGCAGGTGCGGAGCGAACTGCGAGTAGTAGCCGTCGTTGTCGGCGTGCCACAGTTCGACCTTCGCGCCCGCGAGGCCGGTGCCGTCGAGGTCGGTGACCTGGCCGGCGAAGACGAGCGGGGTGATCTTCTCGTCCTCGGCACGCATCGGCAGCGTGCACTTGGACGGCAGTTCGGGCGAGTTCTCGATGTAGTACGGGCCCTCGATGCTGCCCTTGGTGCCCTTCCGGCTGCGGGCGAGGACCTCTTCGACGGAGTGCTCGATGAACACGTCGAGGAACAGCGGCCACTCGCCGCCCTCGCCGACGTCGATGAGCCACTGCTTGAACACGCGGTACTCGGGGTAGGTGATGCCGTGCTTCAGGATCACGTCGTTGAGCGCGCCGAGGGCGTCCTTGGCGATCGCGGCGAGCCGCTCGGGCGAGGTGTCGGCACTGACGCGCTCGGCCTTGAACTTGTCGGTGGCGGCGGTGCCGGAACCGGCTGCGGTGGGGCTCTCGGTGGTGGTCATCTTTTCTCCTTGGGCTGGAGGGATTCGGACGGGCTGTTATCGAGTTCTGGGCGACGCGGTGGGTGTTCACGCGACGAAGGTCTTGCATTTTGTACGCTCTGCGTACTACGATCACGCTGTGCGTACACCACTACTGTGCGCGCAGTCACATTGAAATGTCAACCCCGAGTCCGGATCGGTACGAGAATCCCTGGTGGAGGCCGCTATGCCCGAGAACGATCGCGACTACATCCAGAGCATCGAGCGCGGTTTCGCGGTACTGCTGGCCTTCGACGCCCAGCGCCCGAACCCGACGCTCGCCGAACTCGCCACGGAGGCGGGACTGTCGCGCCCCGCCGTCCGCAGGATCCTGCTCACCCTGCAGAAGCTGGGGTACGTCGCCGGCGCGGGAGGACGGTGGTCGCTCACCCCGCGCGTGCTCAGCATCGGCCAGCACTACTCGGAGTCGCACGCGCTGATCGAGGCCGCGATGCCCCGGCTGCTCGAGGTGGCGGAGAAGACGCAGGAGTCCGCCTCCCTCGGCGTCCTCGACGGCGCCGACGTGGTCTACGCGGCCCGCGTGCCCGTCCGGCGGATCATGAGCATCAACGTCTCGGTCGGCACCCGCGTCCCCGCGTACGCCACCTCGATGGGCCGCGCTCTCCTCGCCTGGGCTCCCGCCGACGTCGTCGAGCGGGTGGTCGCCGAGTCGACGTTCCAGAAGCTCGGGCCGGAGACCATCGGCTCCGCGGCCGAACTCGACCGCGAACTCGCGAAGGTCCGGGAGCAGGGCTTCGCGCTGACGGCCGAGGAACTGGAAAAGGGGCTGATCTCGCTCGCCGCACCGGTCCGCGACGCCGCAGGCACGGTGGTCGGTGTGGTCGCGTGCTCCACGTCGTCGGCACGCAACACTCCGGCGCAGTTCCGGGAACAGGCCGTTCCGTGCGTCCTCGCCGCCGCGGCCGCCCTGAGTGCGGATATGGGCTACGCCGGCTGAGGGCCGCACGCCGGCCGGATGGGGTCGAGCACGAAGTCGCAGGACACCGCACCGCCGGCATCGACGTCGACGAGCGTCTCGACGGCGGACTCGCCCACTTCTCGCGACGCGTCCGGCGTCGGCACCAAGCGCGTCTCGAGCGGCCGGTGGCCGCGCGCGTGCACGATCACATTGAGGTGGCCCACGGCGGCATCGCTTCGGGCGCTGGAGAATTCACACGGCGCAGGCTGCACCGTCGCGATGTCGAAGCGACCACCCGCGCACGTGACGACGATGCCGCGCAGGTTGTTGCGCAGAATCTCCACGGAATACCCGGAATAGCATCCGTCGGCGTCCGCGTGCCAGATCTCGATCTCCGCCCCCGACAGCGATTCGCCGGTGCGGGACCGGACGACACCCGTCATCCGCAGCGGCGTCCCGGGTTCGCCGGGAAGTGCCGCCAGGTTCGCGGTCCACGGCAGCACCCGCTGCGCAGGGAGGTAGAACTCCCGGTCCACGTAGTCGAGGGAGGCCCGGTCCACACGGGGTGCGGCCGTCGTCGAGGTTGAGGTCATCACCTGATCCGATCACTCATGCACGCTTTGCGTACACATAGAACGCTCTGCGGTCCCGATCGAGTGTGCGCGCAGTCACACACGTTCGTCAACTGCGGTCCGTTCACCTCGCGAACCGGCCGGTAGGAGGCAACTGTGGGATAATTTCCCCGCCACCGGCGGACAACGACGTTTCGCCGTACCCCGGTGCGCGCCCTCGCGCCGGCCGAGTCGAATACCCGAGGAACACATCGATGACCAACCCTCCCCGCAGCATCACCCTCCGCTTCCTCGCCGCACCCACCGAGGTCGCGACACTCGGAGGTGCGGTCCAGGGCGGCCGCATCCTCGAATGGATCGACAAGGCCGCGTACGCGTGCGCGGTCGGCTGGAGCGGCGCCTACTGCGTCACGGCGTACGTCGGCAACATCAAGTTCACCCGGTCCATCGAGTCCGGACACCTCGTCGAGGTCGAAGCCCGACTCGTCCACACCGGCCGCTCCAGCATGCATATCCAGTGCACCGTGTCGTCCGCCGACCCGCGCACCGGAGAGTTCACGGAAGCCAGTAACTGCCTGGTCATCTTCGTCGCCGTCGACGACGCCGGAAAACCGACGACCGTGCCGCCGTGGAAGCCCGTCACGGCCGCCGACCGCGCCGAGTCCGAGGAGGCCGTCATGCGGATCGGCCTGCGCGCCGACATCGAAGAGGCGATGAGCAGACAGAGCTACACCGACGCCGGCACCGCACCCGAGTCGCTCATGCGCTTCCTCGCCGCACCCACCGACGTCAACTGGGGCGGCAAGACGCACGGTGGAACCGTGATGCGCTGGATCGACGAGGCCGCCTACCTCTGCGGGACGTCGTGGACCGGTACCCCGTGCGTGTCCGTGTACGCCGGTGGCGTCCGCTTCTACCGTCCCATCCAGATCGGCCACGTCGTCGAGGTCGACGCCCGCCTGCTGCACACCGGCGCGCAGACCATGCACATCTCGGTGCACGTGCGATCGGGTGACCCGCGCACGCGGGAAATGAATCTCACCACCCACTGCCTGACCGTCGTGGCCGCTGTCGACGACGACGGCGCGGCAACGGCTGCGCGGCAATGGGTTCCGCAGTCCGACGAGGATCGCAAGCTGGATGCCCACGCCCGCGAGCTGATCGCCCTCCGCGACCGCGCGCGAATCGGCGCCCTGGCGTAACCCGCCCGAGTAGCGTCACGGGAAAGGGTCTACCCGCGGAAGGAGCGGGTGATGTCAGGGAACCGGCCACTCGACGTGCAGTTGTCCCGTAGGCAAGTGCTGCAACTCGGCACCGGGATGGCCGTGCTCGGGTTGGCCGGGGCCTGTTCCTCTCCCGACGGCACCGAGGCCGCGATCGGACCCGATTCTCCGCAGGTGCGGGCGTTTGCCGAGGCCGAGTCGCGGCGGTTCCCCGGCGGTCGACCGGTCGCCTACGAGCTGACCGCGGCGCAGTCCGACGTCGACCTCGCCGGTGCCCGCACCGCGGCGTGGTTGTACAACACGCAACTGCCGGGCCCGATCCTGCGGGCGAACGTCGGCGATCGCGTCCAGGTGCGGTTCCGCAATCAGCTGCCTGACCCCACGACGGTGCACTGGCACGGGCTGGCCATCCGCAACGACATGGACGGGGTCCCGGACGTCACGCAGGCCCCGATCCCGGCGGGGGACGAATTCGTCTACGACTTCGTCCCGCCCGACCCGGGAACGTACTGGTATCACACGCACGGCGACCTCCAGCGCGGCCGCGGGCTGTACGGGGCGCTGATCGTCGACGACCCCGGCGCACCCGCGGACTACGACGCCGAGTTCGTCGTCGTGCTGTCCGACTGGCTGACCGATCGCACGCCGACGCAGGTCTTCGACGAGCTGCGGGGCGGCACAATGGCGTCCGCGCCGGGCCCCGACATGAGATCGGCAGCGCTCGGCGGCGACGCCGGGGACGTGCGGTATCCGGTGTATCTCGTGAACGGCAGACCTCCCGCCGACCCGGTGGTCTTCACGGCGCGCGCGGGGCAACGCGCCCGCCTCCGGCTGATCAACGCCGGCGACGACACGGCGTTCCGGGTCGCGCTGGGTGGCCACCGGCTGACCGTCACGGACAGCGACGGTTTCCCCGTCGAACCGGTCGACACCGACTCGGTGCTGATCGGCATGGGCGAGCGGTACGACGCCGTCGTCACCCTGCAGGACGGGGTGTTCCCGCTGGTCGCGGTCGCCGAGGGGAAGGGCGCGCAGGGATTCGCGGTGGTCCGAACCGGTGGTGGTGCGCCGCCTGATGGTGCGGTGCTCCCCGCCGAGCTCACCACTCCCCCGCTCACCGTGGCAGACCTGAGCGCCACCGAGGCCGCCCGGCTACCGGTTCTCGATCCGGCCGTCACCCTGGAGGCGTCGCTCGGCGGCGACATGAAGGCGTACTCGTGGACGGTGAACGGCCAGGCGTATCCCGACCACACACCGCTCACGGTGCACTCCGATCAGCGGGTACGGCTGGTCTACACGAACACGACGATGATGTGGCACCCCATGCACCTGCACGGGCACACGTTCGCGGTGGCCCGGATGGACGGTTCCGGCCCCCGGAAGGACACCGTGATCGTGCTTCCCGGGCAGACCGTCGCCGCCGACATCGACACCACCAATCCGGGACAGTGGATCACGCACTGCCACAACGACTATCACCTCGCCGCGGGCATGGCGACCATCTTCTCCTACGTCGGCTGAGCCCGCGCCGTCAGCCCCGGAGCGCCTCCGAGGGCGCCACACCGTACTTGCGGCGGTACGCCGCAGCGAACCGGCCGGTGTGGGTGAAACCCCAGCGCATCGCGACCTCGGCGACCGTCGGCGAACCGTCGGCGCGCAGCAGGTCGTCGTGGACGCGTTCGAGGCGCACGTCCAGCAGGTAGTCGCGGGGGCTCACCCCGACATAGTCGCGGAATCCTTCCTGCAGCCGGCGCACGCTGACCCCGGCGACCTCGGCCATGTCGGCCGCCGTCCAGGCGCGGGACGGGTCGGCGTGGATCTCGTCGACCACCCGCTTCACGATCCGCGGACGCGCGCATCCCACCCCGGCCCCGTCGTCCGGGACCGCGGCGAGCACGAGCGCAGTGGTGACCGCACCGGACAACTGCTCCGCGACGAGCGCGTTGTTCAGCACCCCGTCGGACTCCAGCATCTGGTTCAGCAACGACCGCACCAGAGCGAGCCAACTCGCACCGTTCTCGGTGGTCACATCGATCTGCGGGGGCAGCTGGATGTCGGGCCGGGCGAGGATCCGCGACATTTCGCGGTGCAGGTGGTCCCGGTCGACGCGGACCCCGATGATCGAGCACTCCTCGCTCCAGTTGGTGATGAGCGTCGACGTGTCGGGCGGGCAGATCGTCCCGGAACCCGGCGCCGAGAGCACCTCGTTCCTGCCGGTCACCGACTCGAGGTGCCCCGACAGCGGGACGTTGACGGCGTACGCGCCGGGGTGGTCGGACCGGATCGACACGTCCGCACCCCAGCCGATGTGTGTGATCTTCACCGGACCCAGCTCGACGGCCTCCGCGACCGTATTGGTCGCCTTCGACCTGCTCAGCGGCGTAAGAGTGTGCGGGAAGTACACGTCCGACACGACGTGCGATGCCTCGTCCCAATCCTCGGGGCGGGAAATCTTCGACGTGGCCGACATGGCACCAGTGTGACCGCGCACACTCCGCAATGCAATCGAGGCCCCCGCCTCAACTCTCCGCGCAAAGCGGATCACCTCCGCGCTCGGCGGATCGACGCCCCGATCCCGCGGTCGTACGTTCGTCCGTACCTCAACAGCGCCCGGACAGGAAGGGAGGCTCCGAACATGGAGCAGCGCGAACTCCGGAACATTTTCGGGCAGTTTGCCAGCGGAGTCACGGTCATCACGTGCGCCAACTCCGAGGGTCTGCCGCACGGAGCGACGGTCACCGCCTTCACCGCCGTCTCGATCGAGCCGAGACTGTGCCAGATCACCCTGACCCGAAAGTCGAAGGCCTGCAACTACTTGAGCAAGTCGCCGTTCGCCGTCAACATCCTCGCCGCGGACCAGGTGGACACTGCGATGCATTTCGCCGGGCGCCCGCAGAACCCCGAACCCGTGTGGGCCGACGGGCCGACCGCCCCCGTCATCTGCGGCGCCGCCGCCACGCTGTCCTGCGAGCCGTGGGCGGAGTACGACGGCGGCGACCACATCATCTTCATCGGTGAGATCGTCGCCGCCGAATCCAGCGGCAAGGATCCGCTGCTGTTCTACCGGAGCACCTTCCACGCTCTCGGCTCGCCGTCCGCGTCGGCCGCGTGGAACGGATCGATGGACGATCCGAACAACGGGTGGTTCGACTCCAGCACCTCCTTCACCCCATTCCACCTTCAGCCCACCCACTGATTGCCGAATCCGAAAGGACTTCCATGACTACCACCGAAAGCGCTCCCGAGACCGCGGTCGACCCGACGAAGGTCAACCCCGCCGCGGACTGCGAGGCCAACCGCACCGCGAACTTCGCCACCCGCCCGATGACCGGCGACGAGTACATCGAGTCGCTGCGCGACGACCGCGAGATC
>JBCEBZ010000063.1:0-6859 GCA_039206675.1 Rhodococcus sp. (in: high G+C Gram-positive bacteria) | reverse complement strand
TGTTTTTCGCCGGCCTCACGGCTGAAAAAACCCGGCCATGGGGGCCGGGACGGTGGGCGGGCCCCACTTCGCGTTCCGTCACGACGCCGAGGTGCCGTTCACACCACCCGGCGAGCCTTCATCCCCTCGAACACCGGTGCGACGCGAACCACGTCGCCGGTCGTCGGGGCGTGGACCATCTGCCCGTTCCCCACGTAGATCGCGACATGCCCTGGGCCCGCCGGGCCCCAGTTCCCGAACAGCAGATCTCCCGGCATCGCATCCGCGAGCGGCACCTCGACACCGACATTCCATTGCGTCTCGGAGGTGCGAGGAAGGGACATCCCCGACGTGGCCGCGTGGACGGCATAGGACGTCAGACCGGAGCAGTCGAAACCGCCCGCCGAGGGACCATTCACGTTCCCGCCGCCCCACACGTACGGGAGACCGAGGTACCGGACGGCGGCTTCGACGATCTTGCCGCCGATGCCGTCCGCCCCGCCTCCGAAGACCCCGAGAAGCGAGGCATATCGCGACTCGGAAGCGCGGATCTTCGCAACGTAGGGCTTCGTCTGATTCTCGTAATCTGCTTCGCCCGAAGGCATACCGCGATGCAGTCGAACGGCGCCGACGCCCGCGTTGTAACCCGCGATCGTGAGGTCGAGCGTGTCGCCGACCACCTCGCCCTGCGATTTCCACTGTTCGATCTGCTCGTACATGTCGCACAGAAGGTGGCCCGAGGCCATCACCGAGTCTGCGACGTCGAGAATGTCGGCCTTCCCGTCGCCGTCTGCGTCCTTGCCGTACCTTGCCCAGGTGGCGGGCATGAACTGGCCCGGACCGCGAGCGCCGGACGGCGACACCGGAGCAGTGGCACCATAGCGAAAGCCGTTCTCGGCGGAGTACAGCGCGGCAAGAACGGGCGCCTTCACGCCGTCGCAGATGGAGCCGGCCTTCTGGAACCACGGAACGAAGACGGCGATCGAACCGATAGCAGACGACGTCGCTGCGGAGGGATCGAGCACCGACGGCACCCAGTGCGACAGCACGTCATCACTCCCTCCCTGCACAGGGGCATCGTCCGTCGCCGGTGCCGGCCACAACGACGGGGAGTACGGCTCCGTCGCGACTGGCCCGGAGGACTGGGGACTCACGTTGCCCTCAGGTCGGGGATCTCTGGGGGGCAACGGATCCTGCGAGGGTGCCGGCAACGGCTCGGGAGGTAGATATGGTGCTACCGCGTCCGCAACGGCAACGGCCGCGGCGTCGACAGCTCGACGAGCCGGGTCCTGAACTTCTGGGGGCAGATTCGCGATGGACTGGTCGATCTGCGCGTCGAACCCCGGTGCTGCCTCTACGATCGACTGAACTTGTTGCGTCGCAATGCCTTGCGCGGGCTCCGGCAGATCCGTTCCATGTACGATTCCCCCGATTGCCGCGGCTACCCCGACGATGATCGCCGAAGGATCAACAGACATTCGTTTCCTCCTGAAGTGTGAGCCAGGTCAAAGAGAACCCTGAGATGTGACTCGAGTCTCTCGCGTCCGCTTTCCTCACCGCGTCGCACCAGAGGGTGGTTGGGGTACTTCATCGGAGCGACGGTCGACCGGGCCGCGATGTGGCCCCGATTTCCCACCTCCCCCCACCGGGGGGGTCAAGGGGGAGATTCGAGCGAACTTGTCCTTTACCCCTGTTTTTCAGCCTTGTGACCTACCTAACATCACCCGTACGCAAGTGATGCCCGACAACGGGCAAACGCCGAAACAACCTGAATCTAGGAGTAATCGTGCAGATCAGCGCCGCCGTAATCAACGAAGTGTCGAGAGACTTCGCCATCGAGACCGTGTCTCTGAGCGAACCCACGGAACACGAAGTCCTCGTCGAGATCGCCGGCGTCGGTCTCTGCCACACCGACGTGGCCGTCAAGGAGGGCCACCTCCCGTTCCCCCTCCCGGGCGTCGTCGGCCACGAAGGCAGTGGCACGGTCGTGAGAGTCGGATCGGGGGTCACCAAGGTCGCTGAGGGCGACAAGGTGGCCATCAGCTTCAACAGTTGCGGCCAGTGCGCCCACTGTGAGAAGGGCGAGCCTGCCTATTGCCACAATTTCATGGCGTTCAACTTCGGGGGCGTACGCCCGGACGGCAGTTCGGCACTCACCTCGGGCGACGCCACGCTCGGCGGCAACTTCTTCGGCCAGTCCTCCCTCGCGACACATGCCATCGCTCACGAGCGCAATGTCGTGAAGGTCGCGGACGACGCGCCCCTCGAACTCGTCGGTCCGCTCGGCTGTGGAATCCAGACCGGCGCGGGCGCGGTGTTGAACTCACTCGACGTCGCTCCGGGGTCCTCACTGGTCATCGTCGGGGCAGGCTCGGTCGGCCTGGCGGCGGTGCTCGCTGCCGTGGTCCGCGAGGTCGGCGCGATCATCGTCGTCGAACCTCACGAGACGCGGCGCGAGCTCGCGCTCTCCCTCGGGGCTTCCCACGCAGTCGATCCGGCGAATGGTGCACTTTCCGAGCAGATCCGGGCAATCGTCCCCGACGGCGCCGACTATGCCATCGATACGACAGCCCTCCTTCCCGTGCTGGACCAGATCCTGCAGTCACTCGGTGTCCGGGGCTCGCTCGGCCTCATCGGGGTTCCCGCCGACCCGACCGCCACACTTCCGATCGGCATGATGTCGACGCAGCTGTTCGGTCACACGATTCGAGGGATCGTCGAGGGGGATTCAGATCCCGACACGTTCATTCCTCACCTTCTGGATCTCCACCGTCAGGGCAAGTTCCCGTTCGACAAGTTGATCACGACGATGCCGTTCTCTCAGATCAACGAGGCTGTGGCCGTGCAGCATCGAGGTGAGGCGGTGAAGATCGTCCTCGTCCACGAGTGATGGCCAACCCTGCTTGCCCGTCGGATGCTCCGGAAACAGTGAGAAAGGCTGTTCGATGTCAGTAGATCTGAAAGCACGCCAGCCGAGAGCGAGTGCTGTCCGGAAGGCCGTCCAGGTCGCGCCGACGGCCGTTGGCGCCTTCTACGCGACGTCGATGGAGACGTTCCGATGCATGTTCAAGCGCCCCTTCCACGCTCGCGAGTTCGTTCAGCAGGCGTGGTTCATCGCCGGTGTGTCGATCATGCCGGCGCTGCTGATGGCGATTCCCTTCTGCATGATGTTCGTCTACCAGATCAACATCCTGCTTGCCGAGATCGGTGCGGTCGACCTCAGTGGCGCCGGCGCCGGCGTCGCGATCATTCGGGAAATCGGCCCGGTTGTCACGGTTCTCGTCGTGGCAGGTGCCGGCTCGACCGCGATCTGCGCCGACCTGGGTTCACGGACGATTCGTGAAGAGATCGACGCGATGAAGGTGCTGGGGATCGATCCGATTCAACGCCTCGTTGTGCCGAGGGTGCTGGCGTCGACTTTGATCGGGATGTTCCTGAACGGCCTCGTGTCGGCGGTCGGCCTGGTGGGCGGTTATATCGCGACGGTGTACATGCAGGGTGCCTCGCCGGGCCAGTACGTCACGGCAATCTCGATCCTGACCAAACTGCCAGACTTCCTCGTCAGTGAGGTGAAGGCGGCGGTGTTCGGCCTGCTAGCAGGCCTCGTCGCGTGCCATTTGGGACTCAACGCGAAGGGCGGACCCAAGGGCGTCGGAGACGCAGTGAACCAGACCGTCGTGTTCAGCTTTCTGCTTCTCTTCCTCGCCAACTCGGTTATCACGACTCTCGCGCTGCACTGACAGCGCTCCACCTCTAGCCGCGAAGACGGCTGTCAACGGGAGAATTCTGTGTCGAAAGCTACTCGGGCCACCGGCGCGAGACCCAGGGTTGCCACGGTCGCGCTCAGCGTGGTCGACGCACCGATCGGCCACATGGAGGAGATGGGGCGACAGCTCCACTTCTACAGCCATGCCGTCACCGCGATTCCACGCACTTTCCGGCGGTACCGGAAGGAAACGCTCCGGCTACTCGCCGAGGTCAGCATGGGCACCGGCGCCCTCGCGGTCATCGGAGGAACTCTCGTCGTCATCTCCCTGCTCACCACCGCGGTCGGATACGAAGTGGGCCAGCAGGGTGCTACCTCGATGGGGCGCATCGGGATCGGCGCGCTGTCCGGATTCATCTCGGCGTTCTTCAATACCCGGGAGGCCATTCCGGTCATCGCAGGTATTGCGCTGACGGCGACGGTCGGTGCGGGTTTCACAGCGCAACTCGGCGCGATGCGCGTGAGCGAGGAGATCGATGCCATGGAGACCATGTCGATTCCGTCGCTCCCCTACCTGGTGACGACCCGGGTGATGGCCGGGATCATCGCGGTGATTCCGCTGTATGCGGTGGCGTTGTTCGTCGGATACGTCGCCACCCAGCTCGTCACCGAATACCTCGGCGAGGCCAGCGGAACGTACCAGCACTACTTCAACGTATTCCTGGTGCCCAGCGACGTCGCGTGGTCGATGGTGAAGGTCCTCGCGATGTCGGTGGTGGTGATGTGTGTGCACTGCTACCACGGTTACAACGCGAAGGGCGGGCCTGCGGGAGTCGGGGTCGCGGTCGGGCGGGCCGTGCGCACCTCCTTGATCGCGATCATGGTCATCGACCTGCTCATCGGAATCGCCGTCTACGGTGGCTCCGCCGGCGCCGTGAAAGTGGCGGGCTGACATGGGTGGCCATATCGAAGAGCGAAGCCGCCTGGTGTATGTGCTCCTGGGGGTGTGTCTGGTAACGCTGTTCGCGATCGCAACGGCGGTATCCGTCGGCGTCTACCGCGGATCGTTCGCCTCGACCGTCCCGGTGACGTTGTATTCGGCGCGGTCGGGTCTCATGCTCGAACCCGGATCCGATATCAAGATGAGAGACGTCGTCGTCGGCCGGGTCTCGAAGGTGCAGCTGGTGGACGACCAGGCCCAGATCACCATGGACATCGACGAGAGCCGGACGTCGGCGATACCGGAGAACATCACTGCCGTGATCGATCCGACCACGTTGTTCGGCCGCAAGTTCGTCACACTCGTGCAGCCGGAACATCCCTCGGCGACCACTGTGTCGGCGGGCTCGGTGGTCCGGGGCACCGGCGTGGCCACCGAGGTGAACGACCTCCTCGACTCGCTGGTGACGGTGCTGCGCACCGTGGAACCGCAGAAGGTCAACGCGACGTTGAGTGCGTTGTCCACGTCGCTGCAGGGCCGCGGCGACCAACTCGGCGACATGATGGTCGAGCTCGACGCGTACCTGTCCGAGTTCAACGGCAGTCTTCCCACGTTGCAGCGCGATCTGGTCAAGGGTGCGGAGGTCTCCGACGTCCTCGCCGACGCCGCTCCGGACCTCCTTCGGACCGTCGACCATGTCAGCACCACCGGTGACACGGTGACCGAGAAGAAGGATCAGTTCAGCGCGTTCCTGCTCAGTTTCAGCAGCTTCGGCAACAGCGGACGGAGTTTCTTCGAGGCCTCCAGTGACCCGTTGGAGAAGTCGCTGGATGTGCTGGAGCCGACGACCGCACTGCTCGCGCAGAATGCGCCGATGTATCCGTGCTTCCTGGCGAGCATGGACCAGACCAACAGATATCTCGAGCGCACCGTCGGTGGTAGTGATCAGGCAGGGTTGAACATCCTCGGCACCCTGTTGATGGGCGATCCGCCGTACACGTACCCGGAGAACGCGCCGAAGAACGGTGCGGACGGCGCACCGCGGTGCTACGACCCCGCGCAGGCACCGGGACACACCGATTTCGACGACGGCAGCCATGCCTACGCACCGGCCCGCGGGGTCGAGGATCTGATCGGTAACCCGTTCGCACAGTTCATGTTCGGAGGTGGGCGCTGATGACGAAGGCACCCGGAATCAAGTTGCTGATCTTCGTCCTGGTCACCTCGTTGACCGGATTCGGTGTCGCGACGGTGGTGGGCAACATGCGCTTCGGTAGTACAAACACCTATCAGGCTGTCTTCGCGAACGCGTCCGGCCTGGGCAACGGCGAGGACGTCAAGGTCGGTGGTGTGCCGATGGGCAAGGTGAAAGGGGTGGAGTTGGCCGCGGACGGCACCGCGGTGGTGTCGTTCTCCCTGTCCACCGAGCGCCCTCTGACGGAGGGGACCACGGCACGGATCAAGTACAAGAACCTGATCGGTGACCGTTACGTGGAGTTGTCGAACGGACCGGGTGCCATCGGTGCGCTCGACGGCCCGATTCCACTCCAGCAGACCACCCCGGCACTCGACCTCGATCAGGTGGTCAACGGGTTCCGACCTCTCCTGCAGGGGCTCGACCCGGATCAGACCAATCAACTGTCCGCCTCCCTGATCGAGGTACTCAACGGCCAGGAGGCGAGCATCGGGCGTCTGGTGAGTCAGATCGGGTCCTTGAGCAACACACTGGCGGACCGGGATCAGGCGATCGGTCAGGTGGTGAGCAACTTCAACACCGTCGTCGGGACCGTGAACAATCGCGGTGACCAGTTTTCGACGCTCATCGATCAGCTTCAGCGGCTGGTCGCGGGCCTCGACGGTGACCGTGATCTGATCACCAACTCCCTGGTGAACATCGACCAGGTCACCGACAGTCTCGCAAGTGTGCTCGACCAGAACCGGCCGGCGATCGCGCAGGACGTCGTCGCATTGGGTGATCTCGCGGGCAACCTCAACGCCAACACCGACACCTTGAACATGGTGCTCTCCACATTGCCCGAGAACTACCGCCTCATCAGCCGCGTCGCGGGCTACGGCAGTTTCGTGAACTTCTTCGTCTGTGGTCTCGCGATCAAGTACGCGTCCGGGCCGGGCCCTGGCGGCGTCACACCGATGTTCAAGGCCCCCGCAGAAAGGTGCCAGTGATGGCTCAGAAGTCCTTCCTCGAGCGGGATGCGTTCCGCATGGGACTGATC
>JBCEBZ010000062.1:5033-6875 GCA_039206675.1 Rhodococcus sp. (in: high G+C Gram-positive bacteria) | reverse complement strand
GGCTCACCAAGAAGGTCCTCACGACGATCAAGGATCTGAAGGCCGAGCGGCCCGACGACTACCGCACGTTCTGGGCGGAGTTCGGCCGCGCGGTCAAGGAAGGCCTGATGTCGGACACCGACAATCGGGATGTGCTGCTGGGTATTTCGTCGTTCGCATCCACGCACAGCGAGGAGGAGCTGACCTCGCTCGAAGACTACGTGGCGCGGATGAAGGACGGCCAGGAGCAGATCTTCTACGCGACCGGCGAATCCCGGCAGCTGCTCGAGAGCTCCCCGCACATGGAGGCCTTCCGTGCCAAGGGCTTCGAGGTGCTGCTGCTCACCGATCCCGTGGACGAGATGTGGGTCGGAGCGGTTCCCGAATTCGACGGCAAGTCGTTCCAGTCGATCGCCAAGGGTGAGGTCGATCTCGACACCGAGGAAGACAAGAAGGCGCACGAGTCGGAGCGGGAGGAGCAGGAGAAGGACTTCGCCGGCCTGCTCTCCTGGATGGCCGACGCGCTGAGCGAGCAGGTCAAGGAGGTGCGGCTGTCGACGCGGCTGACGACGTCACCGGCCTGCATCGTCGGTGACGCGTTCAGTATGTCCCCGGCACTCGAGCGGATGTACCGGGCGTCCGGGCAGCCCGTTCCCACCACGAAGCGCATCCTCGAGCTGAACCCCACGCACCCACTCGTCACCGGGCTGCGGGAAGCTCACGGCGCACGCGACGAGGATCCTGCGCTGGGGGAGACCGCGGAGCTCCTCTACGGCATGGCGTTGCTGGCCGAGGGCGGCGAACTCGACGATCCCGCCCGGTTCACCACGATGCTCGCGAATCGTCTCGCCAGGACGGTGTAATTTCTCTTGCTGGTATTGGTCACGGGGGGAACAGGTTTCGTCGGGGCGTGGAGCGCGAAGGCGGCGGTGGACGCCGGTCACCGGGTGCGCTTCCTCGTGCGGGATCCTGCTCGCCTCGTGACCAGCGCGGCGGCGCTCGGGCTCGACACGTCCGATCACGTGGTCGGTGACATCACGGATGCCGCGTCCGTGCGGCGTGCCCTGGACGGCTGCGACGCCGTCATCCACGCCGCGGCCGTGGTCGCGGTCGACCCGCGGCGCGCGGAGGAGATGCTGCAGACCAATCTCGCCGGCGCACGGAACGTGCTGGGGACCGCGGTCGACCTCGGCCTCGACCCGATCGTCTACGTCTCGAGTATCGCCGCCCTGTTCCAGCCGGGGGCCCGGCTGCTCACCCCCGACCTCCCGGTGTGCGGGCCTCCCGACGCCTACGGCCGCAGCAAGGCGCGCGTCGAGCAGTACGCGCGCGACCTGCAGGCCGACGGTGCACCCATCGCGATCACCTACCCGGGCATGATCGTCGGCCCGCCCGCGGGGAACCAGTTCGGTGAAGCTGCCCAGGCAGTCGAGGCCGCGGTCCACCTGCGGGGTCTGCCCGGGCGAGGTGCCGCCTGGACGATGGTCGACGTGCGTGAGGTGGCCGCGGCGCACGCCGCCCTCCTCCGGCAGGGGAGCGGCGCCCGCCGGTTCATGCTCGGAGGTCCCCGGATCCCGATCGCCGGGATCGCCGGGATGCTCGCCACGATCACCGGCAGACGAATGGGCGTGTACCCGGTGCCGGACGCCGCATTGCGCCTCATGGGCAGGCTGGTGGACGCGATCGACCGGTTCGTCCCCATCGACACCCCGATCTCGGAGGCCGCGATGGACTATTACACGCGGATGCCGGACACGGACGACCTGCCGAGCGAAACCGAACTCGGGGTGAAGTACCGCGATTCGGCGGCGACGCTCGCCGACACCGTCGCCGGGCTGACGGAGGCGGGCCGACTGTGAGTGC
>JBCEBZ010000062.1:0-4933 GCA_039206675.1 Rhodococcus sp. (in: high G+C Gram-positive bacteria) | reverse complement strand
GAGGCGGGCCGGCTGTGAGCTTCACGCGTGCGGAGTTGGAGTCGTTCCGGGACGCCGAGGTTCCGGACCTCATCGGGCCTGGCTGCCGCCTGCTGTTCGTGGGCATCAACCCGGGACTGTGGACGGCCGCGACCGGGGCGCATTTCGCACGTCCGGGCAACCGTTTCTATCCGGCTCTGCTGGGCGCCGGCATCATCGAGCGACCGATCGACCCGACGGCGGGCATGTCCGTCGCGGATCGCGATCACCTGATCGAGCGGGGCGTCGGCATCACAAATCTGGCCCCGCGCGCCACGGCGAAGGCCGACGAGCTGACCGGTGAGGAACTGGCCGTCGGCGCCGATCGCCTGCGCGGCGTCGTCCGCGACACCGCTCCCCGGGTGGTCGCCGTCGCCGGAATCACCGCCTATCGCACGGCATTCGGGGAGCGTGCAGCGAAGAAGGGCAAGCAGCCGCGCACCCTCGAGGGCGCGGAGTTGTGGCTGGTGCCCAATCCCAGCGGTCTCAACGCCCACGAAACCGTCGCCACCCTCGCCGCGTCGTACCGGGAGGCGGCGATCGAGGCCGGAATCGTCTCGCGCTGACCGGGCAGGTCGCTAGGCTGCGGAGATGACCGTCGTCTACAACCTCCTCGTCGTCTGCCACCTGCTCGGCATGGCCGCCCTCGTCGGCGGCTATTTCGCGGTGCTCGCGGCGCCGCGGATCTCCGAGGTGATGGTGTGGGGTGCGCGGCTCCAGTTCGTGACGGGACTGATCCTCGTCGGGCTCGGCGAGGCCGCGCTCGACAAGGACTACAACCACATCAAGATCGGTGTGAAGCTTGTGCTCTCGCTGGTGGTGGTGGCGCTCGCCGAGATCGTCCGGGGCAAGCAGAAAAGAGGTCAGGAACGCCCGAAACTCGTCCACGTGGTCGGCGGGCTCGGCATCGTCACCGTGCTGGTGGCCGCTCTGTGGACGTGATCCGGCCCGTTCACTTTTTCGGTGGGGCAAGGATCTTCATCGCCAGCCGCTGCGCGGACTCGGGCATCCGGTCCTTCACCGACATCGCGAACTCGCCGGCCTTCGTGCGCACGGACGTGCCCCTGCCGAACCTGCGGTTGAACGCGGATCCCTCGGTCGGCTGATCGAAGTGCAGCGGCGGGGCGCCGTCCGCAGCGCCGAGCGCGCGCCCGATCACCATGCGCTGAATCTCGCTGGTGCCCTCGAAGATGGTGTACAGCTTGGCGTCCCGGTACCACTTCTCGACGGGATGGTCGCTGATGTACCCCCACCCGCCCATCGTCTGCAGCGCACGTTCGGTGGTCTTCACCGCGACCTCCGACGCCGCGAGCTTCGCCATCGAGCCCTCGCCGTGACGGAACTCCACGCCCGCCGCCGCCATCCACGACGCCCGCCACGTCAGTAGTCGTGCGGCGTCGATCTGCGTCGCGAGGTCGGCCAGCGGAAAGGCGATGCCCTGGTTGTCGATGATCGGACCGCCGAACGCCTCCCTTCGGTTCGCGTATTCGGTGGCGTACTCGAGTGCAGCGCGGGCGATGCCCAGAGCCTGAGCCGCGACCATCGGGCGGGTCTGCTCGAACGTGCCGAGGGTGGCCGACTTCCGCCGCGGCGCGCCGGTGGCCACCTCCTCCTGCACTTCACGGGCCTTCCGCATGCGGTGTTGCAGTCTGTCGTCGCCGCCGAGCAGGTGGTCGGCGGGCACCCGCACCCGATGGAACTTCAGCTCCGCCGTGTGCGACGCGCGACAGCCCAGCTTGTCGAGCTTGCGGACGAGTTCGATGCCCGGGCTTCCGCCGGGAACCACGAAGAGGGCCTGCCCCCGATGTCCCAGGTCCGGGTCGACGGTGGCGTTCACGACGTGCACGTCGGCGATGCCGCCGTTGCCGATCCACATCTTGTGGCCCTCGATGACCCAGTCGTCGCCGTCGCGCGTCGCGGTGGTCCGCAGATTGCGGACGTCGCTGCCGCCCTCGGGTTCCGAGATGCACAATGCGGCGAGTTTCAGGTTGCCGGGCTCGCCGAAGCACTCGGGTGCCCAGCGCAGCATCTGCTCCGGCGTCGCGGCCTGCCCGATCGACGACAGCGCCAGCGCGGGCATCACGACGGCGAGCCCGATTCCGGCGCAACCCCAGAACAGTTCCTCCATGAACAGGGGGAGGGACAGACCGGTCGGGTCGCCGATGAGGTCGCGGTAGAAGAGTGGACTGTAGAAGCCCTCTTCCGCGGCCTTCTCGAGAACGTCCCACGGGAACTCCTGGGCGCGGTCGTGCTCGGCGGCCACCGGCCGGATCACGTTCTCCGCGAAAGCGTGCGTCCGCTCGACGAGGTCCTTCTGCGCGGGGGTGAGCGCGAGGCTGAAAGTCATGGCAGTCCCTCGGTTGCCGTGTTGGTGTGCAACAACGTAACACTCACGACCTGCCAGAACCGTGGATCACGGAATCCTGAGGAATGGGATATTGATCCCATTATCTGATCGGGGTTGCTAGCGTCGAGGCATGGACGGCGATGAGACGGTCTACACCCACGGCCACGACGAGTCGGTATTGCGCAACCATCGGTGGCGCACCGCCGAGAATTCCGCCGGCTATCTGCTCCCGCACCTGCGCGCAGGCATGACGCTGCTCGACGTCGGGTGCGGGCCGGGCACCATCACCGCCGACCTCGCCGCACTTCTCGCGCCCGGAGTGGTCACCGCCGTCGAGATGGACGACGAGGCGCTCGCGCTCGCGCGGAACGAGTTCGCCACACGGGGAATCGCGAACGTCGAGACCGTCGTGTCGGACGTCCACGCGCTGGATTTTCCCGACGACACCTTCGACGTCGTGCACGCGCATCAGGTCCTGCAGCACGTCGGCGATCCGGTGCAGGCACTGCGCGAGATGAAGCGGGTGTGCAGGCCCGGCGGAATCGTTGCCGTCCGCGACGCCGACTACGGCACGTTCACGTGGTTTCCACCGACACCCGAACTCGACGAATGGCTGACGCTCTACACGGCCGTTGCCCGGGCGAACGGCGGTGAACCGGATGCGGGCCGTCGTCTGCGGGCGTGGGCGCACGAGGCCGGACTCGGCGACGTCGCGAACACGGCGAGCACCTGGTGTTTCTCCTCCGACGAGGATCGCGAGTGGTGGGGCGGGTCGTGGGCCGACCGCTCCCTTCGATCGGCCTTCGCGGATCGGGCGCTCGCGCTGGGGCTCGCCACCGAGGCGGACCTCGACCGCATCGCGGCCGGTTGGCGTGCATGGGTGCGGGAGAACGACGGCTGGTTCGCGCTCCTGCACAGCGAGATCCTCTGCCGCGTGTAGAGCGGCGCGAGGTGAAAATCTCGCGACTCGCGCCCGGGAATGGAACACTCGCCCCATGCTGACGTTGCGCGTGGGTCGACTGTGGTTGCCGGGATTGATGGTGCTTCTGATCGGGCTGGTGTGCGCACCCGGCGCCTCCGCGGCCCCGAATCGAGCGGTGTTCTCCGGAGACTCGGATCAGGTGATCACCGTCTACGCCCCGTCGGCGGAGTCGGTGAGCGCCGAACTGACAGCCTGGGAACGGGGCTCGGACGGCACGTGGCAGGTGTTCGCGGGTCCCGTCCCCGCCGATGTCGGCGCGGAAGGAATCGGTGCGGCGAACGAATTCTCCACCCGCACCCCGGCCGGTGTCTTCCCGCTGTCGCAGGCGTTCGGCCGGCAGCCCGCACCGGAGACGGCGATGCCGTACTTCCAGGCGGATCGGCGTGACTGGTGGGATTCGAATCCGCTCTCACCGACGTACAACACGCACGTCCGGCAGGACGCGAGCCCCGGCGGTAACAGCGAGAACCTCTACTCAGCCGGACCGCTCTACGACTACGTGCTCGCGATCGGCTACAACGCCGCCCGCATCCCCGGCCTCGGCTCGGCGATGTTCCTGCACGTCACGGACGGCACCACCACCGAAGGGTGCGTCGCCACCGACCGCGACACGCTGCAGACCCTTCTCGGCCGACTCGACCCGGCGAAGAATCCGGTCATCGAGATCGCGGTAGGCGCGTAGCGCCCGTGAGTGGTTGACGAGTCCAGAGACTCCTTAACCACTCACGGGCGGCGAAGCCGCCTACAGCCCGGGGCGCTTGCCGATGGTGAGGGTGGGGGTGGACACGCCGGCGAAGAAGTCCTCGCCCTTGTCGTCGACGACGATGAAGGCGGGGAAGTCCTCGACCTCGATCTTCCAGACCGCTTCCATGCCGAGCTCTTCGTACTCGACGATCTCGACCTTCTTGATGCAGTCGAGGGCGAGCCGCGCCGCGGGACCGCCGATGGACCCGAGGTAGAAGCCGCCGTAGGACTTGCAGGCGTCGGTGACCTGCTTCGACCGGTTGCCCTTCGCGAGCATCACCATGGAGCCGCCCGCGGCCTGGAACTGATCCACGTAGGAGTCCATCCGACCGGCGGTCGTGGGGCCGAAGGAACCGGACGCCATGCCGTCGGGGGTCTTGGCCGGACCGGCGTAGTACACCGGGTGGTCCTTGAGGTACTGCGGCATGTCCTCGCCGGCGTCGAGGCGTTCCTTGATCTTGGCGTGGGCGATGTCGCGGGCGACGACGAGCGGGCCGGTGAGCGACAGCCGGGTCTTCACCGGGTGCTTGGACAGCTCGGCGAGGATCTCGGGCATCGGCTTGGTGAGGTCGATCTTCACGGCGGCGCCCTTGCCGGTGCCGGAGACGCCGTCGGTCTCGGCGTCGAGCTGGGCGTCGGTGACCTCGGGGAGGAACCGGCCCGGGTTGAACTCCAGCTGCTCGAGGAAGACGCCCTCGGGGGTGATCTTCGCCTTGGCCTGGCGGTCCGCGGAGCAGGACACGGCGAGAGCGACGGGCAGCGAGGCGCCGTGGCGGGGGAGCCGGATGACGCGGACGTCGTGGCAGAAGTACTTGCCGCCGAACTGCGCGCCGATGCCGATC
>JBCEBZ010000061.1:0-26212 GCA_039206675.1 Rhodococcus sp. (in: high G+C Gram-positive bacteria) | reverse complement strand
GGGAGGACGCGCCGAACGGCCGCGGACTCAACTACCGCGACCTCTACCCGGAGGCGCCCCCGCCGGGCATGGTGCCGTCGTGCGCCGAGGGCGGCGTGCTCGGTGTGCTGTGCGCGTCGATCGGCTCGATCATGGCCACCGAGGCGGTGAAGCTGATCACCGGCATCGGCGAATCGCTGCTCGGACGGCTGATGGTCTACGACGCGCTCGACATGACGTACCGCACCATCGCGCTGCGCCGGGATCCGGCGCGGACTCCGGTCACCGAACTGATCGACTACGACGCGTTCTGCGGCGTGGTGTCCGACGAGGGGCAGGCCGCGGCGGCCGGTTCGACGATCACCGCCACGGAGCTGCGCGACCTCCTCGACTCCGGCAAGGAGATCGAGCTGATCGACGTGCGCGAGCCCGTCGAATGGGACATCGTCCACCTGCCCGGTGCGGTGCTGATCCCGAAGGACCGCATCCTGTCGGGGGAGGCGTTGTCGGAGCTTCCGCAGAACAAGCCGATCGTGCTGCACTGCAAGACCGGCGTGCGGTCGGCGGAGGCGCTGGCCGCGCTGAAGAAGGCCGGCTTCTCCGACGCGACCCATCTGCAGGGCGGCGTGATCGCGTGGGCGAAGCAGGTGGATACGAGCCTGCCCGTCTACTGACCCCCGCCCGCCAGCGCGCCTTGCGCGGTCACCGGCCCACCCGGCGGTAGCGTTGAGTGCGTGAGCACCGGCCAACCCCCTCAGCACGTGTGCTCCACGTTCGGCCTCCGGGAAGTCGAGCCCATCCCACTCGGTGCGGACTGGGACGGCGGGTGGCTCTGTGGAGACGTAGTCCTGTCAGCCGTCGCCGATCACGCGCGCGCCGCGTGGTCCGCCAAGGTCCGCGAGACGCTCGAGGTGGACGGGGTGCGGCTCGCGCGTCCCGTGCGGTCCACCGACGGCCGGTACGTGGTGTCCGGGTGGCGCGCCGACACGTTCATCGAGGGCACACCCGAACCGCGTCACGACGAGGTCGTGTCGATGTCGGGGCGGCTGCACGCCGCCACCTCGCAACTCGACCGTCCCCGGTTCCTGGTGCAGCCCCCGGTCGCGCCGTGGGCGGAGGTCGACGTGTTCGTCGCGGCGGACCGGGCGGCCTGGGAGAAGATCCCGTTACGCAGCGCGAAGGGCGCCGATCAGCTCGAGAACCCGTCCCCGGACGGTCGCAAGAGCCTCGATCTGATCACCGGGCTGGCGACGTTGCGCAAGCCCGTCACGTGCCCGGATCAGCTCGTCCACGGAGACCTGTTCGGCACCGTCCTGTTCGCCGGTGCGCTCGCGCCGGGGATCACCGACATCACGCCGTACTGGCGTCCCGCGTCCTGGGCGGCGGCGGTGGCGGTGGTGGACGCCATCTCCTGGGGCGGGGCCGACGAGGCGCTCATCGGGCGGTGGGAAGACCTGCCCGAGTGGCCGCAGATGCTGCTGCGGGCGGTGCTGTTCCGGCTCGCCGTCCACGTGCTGCACCCGCGGTCGACCGCGGAGGCGTTCCCCGGGCTCGCCCGCACCGCCGACGTGGTGCGCCTCCTGCTCTAGGTGGTGAGCAACTCGGCGAACAGGTCGCGGGCGGCGGTGGTCGCCGCGGTCTCGTCGCCGTCGACGATCGCCTGGATCAGGTGCCGGTGCTCGTCGTGGAATCCCGCCCCCGTCGCGTGCACGTGCCGGTCGACGGTCTGGGCGATCGAGGGCAGCAGCGAGTCGTAGAACTCGAGGTACACGGCGTTGTGGCTCGTCTCGACGATCGCGCGGTGCAAGGTGATGTCGGCCTCGACCGCGGCCTCGGTGTCGGATTCGGCCCAGCATCGGAACCGCTCGTCGAGCAGGTTCTGCAGTCGGGTGATGTCGTCCGGGGTGCGTCGCCGGGCGGCGAGGGCGGCCGCGGTGACGTCGAGCGCCTGCCGCAGTTCCGTGACGTCGCGCTCGTGCGCGCCTGCGAAGTACTTGCCGAGTGTGCCCCCGACGTCGGAGGTGGCGACGACGTACGTGCCCGATCCCTGCCGCCGTTCCAGCAGCCCGGTGTGGACGAGGGCCTGCACTGCCTCACGGACGGTGTTGCGGCCTGTTCCGGTGAGTTCGGACAGCGCGGTCTCGGTGGGGATCTTCGCGCCCACCCCCCACCGGCCGCTGCAGATCTCGTCGCGCAGCTGCTCGGTCACCTGTGAGATGAGACTCGAGCGGCGCACGGGTTTTCCAAAGGTCATCCTGTCATCCTATGATTTCTCTCGTGACTCTTCTACGCGGCCGCCTCCTCGTCTTCTGCGCGATCGCCATGTCGGCTCTCGTCCTGAGACTGGCGGTCACGTCGTTCAGCCCGCTGGCCTCCCAGATCCGGGAGGACATCGGGTTCTCGCCGACGATCGTCGGGGTGTTCGGGATGGTCCCGACGGCGATGTTCGCGCTGTTCGGGCTCGGAACGCCGCTCATCGCCAAGCGATGGGGCCTGGAACGGACCGCGCTCGTCGCCATGCTGATGGCGGCGGTGGGCATGCTGACGAGGGCGCTGATGAGCGACACCTGGTCGCTGCTCGCGCTGTCGGCGCTCGCGCTCGCCGGCATGGGAATCGGCAACGTGGTGATTCCCCCGCTCGTCAAGCGGTACTTCTCCGACCGGCTGGCCGTGATGAGCTCGGTGTACATCGTCGGCGTGCAGATCGGCACCATCGCGCCCGCGTTCGTCGCGGTCCCGCTCGCGGAGGCGTTCGGCTGGCGGATGTCGATCGGGATCTGGGCCTTCCTCGGCTTCGCCGCCGCGGTGCCGTGGATCCTCCTGCTCACGCGGGCACGGCGACGCGCGGTGGTCGTGGTGGCCGCGCCCTCTTCGGACGGCGCGGCGGAACGCCCACACGGAAACGCGTGGCGGTCGCCCGTCGGCTGGGGGATGGCCGGCATGTTCGGGATGACGTCGATGATCACGTACTCGATGTTCACCTGGATTCCCGACATCCTCTCCGACGCAGGCGCGAGCGAGGCGTTCGGCGGTGCCATGGTGGGGCTGTTCTCGTTCATGGGTCTGGTCGCGGCGTTCGGTGCCCCCACCTTGTGCGCGCGCATGCGCAACCCGTTCCCGATCGTGATCGGGTGCGCGGTCTGCTACCTCGTGTCGTTCAGCGGCCTGCTGTTCGCACCCATGAGCGCGCCCATCCTGTGGATCGTGCTGCTCGGCCTCGGGCCCAGTACCTTCCCGATGGCGCTGACACTGATCAATCTGCGCACGCGCACCCACATCGGATCGTCGACGCTGTCCGGTTTCACCCAGGGGGTGGGCTACGCCGTCGCGTGCCTCGGTCCGCTGCTGTTCGGCGTGTTCCACGACGCGTCCGGCGGGTGGACCGTGTCGTTCGGATTCCTGACGTTCGGCGTGGTGATCCTGCTCATAGCAGCGTTCCAGGCGTGCAAGCCGCGCATGCTCGAGGACAGCTGGCACGTCGAATCGGAGCCCGTGGACGCTCTTCGACACGTCTAGGAAACATGCAGGAAACCTCACATCGGCCCAGCCGAAAAGTGAGGATCAGTTGACGCCCCGGTCACCGACCGCAGCACCGCCGCAACACCGGTTTTCTACCTTTGGGTCTCCCACACAACGAGGAGGCCCGGGTGAAGAAGCACTACATCGAGCACTGGGACGCGGAAGACGTCGACGCCTGGGAGGCGGGCGGCAAGGACATCGCCAAGCGGAACCTGATCTGGTCGGTAGTCGCTGAGCACGTCGGTTTCTCCGTCTGGTCGATCTGGTCCGTCATGGTGCTGTTCATGCCGACCGACATCTACGGGATCGACGCGGCGGGCAAGTTCTTCCTCGTCGCCGTTCCCACCCTCGTCGGCTCGATCCTTCGAATCCCGTACACGGTCGCGACGGCCCGCTTCGGTGGCCGCAACTGGACCGTCTTCAGCGCCCTCGTCCTGTTCGTCCCGACGCTGTTCACCCTCTACCTGATGATGAACCCGGGGGCCTCGTACACGACGTTCATCCTCGTCGCCGCACTCGCCGGCGTCGGCGGTGGCAACTTCGCCTCGTCGATGACCAACATCAACGCGTTCTACCCGCAGCGGCTCAAGGGCTGGGCACTCGGTCTCAACGCGGGCGGCGGCAACATCGGCGTCCCGGTGATCCAGGTCGTCGGTCTGCTCGTGATCGCCACCGTCGGCAACACGGACCCCTGGATCGTGTGCGCCGTTTACCTGGTCTTCATCGCCGTCGCCGCGGTCGGAGCGGCCCTGTTCATGGACAACCTCGGCAACCAGAAGTCCGACCTCCGGGCGATGGCAAAGGCACTGAAGTTCTCCCACTCGTGGGTCATCAGTTTCCTCTACATCGGCACGTTCGGATCGTTCATCGGATTCAGCTTCGCGTTCGGTCAGGTGCTGCAGATCAACTTCCTCGCCGGTGGCGCCACGCCCGCGGCGGCGGCCCTGCACGCCGCGCAGATCGCCTTCATCGGACCGCTGCTCGGCTCCATCGCCCGGCCGATGGGCGGCAAGCTCGCCGACCGCATCGGCGGCGGCAAGATCACGCTCTACACCTTCGTCGCCATGGCGCTCGCCGCCGCAGTGCTGGTGACCGCGGGCACCGTCGACGACGGCACGCCCGGCGCGGCCACGGCCGGCGTGCTGGTGGCGTTCGTGTTCGGCTTCATCACCCTGATCCTGCTGGCGGGCATCGGCAACGGCTCGGTCTACAAGATGATCCCGTCGATCTTCGAGGCCAAGGCGCAGGGGCTGGAAGGACTGAGCCGAGAGGCCAAGGCGGCGTGGTCGCGGGCGATGTCCGGAGCCCTCATCGGCTTCGCCGGCGCCATCGGCGGCCTCGGCGGCGTCGGAATCAACCTGGTGCTCCGCGCGTCCTACGGCGGCGCCGCGAAGTCGGCGACCATGGCGTTCTGGGTGTTCCTCGCCTTCTACCTCGCCTGCATCCTCGTCACCTGGTTCGTCTTCCTGCGCCGCCCGTCCGTCACCAGTGGTCTCCCCGTCACCGACGGCGACGACGAAAAGGTGTCCGTCTCGGCGTGACCTCCCGCAGTACCGCATGAACCCGAGTAATTCAGCTAGAAGGAGTGACGGCATGAGCCGCAAGTCAGCAGTGGTCATCGGACACGGAATGGTCGGACATCGATTCGTCGAGGCGTTGCGGGCACGCGACGAGTCGGACGACTGGTCGGTGACGGTGCTCTGCGAGGAGCCCCTCCCCGCGTACGACCGGGTGGGACTGTCCTCCTACGTGGGGGCGTGGGACCCCAAGGAGCTTGCGCTCGCGGGTAACGACTACCCGGACGACGCGCTCGTCGACCTCCGGATCGGCCGCCGGGCCGCGACCATCGATCGGGAGGCCCGCAAGGTCACCACCGATTCGGGCGAGGTCGTCGGGTACGACGCCCTGGTGATGGCCACCGGTTCGTACCCGTTCGTGCCGCCGATCCCCGGCCACGACCGGCCGGAGTGCTTCGTCTACCGCACGCTGGCCGACCTCGACGGCATCCGGAAGCGTGCCGACGCGGCCGGGCCCGGCGCCGTCGGCGTCGTGGTCGGTGGCGGTCTGCTCGGACTGGAGGCCGCGAACGCGCTCAAGTTGATGGGCATGACCCCGCACGTCGTCGAGTTCGCTCCCCGGCTGATGCCGCTGCAGGTGGACGAGGGCGGCGGCGCGCTGCTGGCCAACCTCGTCACCGACCTGGGTCTCACCGTGCACACGGGCGTCGGCACCGCAGGCATCACCGAGGGCCCGGACGGGATCAGCGTCGAACTGTCCGACGGCTCGGTGATCGAGGCCGCGCTGCTGGTGTTCTCCGCGGGTGTGCGGCCGCAGGACCAGCTGGCCCGTGACGCCGGACTCGACGTCGGCGAGCGGGGCGGGATCATCACCGACCTCGGGTGCCGCACGTCGGACGAGAACATCTACGCGGTCGGCGAGTGCGCCGCGGTGGAGGGCAAGTGCTACGGCCTCGTCGCTCCCGGCTACACCACCGCGGAGATCGTCGCGGACCGGCTGCTCGGCGGGGCGGCGGAGTTCCCGGGCGCCGACCTGTCCACCAAGCTCAAGCTGATGGGTGTGGACGTCGCCAGCTTCGGCGACGCCCACGCCCAGACCCCCGGCGCGCTCGAGGTGGTTCTCAGCGACGCCGCCAAGGGCACCTACGCCAAGCTCGTCGTGTCCGACGACGCGAAGACGCTGCTCGGCGGCATCCTGGTCGGCGACGCCTCCGCGTACGCGTCGTTGCGTCCCCTCGTCGGCCGCGAACTGCCCGGCGATCCGGCCTCGCTCATCTCGCCCGCGGGGGAGAAGCCCGGCGCCGGATCCCTGCCCGACGACGCCGAGGTGTGCTCCTGCAACGGCGTCACCAAGGGCGCGATCTGCGGCGCCATCGCCGAGGGTGCCTGCGACATCGCGCAAGTCAAGAGCTGCACCAACGCCGGCACGACGTGCGGCGGCTGCCTGCCCACCATCAAGCAGCTGCTCGCCTCGTCCGGAGTGGTGATGTCGAAGGCGCTCTGCGAGCACTTCGAGCAGTCCCGTGCCGAGCTGTTCGAGATCGTGCAGGCCACCGACACGCGCACGTTCTCCGCACTGATCTCGAAGTACGGAACGGGCTCGGGCTGCGACATCTGCAAGCCCGTCGTCGCGTCGATCCTGGCGTCCACCGACTCGGACCACATTCTGCACCGCAACCAGGCGGGACTGCAGGACACGAACGACCACTTCCTGGCCAACATCCAGAAGAACGGCACCTACTCGGTGGTGCCGCGGATGCCCGGCGGCGAATGCACGCCCGAACAGCTCATCGTCATCGGCGAGGTGGCCCGCGACTTCGGCCTGTACACGAAGGTCACCGGCGGTCAGCGGATCGACCTGTTCGGCGCCCGCGTCGAGCAGCTGCCCGCGATCTGGAAGCGTCTCGTCGACGCCGGCATGGAGTCGGGCCAGGCGTACGGCAAGTCGCTGCGCACCGTGAAGAGCTGCGTCGGATCCACGTGGTGCCGGTACGGCGTGCAGGACTCCGTGGGGATGGCGGTCGACCTGGAGAACCGGTACCGCGGCCTGCGGTCCCCGCACAAGATCAAGTTCGGTGTGTCGGGCTGTGCCCGCGAATGCGCCGAGGCGCGCGGCAAGGACGTCGGCGTCATCGCCACCGAGAACGGCTGGAACCTCTACGTCGGCGGCAACGGCGGCATGACGCCGAAGCACGCCGTGCTGCTCGCCGGTGACCTCGACGACGAGACGCTGATCCGCTACATCGACCGCTTCCTGATGTTCTACATCCGCACCGCGGACCGGCTGCAGCGCACCGCGCCGTGGGTCGAATCGCTGGACGGCGGACTCGACCACCTCAAGGCCGTGGTCTGCGAGGACAGCCTGGGCATCGCCGCCGAACTCGAGGCGGCCATGGCCAAGCACGTCCTGGGTTACAAGGACGAGTGGGCGGGTGTGCTCGAGGACCCGGAGAAGTTGTCGCGGTTCGTGTCGTTTGTCAACGCACCCGAAGAGGCCGATCCGACCGTCGCGTTCGACGACACGGGTGTCCGGAAGGTGCCGGTGTTGATGGGGATGCCGAAATTCGCAGCTTCTACATCGGAGTAATCCCCGCTTAACGCAGCGGAAACACCCACCACGAACGATGTATCCAAGCACGGATACACACCAGCCCGAAGGAGGACTGTGATGACCGTCGTCGACATGAACGTCCACAGTGCCAGTGGAACCAGGTTCGAGAGCGTCAAGTCGGGCCGTCTCGAATGGACATCCGCGTGTCCGCTCAGCCAGCTGATCCCCGGTCTCGGGGTGGCGGTGCTGCTGCGGGGCGGGGAGCAGGTGGCGCTGTTCCTTCTCGAGGACGGATCCCTGCACGCCGTGGGCAACATCGACCCGTTCGGACGCGCGGCCGTGATGTCCCGCGGCCTCGTGGGTGACCGGGCCGGGGAGCCCACCGTGGCGTCGCCGCTGCTCAAGCAGGTGTTCTCGCTGGTCGACGGTCGCTGCCTCGACGACGAGTCGGTGCGGTTGCCCGTGTACGACGTGCGGGTGTGGGCCGGCGTCGTCCAGGTCCACAGCACGCACGCGTGAACGACGCGGCGCCGCTGTGCGGGTTCACGATCGGGATCACGGCGTCTCGGCGTGCGGAAGAGTTCGCCACGCTGCTGACGCGGCGGGGTGCCACCGTGGTGCACGCTCCGGCGATCCGCATCATCCCGCTGGCCGACGACACGGAACTCGAGCGCGTCACGAGGCAGATCATCGACAACCCGCCGGAGATCGTCGTCGCGACCACCGGGATCGGTTTCCGCGGCTGGATGGAGGCCGCGGACGGCTGGGGTGAAGCGGAGGAGCTGGGCCGGGCCCTGGCGTCGAGCCGGCTGCTGGCCCGCGGACCGAAGGCGAAGGGCGCGATCCGGGCGGCTGACCTGCGGGAAGAGTGGTCACCCGCGTCGGAGTCGTCGGCGGAAGTGCTCGATCACCTGCTCGGTGAGGGAGTCGAAGGCAAACGCATCGCGGTGCAGCTGCACGGGGCCACCACGGAATGGGAGCCGGTCGCGGACTTCTGCGAGGTGCTCCGCTGCGCGGGCGCCGACGTGATCGCCGTCCCCGTGTACCGGTGGACGCCGCTCGAGGACCAGGCCCCGATGGACCGGATGATCGAACTGATCGCCTCCGGTGGTCTCGACGCGGTCAGCTTCACCAGCGCGCCGGCGGTGGCCTCGCTGCTGACCCGCGCCAAGGAGACCGGAATGATCGAGATGGTGCTGCACTCGTTCCGGCACCGGGTCCTCGCGGCCTGCGTCGGACCGGTCACCGCCGGACCGCTCCGCGAACTCGAGGTTCCGACGACGATGCCGGCACGCTCGCGGCTGGGTGCGCTCGCCCGGCACATCGCCGACGAGCTGCCGCGGCGGGCGAACAAGATCCACACCGCCGGACACGAGCTGAGCATCCGCGGCGGCTGCGTCGTCGTCGACGGCGAGGTGCGCCAGCTGCCGCCCGCCGCGATGTCGCTGATGCGCACGCTCGGCGCCCGGCCCGGCCGGGTCGTCCCCCGGGACGAACTGCTCGCGGCACTGCCCGGCGGTGGCGGCGATACGCACGCCGTGGAGACGGCGGTGGCCAGACTGCGCGCGTCCCTGGGCGCACCGAAGGCAGTGCAGACGGTGGTCAAGCGGGGATATCGCCTCGCGCTCGATCCCGTCGACTGCATCGATTCACGTGAGGAGGGACAGCAATGAACGAGACAGCGTTGAACGAGACAGCACTGGTACTGGTGGCACACGGAACGCGCAGTCCCCGGGGCGTGGAGATGATCGCCGCGCTCGCCGACGCCGTCGCCGAGCAGGTCGGACCGACCCGGGTGTCCTTCGTGGACGTTCTCGGGCCGTCACCCGCCGAGGTGCTCCGCGACATCACCGGGCCCGCCGTCGTGGTGCCGGCGTTCCTCGCGTCGGGCTATCACGTGCACACCGATGTTCCGCGGGAGGTCGCCGACAGCGGTCATCCCTCCGTCGCCGTCACCCGGGCTCTGGGACCGGACCCCGTTCTCGCGGACGTCCTGTTGCGGCGTCTCGTCGACGCGGGCTGGCGGCCCGGCGACGCGGTCGTCCTCGCCGCGGCCGGCTCTTCCGACCCCCGGGCGCTGCGCGACGTCCGGCGCGCCGCGGCGATGCTGTCGGAACTGGTCGCGTCGCGGGTCCGGATCGGCTACGTCGCGACCGCCCAGCCGCGCGTCCCCGACGTGGTCGCCGGATTGCGGGCGGGCGGTGAGAAGCGGGTGTTCGTCGCGTCGTACCTCCTGGCCCACGGACTGTTCCACGCCCGCCTCGCCGAGGCGGGTGCGGACGGGGTCGGCGAGCCGCTCGGCGTCGATCCGGCGATCGTCGATCTCGTCGCGGAGCGCTACCGCAGTGGAATCCCGGCCGCGGTCCGCGCCTTGTCGTACCAGCGCTGAACCGTCCGGTCAGCGCGGTAGCGGCACCAGCTCGGCCAGATCGCCGTCGACGGCCCCCACCGGGACCAGCGCCAGCGCGTCGCGCTCGAGCAGACCCGCGAGATGCGCGGTCCGGATTCCGGGGTCGACGCGCCACGTGCCGTCCGGTTGCGGGACTGCGGGCAGGATGCGGGTGGCGTCACCGCTGACCTCGGACGCATTCGCGATGCGCCCCAGCTGAACCGGTGCCGGGGTGCGACCGGTGAGCGCGGTCGCGATCGACGGAACCGTGGTCAGCAGTGTCACGACCGCGGCGTACGGGTTGCCGGGCAGACCGAGCACCACCCGGCCGTCGGGCAGCAGGGCGGTCACCTGCGAACCGCCCGGTCGGCACCGCACCCTTCCCACCACGATCCGGGCGTCCGCACGGTCGAGCGCCGCACGCAGCTGGTCGGCCGCGCCGCCGCCGGTGGCTCCCACGATCACGATCAGGTCGGGCCGGCGGACTTCGCGGAACAGCTCGTCGAAGCTGTCGGAGGTGTCCCGCAGGTGCGTGTCGGCGACCGTGCGGATGCCACACCACGAGAGGAAGTGGGGGAGAACGGGTCCCAGGGCATCCCGGGTCTGCCCGTGCCGCAGCGGGCCGTCACGCCGGATCTCGTCACCCGTCACCACGACGTGTGCGCGGACCGGCCCGCGCACCCCGGCGGTGGTCACTTCCGCGCTCGCGGCAGCGGAGACGAGGGCAGGGGTGACGGCCGTCCCCTCCGCCGCGAGCCGGTGCCCCTCGTGCCAGTCCTCACCGCGTCGCCGCGCGTCGTCGCGGACGGGCGCGTCGTCTCTCCGGGACAGTCGAGGCCCTTCGGAAGTGTTTGTCGTCACCGCGAATTCGTCTCGGACGACCGTGGTGGCGCCGCTGGGCAGGTGCGCCCCCGTCGCTATCCGCGCGGCCTCGCCCTCCGCCAGTTCGAGGTCCTCGTCGCTGCCGGCGTACCGGATGGCGTCGCGCAGCACCCACGGACCGTCGCCTGCGACGGCGTACCCGTCCATGGCGGACACCGCGATGCGCGGCAGGGCTTCGGCGGCGAGCAGCGGCTCGGCGAGCGCGGCGCCGAGCGAGCGGCCGAGCGCCGCGGCGCGCGGTGGCAGCGGGCGGACCGCGGCCAGGATCGCGGCGCGGGCCTCGGCGATGGTGACGGGTGCCGCCGCGGCCGTGCTCCGGGCCCGCTCGACGTCCTCCGGGGTGTCGCAGTCGGTGACGCCGCGGAAGAGCACCGTGTCGAACGATTCCGGAACGAGGGCCTTCATGGGCTGGTTCACGGTGGAGCCGAGCGCGCGGAGCCGGTCGGTGAGCGCGCCGACACGCCACGCGGACAACAGGAATTGCAGGCGGCCGGTCTCGTCGACCGCGAACACGGCATCGGCGTCCTGCACGGCGGCGGCGAGGGTCTCGGCCATCGCCGGTTCGGCGAACGGCAGGTCCGACGCGAGCAGGATCACCCGGTCGTCCGGTTCGGCGTCGAGGACGGCCAGCCCGGCGGCCACCCCGGCGACCGGGCCGGCACCCGGCGGGGTCTCCTGCGTCTGGAGCACCGTCGAATCGAGGTCGACGCGGCGAGGTCCCACGACGACGATGCGCTCACAGGCGTCGACGGCGTCGAGAGCGGTGTCGAGCATCCGGCGTCCGCCGACCACCACGGCCGGTTTGTCGACGCCGCCCATTCGAGTGGCTCGTCCACCGGCGAGGACTATCGCGTGAACGGGCGCGGCAGAGTTCATTCCCTCATGCTGCCGCACACCCTCAGTCGCTGTGCAGGTGGCTGCGCGGAGGACCGGCGAGCCCGGACCGTCCGCCCTGCGCCGTGCTGACGCAGAGCCAGGCCACTGACGCCAGGCTGAGGGCCAAGAGGATTCCAATTACCAGCATGTACCGATTGTCCGCCCGAAGTGGACCGCAATTGTCCAGTCCTCTGTGGCAAAGTGGCCTGTATGAGCAGCGAACCGGTCCGAACCGTCTCCGCGGCCGAATTGGCGGTGCTGCTCGGTGCGGCGCCCGCCGGTGGGCAACCGCTGTACCGCGGGCTCGCGGACGCCCTCCGCGAGCGGGTCGCCGACGGATCTCTGGCCGCCGGAGTCCGGCTTCCCGCCGAACGGGCCCTCGCGGAGGAACTCCGGCTCAGCCGGGTGACCGTCAGCGCCGCCTATCGCGAACTGAGAGAGGCGGGTTGGGCGTCGGCGCGGCACGGGTCGGGAACATTCGTCGCCATGCCGTCGGGTCCGCCTGCCTGGGGCAGTATGGTCGGGGCGCCGGTCGACGGTGTGATCGACCTCGTCAACGCCGCCCCCGCGGCCGCTCCCGAACTCAGGGAGGCGTACCTCGACGCCGTCGACGAGTTGCCCCGCTTCATGCCCCAGCACGGATACCACCCCGGGGGACTGACCACACTCCGGGCGGCGATAGCGGGCCACTACACGCGCCGCGGTCGACCGACCACCGCGGATCAGATCCTCGTCACCGGCGGCGCGGGCGACGCCACCGAGGTGGTGTTCGAGGCACTGGTCGAGGCGGGTGACCGTGTCCTGATCGAACACCCGACCTATCCCGGCGCGGTCGAATCCGTGCAGGCCGCCGGCGGCAGACCCGTTCCGGTGCCGATCGACGCGACCGACCCGGACGCGTTCGTCGCCGACGCGGACCGGGCCGCCCGGCAGAGCGCCCCCACGGTGGCGTATGTGATGCCGGACTTCTCCAATCCGTCGGGAGCCAGGGCTACGCCCGGCGGCAGACGGCGGCTGGCCGCGACCCTCGCCCGCCACGGAGTGGTGACCGTCGTGGACGAGGTGGCGGCGGAGATCGTGCTGGACGGTCCGGACGACCTCGAGCCGTTCGGCGTTCCGGTCCCGGAGTCGGCGACCGTGGCGATCGGCAGCCTCAGCAAGACCGTGTGGGGAGGCATCCGCATCGGCTGGGTGCGGGCGGAGGCGGCACGTACCGCGCAGATGGCCAAGATCATGGCCCGCAGGCAACTGTCGGTCTCGGTGCTGGATCAGCTTGCGGCCGTGCGCTTGTTCGCCTGGCACGACCGGCTGGTCGCGCGGCGCCGCCGCGACCTCCGGGCGCAGCGGGACGCGCTCGCGGCGGCGGTCGACGAGCGGTTGCCCGGGTGGAGCTACGTGCTGCCCGCCGGCGGACTGTCCCTGTGGTGCACGCTGCCGGCCGGTACGAGTTCGACGGACCTCGTCGCGGCCGCGCGGTCGAGGGGCCTGCTGCTGGCGCCCGGGCCGCGGTTCGGCACCGGCCACCTGTTCGACGACCATCAGCGGATGCCGTTCACGCGGCCGGTGTCCGAACTGACCGCCGCCGTGAATGTCCTTGCCACCCTGGTCGTGTCCGCCGACGCGTCGATGGCCGTGAGGCCGGCGCTCGTCGTCTGACGCGCGGGCATGTGGCGGAAAAGTATCTGTGAATCGAAGTATCGGTCAGAGACCACTTCGGTACCGGGAAAGGAGCGGATCTTTATCGACGCTCTGGCATAGTGATGCCGTCGACCCGTCGCTGAATTGTGGGGTATGTCATGGGCTCGTTGTTCCGCAGATCCATCGGCACCGCCGCAGTCGGCTCGGTCCTCGCGCTGACCGCCGCCCTCTCGGGCGCGGGAACTTCCGCGGCGCAACCACTGGTGCCGTTGCCGCCCTTGCCGACACCATCCGCTGCCGACGCGATCTTCCCGGTCGCCGACCCGGACCCGTTCTACATACAACCCACGGACATCGCCGACCACGCCCCGGGCGACGTGCTGAAGATCCGCCAGCTTCCACCGTCGTACTACTTCCCCGGTAGTGCGATGTGGGAGTTGCTGTTCCGGACCACCGACTCCGAGGGCAGGCCGATCGCGGCGAACACCACGTACGTGCTGCCGCCGAACCACGTTCCGGACGGGCCGCTGGTGTCGTACCAGCACATCATCAATTCGCTGGGCAACAAGTGCAAGATCGTCACCGAGCTCTACACCACCGACCCCCTGCACCAGATCCGGGAGGCCGCCGGCCTCAACATCGCTCTCGCGCGCGGGTGGGCGGTAGCGCTGCCCGACCATCTGGGACCGCGGATGGCGTACGGCGCAGCCAAACTCGGCGGCCAGATCACGCTGGACGGCGTCCGAGCAGTCCAGCGGGTCCCCGAACTGCAGGTGCAGAACAGCAAGGTCGGACTGGGCGGCTATTCCGGTGGCGGCATGGCGACGGCATGGGCTGCTGCGCTGGCGCCGAGTTACGCCCCCGAACTGAACATCGTCGGCGCGGCCGAGGGCGGAACCCCGATGAACCTGGTGAAGATGGCGGAGGCGCTCGGCACCAATCCGCACCCCGCGTTCGGTCTCGCGATGGCAGCCGCGCTGGGTCTGGAACGCGAATACCCGGATCGCGTCGACGTCAGCGGCCAGCTCAACGACGAGGGCCGCCGGATGAAGCAGATGATCGGCAACGGATGCACCAACGAGATCATGCTGTTCGGAATCGGGCACAGCGCTTCGGAAATGACCGACAACCAGAATTTCATGGACGACCCGGAAGCGTGGAAGGTGATGGAGGAGAACAGCCTGGAGCTGTATCCGGGCGTGCCCACCACACCGATCTTCGAGTGGCACAGTCCGACGGACGCGCTGATCCCGGTCGATTCGATCGACGCCACCCTGCGAAGGTACTGCGACGCGGGCACGCCGGTGCAGACGCTGCTCACGCCGACACCCGACCATCTGTCGGCGGCGGCGCTGGGCCTGCCCCAGGGGCTGGACTGGATGGACGCCAGGTTCCGCGGCGACCCCGCGCCGAGCACCTGCTGAGCCGGTGGACCGTCAGCCGGGCGGATCGAACCGGTACCGAGCCGCCGCGAGATCCACGCGGCCGTCCCGAATGGGCACACCCTCGAGTTCGAGCTTCGCGATCTGCTTGTGCGCGAGGTGCGGCGCAGGCCGCCCCGAGGCGCCCAGCACGCGGTGCCAGGGCAGGTCGGCGGAGTCGGTGCGCATGATCCAGCCCACCGTCCGCGCACTGGACAGCCCGGCCGCCGCGGCGATGTCGCCGTAGGTGGCCACCCGGCCGGGAGGAATCGACGCGACCAGCGCACGGACCGCCTCGACCTGTTCCTCCGTCGTCGCGACCATCAGAGAAGTGTGCGGATGAGCTCGGCCACCTCGTCCGGCCGGGCCTGCGGCACCATGTGATCGCAGTCGAGGTCGACGGCGTTGAGGTTGTCGCCCAGGTGGTCGGCGAGCGCCGCGCGGAACTCGGGTGTGACGTACGGCGGCTGCACCTTCGACGCCTGCACGAGCACGGTCGGCAGATGCGCGGGCGGCAGGACCGCCTCGCGGGCCAGTTCGCCCCAGGCGGTGACGACGGCCGGGGTGGACAGCCGCCAGTTGACCCGGCCGTTCCCGAGGGGCACCAGGTGTTCGGCGATTTCCTCGTCGAGGACGTCGCGGGCCACCTCGCCCCACGAGCCGTGCAGCTTGTCGGACCGGGCCTCCTCGACGTCGGTGTAGTCGGGGGAGGAGATGGTGAGATCGGCCACCGACTGCATCTGCACGGGATCGAGCCCGATCGCGGGGTCCAGCAGCACGAGGCCGCGCACGCGGCCGGGGACCGCGCGCGCCAGGTGCAGCGCCAGGGCGCAACCGAACGAGTGGCCCACCACCAGGACCGGTCCCCGGGCGTGCGCGTCGAGGGTGTCGACGAGGCTCGCGACATGGGCCTCGAGGTTCCACGGCGGCGACCACGTCGAGCGGCCGTGCCCGAGCAGGTCGGGGGAGATCCACCGGGCGTCGGGCAGCTGGTCGGTGGCCAGTGCCTCCCACCGTCTGCCGTGACCGGTGAGTCCGTGCAGGGCGAGGATCTCCGTGCCGTCCTCGGCGCCGAACAGGTACGTATTCAGTGCTGACACGTGACCCATGATGCCGGATCGGGCCGCCGCGGGAGATGTCGGACCGTTCTGGTGGAATGCTGCCCATGACGGAATCGGCGGTGCGCACCAGGACGTCGGCTCCCCGGGCCCGGCTGGTGCACCGCCCGAGCCCCGACCGCCCGGCGCGGGTGTGGGACGACTCCACCCGGCGGGTCCTCACCGCACCGCCCCTGGGTCTCGGGTGGAATCCCTGGCAGGTGCTCGGCGGCCCGGGAACCGGCAAGACGTCGCTGCTCGTCGACGTCGCGGTGGACCGGATCGCCGGCGGCGACGACCCGGAGTCGGTACTCGTCCTGACGCAGTCGAAGCGAGCCGCAGGCCGGGTGCGTGAAGAGGTCACCGCCGCTCTCATCGGCCACGACGAGCACCACGGGCCCCGCGCCACCCGCGAACCGCTGGTCCGTACCGTCCACTCCTATGCGTTCGCGGTGCTGCGGTTGCAGGCCGCCGCCCACGGCAATCCGCCGCCGCGCCTCATCACCGGCGCCGAGCAGGACGCCGTGCTCCGCGAGATGCTGCAGGGCGACATCGCGGACGGCAGCGAGATGTGGCCCGAACGTCTGCGTCCCGCACTGGCGCTGGGCGGCTTCGCCGTCGAACTGCGCGACCTCATGCTGCGCTCCAGCGAGCGGGGTCTCGGTCCGGAAGATCTGATCGAGCTGGGCCGGCGGCACGACCGCTCGGAGTGGGTCGCGGCGGGCAGGTTCGCCGCCCGGTACGAGTACGGCATGCTGCTGCGCGGAGCGGTGGGTGTCGAGGCCCCCGAGGCGACGGCGCCGGCGCTGGACGCCGCCGAACTCATCGGTGCCGCCCTCACCGCGTTCGCCACCGACCCGGACCTGCTGCGCGCGGAACGGGACCGGGTGCGGCACCTGCTCGTCGACGACGCCCAGCACCTCGATCCGCAGGCCGCGGAACTGGTCCGGCTCGTCGGCACCGGTACCCGCACCACGGTCGTCGCCGGCGACCCCGACCAGTCGATCTACGGGTTCCGCGGGGCCGACCCCACGTTCCTCGCCCACCTGGCCGACAAGGGCGATCCCCGGCAGGTGCTGTTGTCGGTCAACTTTCGCAGTTCGGCGGACGTCGCGACCACCGCGGCCCGGATCACGTCCCGCCTGCCGGGGCATCTGCCGCACCGGATCTGGACCCCCTCGCAGGACGGTGGCAGGACGTCGGTCCGGGTCCTGGGCACCGCGGCGAAGGAGGCCGCGCTGATCGCCGACACCCTGCGCCGCGCCCACCTTCTCGACGGGGTGCCGTGGTCGGAGATGGCGGTGATCGTGCGCTCGGTTCCGCGGGCGCTGGCTCCGCTCCGGCGGGCGCTGCTGGGTGCGGGTGTGCCCGTCACCACCGCGGCGTCCGAGTTGCCGCTGGCCCGTCAGCACGGGGTGTCGGGGCTGATGCTGGTGCTGCGGGCACTGTCGGGGCAGGAATTCACGGGCGAGGACGCGCTCGCCCTGCTCGCAGGCCCGGTCGGCGGCGCAGAACCCGTGGCGCTCCGGCGGCTTCGCCGGGGTCTGCGGCGCGCCGAGCTCGCCTCCGGCGGCGACCGCGACTCCGCGGAGCTGCTTCGTCTCCTGCTGGTGGGCGAGACGGACAGCACCCGCAGGGTCACGGCGAAGCTGACCGACGTCGAGGCGGCGTCGCTGAACCGGGTGCTGTCCGTGCTGCGCAAGGCGAAGGTTCCGCTCGAACGCGGGCGCGGCATCGAGGACGTGCTGTGGGCGGCGTGGCAGGCCACCGGACTCGAACGTCGCTGGTCGGCGGCCTCCGCCCGCGGCGGTCCGATCGGGGCGCAGGCCGACCGCGACCTCGACGCCGTGGTCGCCCTGTTCGACGCCGCGGCGAGTTACGTCGACCGCCTCCCTCGCGCGCAGCTCGCCGGGTTCGTCGACTACCTGACCGGGCAGGCGATTCCCACCGCGCGCACCGTCTCCGTCGTTCAAGGCGACGCCGTGTCGGTGCTCAGCGCCCACTCCGCCGCCGGCCGCGAATGGGACGTCGTCGCCGTCGCGGGTGTGCAGGAGAGACTGTGGCCGACCCTGCGGGCCCGCGGAAGCCTGCTCGGCACCGAGGCGCTGATCGACCTCACGAGCGGCGTGTCCGACGGCAGCGAGACGGCCGCCGACCGGATGTCGCGCACCGCACCGCTGCTGGCCGAGGAACGCAGGCTGTTCCTGGTGGCGTGCAGCCGGGCGAGGCGGAGTCTGCTCGTCACGGCGGTCGATTCGGCCAGCGGCGACGCCGATCTCGTCCACTCCCGTTTCGTCGACGAACTGCTCGCCGGAGAACAGGATTCCGACGCCGAGGAGGCGGCCTTGCCTGCGGAGGACCCGGCGACCCGGGTCCTGGCCCTGCCTGCCCTCGTCGCGGAACTGCGCAGCGTGGTCTGCGATCCGGACGTCGCCGACTCCGACCCCACCCGCCAGGAACGCGCCGCCCGCCAACTCGCCCGGCTCGCCGAAGCCGGGGTGCGCGGCGCCCACCCGGACCAGTGGTACGGCACCGCCGAACCGAGCACCGGAGTGGCGTTGTGGAACGCGGAGGACGGACCGGTGTCGCTGTCGCCGTCTACCGTCGACCTGCTCAATACCTGCCCGCTGCGGTGGTTGCTCGAACGTCACGGCGGCAGGGACGGCGACAATACCCACGCCATCGCGGGAACGCTCGTGCACACGCTGGTGCAGGCGCTCGCCGGCCGCATCCCACCCGATCAGGTGGAACGGGCGCTCGAGAACGCCTGGGAGTCGATCGATCTCGGCTCCCAGTGGTACTCGCGGCGCGAACTCGACCGCACCCGGGACATGCTGGCCACGTTCACCGCCTGGCTCGGGAACACCCGGTCCGAACTCACCGAGGTCGGCGTCGAGGTGGCCGTCGACGGCGTCCTCGAGCCGCGGGAGGAGGGCTCCCCGGAGATCCGGCTGCGGGGACGGATCGACCGGCTCGAGCGCGACGCCGAGGGCAGGCCCGTGATCGTCGACGTGAAGACCGCCCGCTCACCCGTCACCAAGGACGACGCCCAGCAGCACGCCCAGCTCGCGGCGTATCAGGTTGCGGCGGCCACCGGTGCGATCGACGGGGAGCCGGCGTCGAAACCCGGTGGGGCGCGGCTGGTCTTCGTCGCCAAACCACACAAGAAGGAAGGCGCGACGCAGCGGGTGCAGGCGCCGCTGTCGGACGAGGACCTCGAGACGTGGCTCGCGGTCATCCACGCGGCGGCCGCCGCCACCAAGGGGCCGGAATTCCTCGCCCGCGTCAACGACGGTTGCCGGCACTGCCCGGTGCGGACGAGTTGTCCCGCGCACGACGAGGGACGGCAGGTGACGGCGGAATGACCATCCGAATCGACCCGGTGGAACTCGCGATCGGACTGGGGCAGCATCCGCCGACGCCGGAACAGGCCGCCGTCATCGCGGCCCCACTCGGCCCGACCCTCGTCGTCGCGGGGGCGGGTGCGGGTAAGACCGAGACGATGGCCGCCCGCGTCGTGTGGCTGGTGGCCAACGGGGTCGTCGACCCCGAGGCGGTGCTGGGGCTGACGTTCACCCGCAAGGCAGCGCAGCAGTTGACCACCCGGATCAGGAAACGCCTTGCCCGGCTCGCGGGTTCGGACCTGCTCCGGCGGGTCGACCCGAGCGGTGACCTCCGATCACGGATCCTCGCCGGCGAACCGGAGGTCGGCACGTACCACTCCTACGCCGGGCGACTGCTGTCCGAGCACGGGCTCCTGCTGCCCATCGAACCGTCGGCGACGCTGCTGTCGGAGACGGAACTGTGGCAGCTGGCGCACCGGGTGGTCAGCTCGTGGGACGGCGACCTCGACACCGACCGGAATCCGGCGTCCGTCACCGAGGCCGTGCTCGCGCTGGCCGGGCAGCTCGCCGAGCACCTCGTCGAACCGGACGATCTGCGGGAGGCCCACACCGAACTCGACAAGCTCGTCCACACCCTGCCCGCCGGTCCGCGGCAGCGCGGCGGTCCGGGTAAGGAACTGCTCGACATCCTCGACACCCAGCACCGCCGGGTCGAGCTGCTGCCGCTGGTGCAGCGGCTCGCGGACACCCTCCGGCGGGAAGGCGCGCTCGACTTCGGCAGTCAGATGTCGCTGGCGGCGCGCGTGGCCGCGGACCACCCCGACGTCGGCCACGCCGAACGCACCCGTTTCCGGGTGGTGCTGCTCGACGAGTACCAGGACACGGGACACGCGCAGCGGGTGCTGCTGTCGTCGCTGTTCGGCGGCGGACTCGACGGCGCACTCGCGCTCACCGCGGTGGGCGATCCCATGCAGTCGATCTACGGCTGGCGTGGTGCGTCGGCGGCCAACCTTCCCCGCTTCGCCACGGATTTCCCTCTGACGAACGGGGATCCGGCACCGACACTGGAATTGCTCACCAGCTGGCGCAACCCACCGGAGGCCCTCGCTCTCGCCAACATGGCCTCGGCGCCCCTGCGGGAGCGGGGCGTGGCGGTCAGCATGCTGCGGGCGCGACCGCAGGCCGTTCCCGGGGACGTGCGGCTTGCCCTCGCCGGTGACGTCGTGCAGGAACGCGAGTGGGTGGCCGACCGCATCGCCGAACAGTACGCGGACGCGGCGAACCGGGGCGAGAATCCGCCGACCGCCGCGGTGCTGATCCGCCGCAACGCCGACGCGGCACCGATGGCGGAGGTGCTGCGGTCGCGGGGTCTGCCGGTCGAGGTGGTCGGCCTCGGTGGGCTGCTCCACACGCCCGAGGTGGCCGACGTCATCGCGATGCTGCGGGTCGTCGCCGACCCGATGGCGGGCAGTGCCGCCGTCCGGATGCTGACCGGCGCGAGGTGGCAGATCGGGGCGGCCGACCTGACGGCGCTGTCGCGGCGAGCGTCCGAACTGGCCATCGGAACCGGCTACGGCACCACCGGCGCCGTCACGGACTCGGCCGCTCTGGCCGACGCCGTCGGCGAGGCGCTGCCCGGTGAACACGCGGAGCAGGCGGGACTGGCCGACGCGCTGGCGGATCCCGGCCCCGCCGAACGCTATTCGCAGGCCGGCTACGCACGGATCACCGCGGTGGCGGCGGAGTTGGCGTCGCTGCGCGAGCGGATCGGGCAGCCGCTCACCGAATTGGTGGCCGAGGTCGAACGGGTGCTGGGGATCGGCATCGAAGCGCAGGCCCGGACGCGCCGGTCGGCGCGGGGGAGTGCAGGCCGTGAACATCTCGACGCGTTCGCCGACGTCGTCGCCGGTTACGCGAACCGCACGTCGGCCACCGTCACCGGACTGCTCGCCTTCCTGTCCGCCGCGGAATCGGTCGAAAAAGGTTTGGCACCCGGCGAAGTCGAGGTGGACCCGCACCGCGTCCAGGTGCTGACCGTGCATTCGGCGAAGGGCCTGGAGTGGGAAGTGGTGGCCGTGCCGCACCTCACCGCCGGCGTGTTTCCCTCGCGGACCGCGTCCGGGTCCTGGCTCGGAGCGGTCGGCGAACTGCCGCCGTCGCTGCGCGGAGACCGGGCGCGGCCGGGCGAGTCGGCCGACGGCGTGCCCGTCCTCGAACTCGAGAACCTGTACGACCGGAAAGACCTCGAAGAGGCTGTGAAGGCGCACAAGTCGGCGCTGGCGGCCCGCAGGCTGGACGAGGACCGCCGGCTGTTCTACGTCGCACTCACCCGCACCGAACGGGTGCTGTTCGCTTCGGGGCACCACTGGGCAGAATCCGGAACCGAGCCGAAGGGGCCGTCGGAGTTCCTCACCGAACTGCGCGACACGGTGACGGACGAGGAGCACGAGGGTATCGGGATCGTCGACCTCTGGGCGCCCGCACCCGAACCCGACGAGCAGAACCCTCTGACCAGTACCCCCAAATCGGCGGTCTGGCCGCGGGATCCGCTCGGGCTCCGCCGGGAGGCGGTCGAGCGTGGTGCGGCGCTGGTCGTCGCCGCGCTGAACTACAGCGGCAGACCGGCGGAAGCGGACGAGGACGAGGATCCCGAGAACTGGGCGGCCGACGTCGACGCCCTCCTCGCGGAGCGGGAAGCGCGTGCGAACGCCCGCGCCGAGGTGGTGTTACCCGGCCAACTGTCGGTGAGCCAGCTCGTCGAACTCGAGGCCGACCCGGACGCCCTGGCCGCCCGGCTGCGGCGGCCGCTGCCGTTCCCGCCGAACCCGCTCGCCCGGCGCGGTACCGCGTTCCACGCGTGGGTGGAGCGCCGCTTCGGGGCCACCCGGCTGCTCGATCTCGACGAGCTGCCCGGTGCCGCCGACACGGGCGCGGGCCCGGACGCCGATCTCGCGACGTTGCAGGACGCGTTCCTGCGCTCGCCGTGGGCCGACCGCAACCCGACGGAGGTCGAGGTGCCGTTCGAGACCTCGGTGGCGGGGACCGTGCTGAGGGGCCGGATCGACGCGGTGTTCACCGACCCCGACGGCGGGTGGACGGTGATCGACTGGAAGACCGGCGCGGAACCGAGCGCGGCCAACGAGAAGGCCGTCGTGATGCAGCTCGCCGCGTACCGGCTGGCGTGGGCCGAACTGATGGACGTTCCGATCGAGCGGGTGCGCGCCGCGTTCCACTACGTGCGGACCGGACGGACGATCGCGCCGGACCGCCTGCCCGGCGCCGACGCGCTCGCCCGTCTCCTCCGTACCGCCGGCGCCGGCGAACCGGATCCCGCCGACGGTGGGCCCGGAGACGGGCTCAGGCCCGACGCCGCGCCTTGAGAGCCTCGGTGACCAACGGGATCTGCAGCGGAAGACGCAGCAGCACACCGGTTTTCTGCACGGTCGTCGTCTTCGGGCTCTTCAGCCAGTCCACTGCCATGTTGATGTTGGCGGGGAAGACGGCGACGAACAGCAGTGCGGCGAGACCACCACCGAGCCTGCGCGTGCGCGGCACGGCCAGCGCGGTGCCGACGGCGAGTTCGGCGACCCCGGACACGTAGGTGTAGGTGCGGGCGTCGCCCGGCAACTGTGTGGGGACCGTGGAATCGAAGAACTTCGGAGCGACGAAGTGCATCGTGCCCGCGCCCAGCAGCAGCGCGGCGAGGCGGAGTGCGGGCTTCTGGCTCGGTCGTGGTGTGAGGCTCTCTCGTTGCATCACGCCAGCTTGCCCGAACCACCCGGTTCGCGACAACGAGACTCCGACGTGTGTCCGGTGGGACAATCGGGGTTAGGCTGCCAGCCGATGTCGGAGTTCAGTGCAACGTGGAGACGAACATATGGCCGGTAGGCTGCGTGAGAGATTGAGCAGGTCGGACACCCTCACCGACCGGCCGGACTTCGCGTTGGTGGGTGTGCTCCGGATTCCGGAGTTGCAGACGAGTCCGGCGCGGGCGATCTACCGCCGGGTGGGGATCGCCCTGGCGGCGTTGGCGTTGGCGGTCCTCATCGTCTACATCGACCGGGCGGGCTACCGCGACGCGCAGGACAACGAACTGTCGCTGCTCGACTGCATCTATTACGCGACGGTGTCGTTGTCGACCACGGGATACGGCGACATCACGCCGTTCACGCCGTCGGCGAGGCTCGTCAACGTCCTTCTGATCACGCCTCTTCGAATCTTCTTCCTCATCGTCCTGGTCGGTACGACTCTCTCCGCTCTCACGGAGAGCTCCCGGCAGGCGTTCAAAATTCAGCGTTGGAGGCAGCACGTGCGCAATCACACCGTGGTGATCGGCTACGGAACCAAGGGACGCACCGCGATCGACGCGATGCTCGGCGACGACGTTCCGCCGTCGGAGATCGTGGTGGTGGACACCGACCACGCCGTGCTCGACTCGGCGGCCAGCAAGGGCCTGGTCACGGTCCACGGATCCGCCACCAAATCGGACGTGCTGCGGTTGGCGGGCGCGCAGAACGCGTCGGCGATCATCGTCGCCGCCAACCGCGACGACACCGCGGTGCTGGTGACGCTGACGGCGCGCGAGATCGCACCGAAGGCGAAGATCGTCGCCGCGATCCGCGAATCCGAGAACACGCATCTGCTCCGGCAGTCCGGCGCCGACTCGGTGGTCGTGTCCTCCGAGACCGCGGGCCGGCTCCTCGGCATCGCCACGAAGACGCCGAGCGTCGTCGAGATGATGGAGGACCTCCTGACTCCGGAGGCGGGTTTCGCGATCGCGGAGCGTCTCGTGGAGCGGGACGAGATCGGCGGATCCCCACGACACCTCGCGGACATCGTGCTCGGTGTGGTGCGGGACGGCCGGTTGATCCGGGTCGGCTCGCCGGAGGTCGATTCGATCGAGGAGAACGACCGACTGCTGTACATCCGTCGGGTCGCCAACTGATCGGCAGTAGTGTCGACGGCGTGACTGCATTCCGGCTCAACGACACCCCGCTCCTGTCCCGCTCCGCCGTCGGGCGGGCCGAGGAATTGCGTTCGGACACGGATGCCCTGCGAGCGGGCTGGCGGGATGCGCTGCTGCTGCGCGTCAATCACCGCGGACAGGTGCGGGTAGGGGACGACGGTCTGGTGTTCGCGGATGCCACCGAACTCGGCCCCGAACCGAAACCGGGGGCGGTGTTCCTCGGCATCCGCAAGGACCGGCACGTGTGGGCGGTGCGGGTGCAGGCGCTCACCGGCGAACTCGCCGATCTCCGGATCCTGGGCGGCACACTGGACGACGCCGACGCCGGTGTGCTCACCGGCGCCCTCGCCATGCTCAACTGGCACGACAGCGCGGGCTTCAGTGCGCTCGACGGCGCGGCGTCGGAGCCGACGATGTCGGGTTGGTCGCGGATCTCCACGAGCACCGGTCACGAGGAATTTCCCCGCACCGATCCGGCGGTCATCTGCCTCGTGCACGACGGCGGCGACCGTGTGCTCCTGGCCCGGCAGCCCACGTGGCCGCCGCGGCGGTTCTCGATCCTGGCCGGGTTCGTCGAGGCCGGTGAATCCCTCGAGACGTGCGTCGTCCGGGAGATCAAGGAAGAGGTGGGCGTCGACGTCCGTGACGTGCGCTACCTCGGCAGCCAGCCGTGGCCGTTTCCCCGTTCGGTGATGATCGGGTTCGCGGCCGTCGGCGATCCCGACGCCCCGCTGACGTTCGCGGACGGCGAGATCGCCGAGGCCCGGTGGTTCACCCGGGACGAGGTGCGCACGGCACTCGAACTCGGCGACTGGGCGTCGGACACCGACGCCACGCTGCTGCTCCCGGGCTCGATCTCCATCGCGCGCGGAATCATCGAGTCCTGGGCGGCGGCAGCGGCGGAGTCCTAGACGCCGAGAAGCTGCTTGACCTGCGCCAACGACGGGTTGGTTGCGGTGCTGCCGTCGGCGAACTTGACGGTCGGCACGACGTGGTTGCCGCCGTTGACGCTGCCGACGAACTCCGCCGACGACGGATCGTCCTCGATGTCGATCTCCACGTAGCCGATGCCGGATTCGTCCAGCTGCGTCTTCAGGCGCCGGCAGTAGCCGCACCAGGTGGTGGAGTAGATGGTCAGGGCCGGGGTGTCGGTAGCAGTCACGGCGGATATAACACCACGAGCCCGTCGTGTGTTCCCACTGCGGTGTTGGTCCGCTTCGCGTCGTGGGTGTTGGTCCGCTTCGCGTCGTGGGTGCTCGTCCGCTTCGCGCCGTGTCGGTCGCCCCTGTCATGATGGACGCCATGTCAGCAGCCGGCGCAGCAGAGGTGACGACTACCGGTCTCGATCCCGAACAGTCCGCAGCGGTCCTCGCTCCCCGGGGGCCGGTGTGTGTGCTGGCGGGCGCCGGAACGGGCAAGACCCGGACCATCACCCGGCGGATCGCGCACCTCGTGGCCAGTGGACACGTCGCCGCGGGTCAGGTGCTGGCGGTGACGTTCACGGCGCGCGCGGCAGGCGAGATGCGCGGGCGGCTGCGCAGCCTGGGCATCGGCGACGGGGGAGCGCAGGTGCAGGCGCGCACGTTTCACGCCGCCGCGCTGCGGCAGCTGCGGTACTTCTGGCCGCAGGTGGTCGGCGACACGGAATGGCGGCTGCTGGACCGCAAGTTCGCGGTCGTGTCGTCCGCCGCCGGGCGGGTCGGCCTGTCCACCAGCACGGAAAGTATCCGAGACCTGGCGAGCGAGATCGAGTGGGCCAAGGCCTCGCTGATCGCGCCCGAGGACTACCCGGGTGCGGTGGCGAAGTTACGCCGGGAAGCGCCGGTCGACGCCGCCAAGGTCGCCGAGGTGTATCACGGCTACGAGCAGCTCAAGGCACGCGGCCAGGACGGAATGCTTCTCGATTTCGACGACCTCCTGCTCCACACGGCGGCGGCGCTCGAAGAACATTCGGCCGTCGCGGAGGAGTTCCGCGACCGCTACCGCTGCTTCGTCGTCGACGAGTACCAGGACGTCACCCCGCTGCAGCAGCG
>JBCEBZ010000060.1:3004-6880 GCA_039206675.1 Rhodococcus sp. (in: high G+C Gram-positive bacteria) | reverse complement strand
CGTCGTTGATGTCGAAGATGCTGGCGACGAGGAACAGCAGCACCAGCGAGAACAGTTTCGACATCTGATACCGGATGTACGAGACGATCTTCTCGTAGATGTTGCGGCCCAGCCGGATCGCGGTGATGAGGGTTCCGAAGTTGTCGTCGGTGAGCACCATCTTGCCCGCCTGTTTCGTCACCTCGCTGCCCGAACCCATGGCGACGCCGATGTCGGCCTTCTTCAGCGCGGCGGCGTCGTTGACGGCGTCCCCGGTCATCGCCACGACGTCGCCGCCCCGCTGCATGATGTCGGCGAGACGGAGCCTGTCCTGTGGGGTGACGCGGCCGAACACGTGCAGGCGCGGGAGGGCCGCGGCGAGGTCCTCGTCGGTCATGGCCTGGAGTTCGGGACCGCCGATCGCGCCGGGCCCGAGACCGAGTTCGGCACCGATCGCGGAGGCCGTGATCGCGTGGTCGCCGGTGATCATCCGGACCTCGATGCCTGCGTCGTGGGCGGTGCGCACGGCGTCGATCGCCTCCGGCCGCAGCGGGTCGATGATGCCGACCATCCCGACGAACGTGAGATCTTCGACCAACGACATGGGGTCGGCCGCCGCGGCGTCCTCCTGCCCGTCGAGCCGGCGGGCGGCGAACGCCAGCACCCGCAGCCCCTTCTCGGACAACTCCCGGTTCGCCGCGGTCAGTTCGTCCCGGACCTCGTCGAGCGGGACAGCGCGCCTGCCCGGCAGGTAGGCGGCGGTGCAGCGGGCGAGGACCACGTCGGGTCCGCCCTTGACGAGTTCCACGAATTCGGTGCTGCCGTCGACCTGGAGGTGGTGGAACGTCGCCATGAACTTGTACGCGGAGTCGAACGGCACCTCCGCGATACGCGGATACGTGCGCCGGGTGAGCGGGGCGTCGACGCCGATCTTGGCGGCGAGCACGACCAGCGCGGCCTCGGTGGGATCGCCGACGATCTCGCCGGTGTCCGAGACGGTGGCGTCGCTGTCGAGGCACAGCCCGTAGGCGAGCAGGGTGAAGTCGGGGGCGGCCTCGCCCGCGGTCTGGGTGATCCGACCCGACTTGCTGTATCCCTCGCCGTCGACGGTGTACCACCGGCCGTGGAAGTACAGCGTCCGGACGGTCATCTGGTTCATCGTCAGCGTGCCGGTCTTGTCGGAGTTGATCGCGCTGGTGGCGCCGAGCGTCTCGACGTCGGTGAGGTTCTTCACGACGGCTTTCGCCTCTGCCAGCTGACGGGCCCCGAACGCCAGCATCGCCTGCACGAACGTCGGCAGCCCGGTCGGGATCGCGGATACCCCCATGGAGATGCCCAGCAGCAGAACCGTCGTCAGGCTCTGCCCGCGGATCACGCCGAGGATCACGATGAGCGCGACCGCCGTCCACGCGATGATCCCGAGCACCTTGGTGAGCGAATTCAGCTCGCGCTGAAGCGGAGACTTGCTCGGAGCGACGGCCGAGAGCATCGACGCGATCTGGCCCATCTGGGTGTTCATGCCGGTTTCGGTGACCACCATCGTGGCGGTGCCCCGGGTGACGGAAGTGTTCTGGAAGACCATGTTGCTGCGGTCGCCCAGCGGGACGTCCGCGGCGCCGAGGGTCCGTGGGTCCTTCGGGACGGGGGCGCTCTCACCCGTCAGCGCCGCCTCCTGGGTCTCGAGGGTCGCCGACGTGAGCAATCGGCCGTCGGCGGGGACGACGTCGCCGGCCTCCAGTTGCACGATGTCGCCCGGCACGAGAACGGTGGCGGCGAGTTGCACGAGCGTCCCGTCCCGCGTCACCCGCACCTGCGGGGTCTGCATCTTCGCGAGCGCGTCGACGCTGGCGCGTGCCTTCAGTTCCTGCCGCGTACCCAGCACGACGTTGAGCACGACGAGCGCCGCGACCACGATCGCGGTCGATACCTCGCCGATGACGACGCTGACGACCGCCACCGCGACCAGCATCAGGTTCATCAGGTCTTTGAGCTGCACCAGCGCGATCGCCCACGTGGACGGGCCCGGCTCCGAGACGATCTCGTTGGGACCGTGCCGTCGGCGCCGCTCGTCCGCCTCACCGGCCGTCAGACCCGACTGCCGATCGGACGAGGTCGCGACCACGACGGCATCGGCGTCCTGGGCGTACCAGGCCGGGTGCGTCTGCGCGGATTCCGTCGAGACCATGACCGCTCGTCCTTTCGGCTCGGACCCTCAGTACGGGGTGGGGATCCAGTGCAGTGGCTGCCTCGGCGCCGCATAGCCGTGCGGGCGCTGCCGGTCGGGCAACGTGATGTCCGGGCGGTCCAGCGGCTCGTAGGGGATCTGACTCAGCAGGTGGCTGATGACGTTGAGCCGGCCGCGCTTCTTGTCGTCGTTGATCGCGACGTACCACGGCGCCCAGCCGGTGTCGGTGAGGTGGAACATCTCGTCGCGCGCCCGCGAGTAGTCGTACCAGCGGCTGTACGACTTCAGATCGAGGTCGGACAGTTTCCAGATCTTCCGGGGGTCGTCGATGCGGCTCTGCAGTCGCAACGTCTGCTGCTCCTCGCTCACTTCCAGCCAGTACTTGAGCAGGACGACACCCGAGTCGACGATCGCACGCTCGACCGTCGGGATCAGTTGGAGGAAATGCTGCGCCTCCTCCTCGGTGCAGAAGCCCATCACCCGTTCGACCCCGGCGCGGTTGTACCAACTGCGGTCGAAGACGACGACCTCGCCGGCCGCCGGGAGGTGGGGTAGGTACCGCTGCACGTACATCTGCGACTTCTCGCGTTCGGTCGGGGCGGGCAGCGCGACGACACGGAACACGCGCGGACTCACCCGCTCGGTGATCGCCTTGATGACGCCGCCCTTCCCGGCGGTGTCGCGACCTTCGAACACGATGCAGACCCGTGCGCCCGAAGCCTTTACCCACTCCTGCAGTGCGACGAGTTCGCCGTGCAGCGGCCGGAGCAGGCGTCGGTATTCCTTGTTCTTCATCGGCACCGCCGAGGCGTTCTTCATCGGCGCGGCCGGCTCGGCGACCCCCGGCCCGGGCAACTCGGTCCCGGCCGGGTGCTTGCTCTTCTTTCCCACGGTCTTTCCCGGTCTTCCGGAGCTCAGACCCGATCCGGATTCCAGGTCGACACGGCCCAGATGACGACGACGTCGAGGGCGATGATGAGCATCGACCACCACGGGTAGTACGGCAGCCACAGGAAGTTGGCGAGTATCGAGATCGCCGCGATCACGATCGCGGACACCCGCGCCCATCCCGCCCCGGTGAACAGCGCGAGGCCGACCCCCAGGACCACGAGGCCCAGGACGATGTGGATCCAGCCCCACGTCGTCAGGTCCAGCTTGTAGACGTATTCGATACCGGCGACGAAGACTTCGTTCTCGGCGACGGCGGCGACCCCTTGGAAGAACTGGATGATGCCGACGGTGACGAGGATGATGGCCGCCCCGATCGACGTGCCTGCCGCGACGCCCTGCTTGACCGATGATGTCTCGGACATGACAGTCCCTTTCTCTCCGCGAGCCGACGGCCCGGTACTCCCATTGTCCGCTGTTCGGTCCCCGGTTCAGTGGCGAAACAGCATTTCCGGGCGCAGTCGAATTCTGGAGTCGTTCCAGGCTCAGGGGTTCAGGCATCCGGCATCGAACCGTGTTGCTCGAGACGCTGTTTCGTGTCTTGACGGTCGCCTGCCTCCGGGATGACGATTGACCGATGACCGGGGATGACGAGTTGCTCCGGGTCGAACAGGTTATCGAACGACTGATCATTCGTTACCCGTCCGCCTCACCCGTAGACATCGAACACATCGTGCGCACTGTTCACAAGCGACTGGCGCAGAGCAGGGTTCGTGACTTCATTCCCCTCCTCGTCGAGAGGGCGGCCCGCCGCGACCTCGCCG
>JBCEBZ010000060.1:0-2904 GCA_039206675.1 Rhodococcus sp. (in: high G+C Gram-positive bacteria) | reverse complement strand
CCCATCGACTATCTCGTCGTGGAGTTCCCGGCCGACCGGAAACCCGACGGATCGGCGTTGCCGCACCTCATCGACCTGGTCGAACGCGGCATCATCCGGGTGCTCGATCTGGTCTTCGTCCGCAAGGAAGCCGACGGTTCGCTGGCCGGCATCGCCGTGGAGGACCTCGGGTTCGAGGGCGGTGTGGACGTGACGCTGTTCGCCGAGGCGGCGACGGGTCTGATCGACCGAACCGACCTCGAGGAGGCCGCGGCCGTGCTCGAACCCGGGTGTTCGGGGGCGATTCTCGTCTACGAGAATTGTTGGGCCGCACCGTTCGCCTCCGCTCTGCGGCGTGAGGGGGCCCAGCTCGTGGCGTCCGGACGCATTCCCGTCCAGGGCATTCTGGCGGCGCTCGACGCGCTCGACTCCGCCAGCTGACAGGCCGCCGAATCGAGAGCTGAGGAGCACATCATGCCAGGACTTCTGCGCGGAATCGCCCGGACCGCCGTCGTGGCGGGCACCGCGACCGCCGTCTCCAACCGGGTGTCGCGGCGGCAGGGCCAGCGGTGGGCGGCGAACCAATCTGCCCCACAACGACAAGCGGCACCACCACCCCTGCCGCCGCCACCGGTGCAGCCCGCACCGGCGACCGGCGGCACAGATCGCATCGCCGCCCTGAAACAACTCGGTGAACTCCGCGATCAGGGGGTTCTCACCGAGGAAGAGTTCGCCAACGAGAAGGCCAGAATCCTGGCCTCCTGACCGCAACACCGAGTGGACGGAGCGCCGAAAATGGAAGGCTTCTGGGAGTTCTTCTGGTTCATCTTCGTCTGTTTCGCCTTCGTGGCGTACCTGACGGTGCTGTTTCAGATCATCACCGATCTGTTCCGCGACCGCGACACGTCGGGATGGGTGAAAGCGATCTGGATCTTCTTCCTGTTCTTCATTCCGTTCCTGTCGGCGCTGATCTACCTGATCGTCAACAGCGACGGCATGGCGAAGCGGTCTTTGGCCGCCGCCCAGCAGGTGAAGCAGGCGCAGGACACCTACATCCGGGATGTCGCCGGGCAGTCTCCGGCTCAGCAGATCTCGGATGCCAAGGCGCTCCTCGATTCCGGGGCGATCACCGAGGCCGAGTTCCAGTCGATCAAGGCGAAGACGCTGACGTAGCGTCCGCCGGCGCGGCGGCTGGGCGGGCCGGGCGGACGAGCAGTTCGATCGCCACGAGCGCGAGCAGGGCGATGATGACGATCCACAGCACGACCAGTCCGGTGGGATAGCGCCAGAACATCAGCAGCACCGCGGCGATGCCGATCACCGCGCAGCGCAACGGAATGCGGAGCTGATAGGCCCACCGCTCCACCTCGTTCGGTGGCCGGCCGCTGCCGGACCGCCGAACGAAGTCGAGTGCCTGCCCGAACCCACGCCGCACGGCGGTCGCGGACGACGAGCCACCGGTGAGGTAGGCGCCGAGCGCGATCACCAGACCCAGCACGGCCACCGCGCGCAGACTCGTCCGCAGCGGTACCAGCACCGTGTCGATGACCGCGGTCGCCGCGTCGGGGGACAGGACGTCGGGTGGGACGCTGTCGAGGTAGATCGCGCGTCCGACGAGAATCCCGATTGCGAGAGCGAGCATTCCGAGTGCGATCGCGAGTCCCACCAGCGCGAGGGCGCGGAGCCGCCGGCCGGTGGGCGCGACGGCCACGGCGGCGGCGGCGCAGGCAATGCCCAGCCACGGCAGGATCGCCGAGGCCTTGTCGAGTGCGCTGACGGCGCGCTGCGCCTTGACGAGTTCGGGAGATTGGAAGAGCACGAACTGCTTGTCCACCGAGGGGATCTTGTCGGCGAACGCGAAGCCGCGGCCGGCGAGTTCCGATTTCACGCGGTCGATGACCGTACCGAGGGAGATGCTCACCGTGCCACTCTGGTCGACCTCCACCGAGCTGAGGCCGTAGTTGCCCGTCATCACCGCCACGAGTGCGTTGTGCGCGGCCCGGTTCGCCTGGATCCACAGGTCTTCGAACTGCTGGGATCGCACGAGCGAGCTGACCGTGTCGTGGACGAAGTTCTTGGCCTGGCTGGTGAGCACCGGTGCGAGGCCGATGACGGCCTTGTCGAGGCGCGGCGCGTTCGCGGCGAGATTCGACACATCGGTCAGGGCGGTCAGGGCTTCGGTGGTGAGACCCTCGACGTCGACACGAGCGAAGATCTCGTCGGTGATCTGGTTCGTGACATCGGCCTGCAGTGCGGGATTCGAGCCCAGCGGCGCGACCGTGCTCACGTACCGGTCGGTGTCGAGAATCTGACTCCGGGTGAAACGGGCGGTGACCGAGGCGATCGAGAGCACCGCGACCAGCACGAGCAGAATCGTCACCGCAGTCCAGCGCAGCCCGTTCCGTGGTGGGTGGGAGACGGGTTCGGCGGGAACGCCGGCGGCCGCGCCCGCGGCCTGTGAGCGCAGCGTCGCGACCTCGCCGCGCAACCGGAGGAGTTCTGCGCGTTCGTCTTTGTCGAGCGGGTCGGTGTTCGCGGCCTCGTCCATCGCCGGTCAGACCGTTTCGGGATTCCAGGTGGCGACCGCCCAGATCACGACCGCGTTCAGCGCGATGATCGTGATCGCCCACAGCGGGTAGTACGGCAGCCACAGGAAATTGACGAAGATCGAGACGGCGCAGAGCACCATGGCGCCGACCCGGGCCCACGTCGCGCCGGTGAACAGCGCGGCGCCGACAGCGGCGATGACCACGCCGAAGACGAGATGGAACCATCCCCACGCGGTGACGTCGAATTGGTAGGTGTACTCGACGCCGACGACGATGACGTCGTCCTTGGCGACCGCCGAGATTCCCTGGAAGAACTCGAGTAAGCCGACGGTGACGAGCAGAACCGCCCCGCCCATCGAGGTTCCCTTTGCCACAC
>JBCEBZ010000059.1:0-6950 GCA_039206675.1 Rhodococcus sp. (in: high G+C Gram-positive bacteria) | reverse complement strand
AACCCGCTGCAGTTCGGTGCCGGCGAAGACCTCGACGCCTACCCGCGCACCCTCGACGCCGATCTCGAACTGCTGCGTGAGGCCGGAGTCGAGCTGGCGTTCGTGCCGACCGCGGCCACCATGTACCCGGCCGGTCCGCGGACGACGATCCATCCCGGACCGCTGGGCGCGGAGCTGGAGGGCGCGTCCAGGCCCACGCACTTCGCGGGGATGCTCACCGTCGTCGCCAAGCTGCTGCAGATCGCCGCACCGCACGTCGCGTACTTCGGCGAGAAGGACTACCAGCAGCTGACGCTGATCCGGCAGATGGTGACCGATCTGAACTTCGACGTCCGCATCTTCGGGGTGCCCACGGTGCGCGAACACGACGGACTCGCGCTGTCTTCGCGGAACCGCTACCTCGACAAGGACCAGCGCAATGCGGCGACGACGCTGTCCGCGGCTCTGATCGCCGGCGCCCACGCCGCGGCCGGTGGCGCCGAGGCGATCCTCGCCACCGCGCGTGAGGTGCTGGCGTCCACCCCCGAGGTGGAGGTCGACTACCTCGAGGTGCGGGGCGTCGACCTCGGCCCGGCCCCGGAGCGAGGCGACGGCCGGCTGCTCGTCGCCGCCAGGATCGGAACCACCCGCTTGATCGACAACGTCGGTGTCGCCGTCGGCACCGGTTTCCTCGAACGTGACACCGAGGCGTCGGACGCGTCGGCGACAGACGAACTTCTTTCCCGCTAGAAGAGTAAGGACCGGAACATGTTTCGCACCATGATGAAGTCGAAGATCCATCGCGCCACCGTCACACACGCCGACCTGCACTACGTGGGCTCGGTGACGGTCGACCAGGATCTGATGGATGCCGCCGACCTTCTCGAGGGCGAGCAGGTGTGCATCGTCGACATCGACAACGGCGCGCGGCTCGAGACCTATGTCATCGCCGGCGAGCGGGGAAGCGGCGTCATCGGGATCAACGGTGCGGCAGCGCATCTGGTCAAGCCCGGCGACCTCGTCATCCTCATCGCCTACGGCGTCATGAACGAGCAGGAGGTGCGCGACTACGAGCCGCGCGTCGTGTTCGTCGACGCCGCCAACACGCCGGTCGAACTCGGTGCCGACCCGGCGCACGCGCCGGAGGGCTCCGGCCTGATCACGCCGCGCATGCTGTCGACGCTCGACGCCGAGCGCGAATCCAGTTTGGTGTAACCCGTGCTCCTCACCGTCGACGTCCGGAACACGAACATCGTTCTCGGACTGTTCACCGGTACCGGTGAACATTCGAAGTTGGTGCAGGACTGGCGGATGCGCACCGACGCGAGGATGACGGCCGACGAACTGGCGCTCATCTTCCGTGGGCTCCTCGGCGCGCACACCGATCAGATCACCGGTGTGTCCGCGCTGTCGACGGTGCCGTCGGTGCTGCGGGAGATCCGTGTGATGCTGACGCGGTACTGGGGGCACGTTCCGCACGTGCTGGTGGAACCCGGGGTGCGAACCGGTGTTCCGCTGCTCGTCGACAACCCCAAGGAGGTCGGCGCCGACCGGATCGTCAACAGTCTTGCGGCGCATCACCTCTACGACGCGCCGTGCATCGTGGTCGACTTCGGGACGTCCACGTGCGTCGACGTCGTGTCCGCGAAGGGTGAGTTCCTCGGCGGCGCCATCGCCCCCGGCCTCGAGATCTCCTCGGACGCACTCGCGTCGCAGTCGGCGGCGCTGCGCAAGGTCGAACTGGTGCGGCCCCGCTCCGTCGTCGGCAAGAACACGGTCGAATGCATGCAGTCTGGTGCGGTGTTCGGTTTCGCCGGCCTCGTCGACGGCCTGGTCCGCCGGGTGCGCAGGGAATTGCCCGCCTTCTCCGGTTCCGACGTGGTGGTGATCGCGACCGGCGATCGCGCGCCGCTGATCATGCCCGAGACGGAGACCGTCGACGAGCACGAACCGGATCTCACGCTCGAAGGGCTGCGCCTGGTCTACGAGCGGAATCAGGCCCGCCGGGGAGCGCGTCGCAGCCCGCTCGACTGATGGGTTCCCTCATCGCGGAAGTTATGTCAGAATGGTCCCCGTGAATCTCTGCACGAGTGCTCAGGAGTGTTGTCGAGGCTGAACGCTGCCTTGACCAATTCACACTTCTGGGAGTCTCTCTCGTGCTCGCAACGTATTCTTCTGCATCTGTACCCACCCGTCTTCGCCCGGCCGACCTGCTGCGCATCACCGATCAGGGTGCTTCCGAGGTCCTCGACGGTCGCCACGACGTCCTGCTCCCGCAGAGCTGGCCCACCGACGAGCGCTGGTCGACCCGGCTCTACTCGGACGACGACGTCGACGTCTGGCTGATCAGCTGGGTTCCCGACCGGAATACCGAATTACACGACCACGCAGGCTCTTTCGGGGCGCTCACCGTTCTCAGCGGCGCGCTGTCCGAGTTCCGTTGGGCGGGTGATCGACTGCGTCACCGCACCCTCGACGCCGGCGATCAGGCCTCGTTCCCGCTCGGGTGGGTCCACGACGTGGTGCGGGCGCCGGACGCGCCCGGGGCGGAGGTGGTGACGCCGACGCTGAGTGTGCACGCCTACTCACCGCCGTTGTCGGCCATGTCCTACTACGAGGTCACGGACCACGGCACGCTGCGCCGTACCCGGACCGAGCTCACCGATCTCCCCGAGGGCGGTTCGAAGTGAACATCGACCAGATGCTCGAAGAGGCCCGCACCAAGATCGACCGGATGTACGCGTTCGAGCTGCCCGAGGCAGTGGCGCGCGGCGCGATCGTCGTGGACATCCGCCCGCAGGCGCAGCGCGCGATCGAGGGGACGCTGCCCGGCGCGCTCGCCATCGAACGCAACGTCCTCGAGTGGCGCTGCGATCCCACCAGCTCGGCGCACCTGGCGCTGGCGGTGGATCACGACGTCGAGTGGATCATCGTCTGCTCCGAGGGCTACACCTCGAGCCTGGCCGCCGCGGCCCTGCAGGAGCTGGGCTTGCACAAGGCGACCGACCTCGTCGGCGGGTACAAGGCGATCAAGGCGGCGGGACTGCTGGGGTCGCTGATCGCCAAGCCGCACTGCGTGCGGGAGCTGGCCACCGTCTCGGCACACTGACTCGTCGAGTGGGCTGACCTCGGAATAGGGGGACGACCGGCTGTCGATTAGGCTGGTGACCCGTGAGTGAAGTAGCAGCCCAGCCAGTCGACGACACCCCCGAGCAGCTTCGGATCCGCCAGGAGAAGCGTGAGCGCATCCTGTCGGAGGGACGCGAGGCGTACCCGGTGTCGGTGGCGCGCACCCACTCGCTGGCGGACATCCGGGCCAAGTATCCGGAACTGGAACCCGACACGGCCACCGCCGACCAGGTCGGTGTCGTCGGTCGCGTGATCTTCGTTCGGAACACGGGCAAGTTGTGCTTCGCGACGCTGCAGGAAGGCGACGGCACCCAGCTGCAGGCGATGATCAGTCTCGCTGCGGTCGGTGAGGATGCGCTGGCGTCGTGGAAGGCCGACGTCGACCTCGGCGACTTCGTGTTCGTGCACGGTGAGGTGATCAGCTCCCGTCGCGGTGAGCTGAGCGTGATGGCCGATTCGTGGCAGATCGCGTCCAAGTCGCTCCGGCCGCTGCCTGTCGCACACAAGGAGATGAACGAGGAGTCCCGTGTTCGGCAGCGTTACGCCGATCTGATCGTGCGCCCCGAGGCGCGGGACAATGCGCGCAAGCGTGTGGCGGTGGTCCGTGAACTCCGGAACGCGCTCGAGCGTCGCGGGTTCCTCGAGGTCGAGACGCCGATGCTGCAGACGGTGGCGGGTGGCGCAGCGGCCCGTCCGTTCATCACACATTCCAATGCGCTCGACATCGACCTCTATCTCCGAATCGCCCCCGAACTGTTCCTGAAGCGGTGCGTCGTCGGCGGTATCGAGAAGGTTTTCGAGATCAACCGGAATTTCCGCAACGAGGGTGTCGACTCGACGCACTCGCCGGAATTCGCGATGCTCGAGACGTACGAGGCTTACGGCACATATGACGATTCGGCTGTCATGATCCGCGAACTCGTTCAGGAGGTGGCGCAGGCCGCTTTCGGTTCGCAGGTCGTCACTCTTGCCGACGGCACCGAATACGACCTCAGCGGTGAATGGAAGACCCTCGAGATGTATCCGTCGCTGTCGCAGGCGATCGGTGTCGACGTCACTCCGGATACCACGGTCGAGGAATTGCTGGCTCTCGCGGAGAAGGTGGGCCTCGAAGTCCCGAAGGACAAGGGTTACGGGCACGGGAAGCTGGTCGAGGAACTGTGGGAGCACCAGTGCGGCGACCAGTTGTTCGAGCCGACGTTCGTCCGTGATTTCCCGGTCGAGACGTCGCCGCTGACTCGCGACCACCGCAGCAAGGCCGGGGTGACCGAGAAGTGGGACCTCTACATCCGTGGATTCGAGTTGGCCACGGGCTATTCGGAATTGGTCGATCCGGTGATCCAGCGTGAGCGGTTCGTCGATCAGGCGCGTCTCGCGTCGGCAGGCGACGACGAGGCGATGGCCCTCGATGAAGAATTCCTCGCCGCAATGGAGCAGGGAATGCCGCCGACTACCGGTACCGGAATGGGAATCGACCGTCTGCTCATGGCTTTGACGGGGTTGGGAATCCGCGAAACAATCCTCTTTCCCATTGTTCGGCCTTCTTCTCGCTGATTCGCCCGGGGTGAATTCGCAGGGTTGATTTCGATCCATTCCTCGTATTCCTAATCGGAAGAACAGGGGTATGGTTACCTCCGGGTCGTAGCTCACGTTGACGATGAGACGTCGCTTCATTCGAGAGGAAATTCATCCCATGGCAAAGAAGGTCACTGTCACCTTGATCGACGATGTCGATCAAGAGGCGTCTGCCGACGAGACGGTCGAGTTCGGACTCGACGGTGTTCAGTACGAGATCGACCTTTCCTCGGAGAATGCGGCGAAATTGCGCGAGCAGCTCGACGTGTGGGTTTCCCACGCGCGCAAGGTGAGCTCGCGCAAGCGCGGCAAAGCGGTGGCGGCTCCGGCTGTCACCAAGTCCCGAGTTTCGGTCGATCGGGAACAGAGCGCCGCTATCCGGGAATGGGCGCGCAAGAACAACAAAAAGGTTTCTGCGCGCGGCCGTATCTCCGCGGAAATTATCGAGGCCTACAACAAGGCGAACTGAAAGTTGGCTGGGAACAGAATTCGCTGATTCGCTCCGCAAGGCGACCTGGACTGTTACCGTCCCGCACTGATCCGATATTCGGGGAGTCCGGGGGGTAGCTGTGCGCCGCTGCGTGTCCGTTTCAGGGATTCTGTTCCTGGTATTCGTGATGTGGGCCGGGGCGGCGTCCGCGGCGCCGGCCTATCCGGTGCCGGATTCGTTCCTCGCCGGAGTGCCCCTCGAATTGGGAAATCCGGGCGGTTCGGCCCCGGGGTCGAACGACTGGTCCTGCCTGCCGAGTGACGCGCATCCCGAACCGGTGGTCCTCGTCCACGGGACGGGAGGCGCGCGCCAGACCAACTGGGCGGTGTACGCGCCGCTTCTCGCCAACGAGGGCTACTGCGTCTATTCGCTCACCTACGGAAACTTCCCCGACCTGCCGTGGCCGCTCGACGCGATCGGCGGAATGACGCCCATCGACACCGGCACCGCTCAGATTGCCGCGTTCGTCGAGCAGGTGCTGGCGAGCACGGGGGCCGAGCGAGTCGACCTGGTCGGCCATTCCCAGGGCACCGTGCAGGCGAACAATTACGTGAAGTTCTTCGGGGGTGCGGACAAGGTCGCGAAGATCGTCTCGCTCGCCCCGCCGTGGCAGGGCACGTACGGAAACGACCGGATCAGTGCCGGCCGGTTCCTGCGTTCGCTCGGCGTCGACGACGCGGTGGCGGCAGGTTTCCCCGTCTGCCAGGCGTGCCCCGAGATGCTGCACGGTTCGAAATTCATCGACCGCATGCGCGCGGGCGGGGTCTACGTCCCCGGCATCGAGTACACGAACATCGTCACCCGCTACGACGAACTGGTCGTCCCGTACACGAGCGGCCTCGAGCCGGGGCCGGACACCACCAACATCGTCGTCCAGGACGGTTGCGAGCAGGACTATTCCGACCACGTCGCCGTTGCCGGCTCGGCACGCGCCGCCGGTTTCGTGCTGAACGCGCTGGATCCCGACCATCCGCGTGAGGTGCCGTGCCGTTTCGTCGCTCCTGTCGCCGGCTGACCCCTCGCGAGATCCGCCGGGCCGCCAGTTACCCGGCGAGGCCAGGGCAACCCGCTGGGTAATGCCGCCGACGCCGGCGGAAACGAATGGGTGGCGAACTCACAGCTCGTCGACATACCCTGTCCGGATACGCAGGTCTCGCCCCTTCGGGAGCGGGCCGTCGGCCTCTATCGACCGGGTGCCTGGATCGGCACCGCCATCCCTGTTCGCTCCAGGCGTACAGGGAAGGGGAAACGATTGCCGGAGCTGGGGCGTTAAATACGAATAAGCAGGCGTGCCCGCCCACCTAAAGGGGTGGAGGGGCAGCAGGTCGATCGGCAGCCAACTACAGTAATAGATGGGGTCGTGGAACCTTCGTCGGTTCGGGGCTTCGGCCCTCGGAGCAGGCGCTGGCGATCTGCTTGTAGTGCCGGAGCGAAACGCGGCGAACAGGGACGAGACACCCGGTCTCGTGACTGCACGTCGGAAAGTGTGAGGGAGAGCGATGTTCGAGAGGTTCACCGATCGCGCACGGCGCGTTGTTGTCCTGGCTCAAGAAGAAGCCAGGATGCTCAACCACAACTACATCGGTACGGAGCACATCCTGCTCGGCCTCATTCACGAGGGCGAAGGTGTCGCTGCCAAGTCGCTGGAGTCGTTGGGCATCTCCCTCGAAGGAGTGCGCAGCCAGGTCGAGGAGATCATCGGCCAGGGCCAGCAGGCCCCGTCCGGCCACATCCCCTTCACCCCGCGCGCCAAGAAGGTGCTCGAGCTGTCCCTGCG
>JBCEBZ010000058.1:0-6961 GCA_039206675.1 Rhodococcus sp. (in: high G+C Gram-positive bacteria) | reverse complement strand
TACGACGAGAACTGACGACGGTCTTCCTGCGGCCGGCGGCAGGGCGCTGTCGCCGCAGTCGTCGTGCGGTCATATCCTCGACTGCAGTCTCCGTGCCGGGGGCTCGAGCAAATGATCGGACGGTTTGTGGTGGACAGCAAGTGTGACGTCGTCTATGCGGACGACCTCGGTGTCGGCGAGAAGTTCGAGCTGGGCTCGTACACGGTGACCGAGGAGGAGGTGCTCGAGTTCGCGGGGCAGTGGGATCCGCAGTCGTTCCATATCGACCGTGAATCCGCAGATGAGGGCTATTTCGGTGGGCTCATCGCGAGCGGTGTGCACACGATCGCGGTGTGTCAGCGACTGTCGGCGATCACTCTTTACGCCCGCTGGAGCGTCATCGCCGGGAGCCGGATGCGTGATGTCAACTTCCTCCGGCCGGTGCGGCCGGGTGACGTGCTGACCGGAAGACTGCTGATCGAGGACGTGAAGCGCGACGGTCGTGGACGGGCGCTGGTGACCGTGGGGACGGAGATTCTCAACGGGTCGGGCAAGCAGGTGCTGACGTCGGTGACCGAGATGTACGTGCGCTGCCGCCCCGAAACCGACTGATCGTCGAATTTTCTCAGGCGAAACACCTCGTCGAGGATTGTTTTTCCGGGTTTCTGGGTATCGCACCCGGGGAGGCCAGGAAACCAACGGAGGCAATCATGAGAATGGGTAGGAGGGTGGCCGCGGTGGCAGTGTTCGCGGCTTCGATCGGATTGGGGGCGTCCGGTGTCGCCTGGGGCGGCAGTCTCGACTCGGCGGTGCCGGTGCGTCGGCCGGATGTCATTGCACCGATGCCACCCGGGTTCCCGCAGAACGGTCCGATCGGATGCGACGACTGGGCGGAACCGTACGAGAACAACGTCCCGGCGTGGGGCACCGATCCGTACAACCAGTTCGACAACTGGTGCGACGGTCCCGACGACGGGCTTTCCGCGCAGCAGCCGCCGGTCAACGACGAGCAAGGCCGGACGGTCAATCCCTGATTCGACGGTGATCGTTCGCACGAGGCACTGCGCCGTCGTGTAGCTCGGTCGTGACATGAAACCGACCGCCCGTCGAATTTCATCCACGAAATTCGCTCTTCGAGGATTGTTTACGTTGTCTTTGGGTACAGCCCTTAGGCAGCGTCATTCACCTATGGGAGGCAACGATGAAGGTCGGCATGAGATTGGCTGCGGTCGCTGTGTTCGCGGCCTCGATCGGTTTGGGAGCATCCGGTGTCGCCTGGGGTGACGCGCTCGACTCGGCAGCCGTACCCGTGCGGGCGCCCAATAATGTTGCGCCTCTGCCTCCCGGCGTTCCGCCGTACGGCCCGGCAGGTTGTGACGACTGGGCGGAACCGTACGAGAACAACGTCCCGGCGTGGGGTGCCGAACCGTACAACCAGTACGACAATTGGTGCGACGGCCCGGAGGACGGACTGCCGCAACCGGCTACGTACAGCGGTGACGAGGGCGGGGGCGACTCGCCGAACGAGCCGTAACCGACCGATCCGAATCAGCGCGCCCGGGAATCACCGTTCCGGGCGCGCTGATTCAGCTGCCGGAGGGCGGTTCGTGCAGACCGAAGGCGGACCCCTGGTCGTCGTGGCACAGTTTGAACCGTCCGAATTTCGCCACCGAGTCGGGATCGTCGCCCAGATCCACGGCGTCGACCGTGCCGCCGAGTGCCAGCACGTGCTCGACCGCGGCGGCGAGGTCCGGCACCCGGAAGAAGACGTAGGGGGTGGCGCCTTCGTCGCCGCCGTGGATCCCGCCCGGGACATTCGGGGTGGTGATCGAGTAACCCGATCCGCCGGGGCCGGATTCGAATTCCCAGCCGAACAATGCCGAGTAGAATTTTCGGCCCTGCTCCGCGTTGGCCACACCCAGTTCGAAGAACGACAGTTCGCCCGACATGAGCACTCCTCCGTCGACAGTGTTCCCGTGACGCTACGCCGACATGCCGACTCGCAGAAGCCTTGCCCATTAGAGCGATAGTGATCTAACCTTGGAGCGAATCCGATTCAAGGGGGATCTGTGGAACTGACCGAACGTCAGACCGACCGAGCCGCAGGCGTATTGATCGCCACCGCTGCGGGTGACGCGCTCGGGGCGGGATACGAGTTCACCACCCCGGCTGCCGGCGCGGTGATCGATATGGTCGGGGGCGGCATCTTCGGCTGGGCGCCGGGGGAGTGGACCGACGACACGTCGATGGCCGTCGCCATCGCGGAGGCGGCGGCGTCGGGAGTGGACATCGGCCGGGGTGACGGACTGGATGCCGTTGCCGCGCAGTTCGTTCGGTGGATCGATTCGAACCCGCCAGACGTCGGCAATCAGACGCGCGCCGTTCTGTCGGCCCGCGACGGCTCGGCCGCGGCCATGCAGGAGCGGGCACGCAGCCTCACGGGGAGGAAGGGCGGCAACGGTTCGCTGATGCGGACGGCCCCGGTCGCACTGGCGTATCTCGACGACGCCGACGGGTGCGCCGAGGCCGCGTACCAGATCGGCGCCCTCACCCACGACGATCAGCGCGCCGGGGAGGCGTGCCGGCTGTGGTCCCACGCGATCCGGCACGCGGTGCTGTTCGGGACGTTCGACGGGGTGCGAGGGTACCTGCGGGTGGCGCCGGCCGAGGTCGGCGAGTACTGGGGACCGCTGCTCGACGAGGCGGAACGCGGCACACCCGCCGACTTCCCGAAGAACGGCTGGGTGGTTCACGCCCTGCAGACGGCGTGGTGGGCGATCTGTGGCACCGACGATTCGGGGCCGGATCACCTTCGGCTGGCCCTCGAGCGGGCCGTCCGGGCGGGCAACGACACCGACACCACCGCGGCGATCGCGGGTGGGTTGCTCGGTGCCCGGTGGGGTGCGTCGGCGGTCCCGGACGGGTGGCGCCGGATTCTGCACGGCTGGCCGGGATATGTCGCGGACGATCTCGAGCGGCTGGCGCTGGGCGCCGTGCGGAAGGGCAAACCGGCCGACCGGCGCTGAGCGTGAACGCGATCCGTACGTGAGCGGCGCGGTGTGCCGGGGTGCGCGGCGCCACTCACCTGCGGGGATCTGCGTCAGGCCGCCAGCTCGTCGGCGATCTCGATATCGATTTCCTGTTCGGTCATTCCGCCGAAGAGATGGTTGGTGAACATGTCGGCTCGGTTCTGTGGAGGTGTCGTCGGTCCCGGCGCGGCCGGACTTACCTGTCCGACCTATGGGGTGTATCGGCGCCGGCCCCTCCGCCGTTTCACATCTTGCAGGTGAGTGCCAAAGTGTCCTCGGACGCGCATTCCCGCTCACGTAGCGCTTAGGCTCGACTCGACCGTTCGTGTTCCGGAACAGGAGATGAGTCGAGATGCCCGCAACCTTCGTTCTGCTGCCCGGCGCAGGCTCCGACTCGTGGTACTGGCACCGCGTCGCACCGATCCTGGAGGGCAGCGGGCACTCGGTGATCGCCGTCGACCTGCCGTACGGAGACGACGACGCGGGTCAGTACGAGTTTGCCGACGTCGTCGTCGATGCGGTCGAGGACGTCGAGGGAGCGATCGTGCTGGTCGCGCAGTCCATGTCCGCGTTCACCGCGGCGATCGTCTGTCAGCGCGGCGAGGTGGACGTCGATCTGCTGGTTCTGGTGGCACCGATGCTGCCCGCGCCGGGGGAGACGCCGGGGCGGTGGTGGGAGACCTCCGGTCAGCCGGAGGCGAAGCGGGCGTTCGACGTGCTGGAGGGCCGCGACCCGGATGCTCCCGACGACCTGCGCGCGCTGTTCTTCCACGACGTGCCCGACGACGTCACCGAGCAGGCGTTCAGTCAGGAGGCGCCGGTGGTGTCGGACACTCCGTTCGGGACGGTGTGGCAGGCGGAGGCGTGGCCGTTCGTGAAGACGCGGGTCGTGGCCGGCAGCCGTGATCGGCTGTTCCCGCTCGACTTCATGCAGCGGATCGTCCGGGAGCGGCTGGGCATCGTCCCGGAGGTCATCGACGCGGGCCATCTCGCGGCACTCGCGCGTCCCGGCGAACTTGCTGCCATGCTGGAGCGCTACGCGTCCGAACTGTAGGCCAGGTGAGTGGCAACGCGTGCCGGAGGACGCAATGCCACTCACGTGGGGTACATCCGTCGAGAGAAGTCGAGAGGAAGAGCTGTAGATGGCGTTGTCGGTGTCAGGTGAGTTCGAGATCGAGGCGACCCCGGAGCAGGTGATGGCCGCTCTGGTGGAGGTCGAGCGCATTCCCGAGTGGTCGGCGGTGCACAAGAAGGTGGTCGTGGAGTCGCGGTTCGACGACGGACGTCCCCGCACCGTGCGGATGACGCTCGCCGTCCTCGGTGTCTCCGACGTGCAGCTGGCCGAACACAAGTGGATCGGGGACGAGCTGATGTCGTGGACGCTTCTCGAGAGTGACAAGCAGAAGTGCCAGGAGGGGGAGTACCGACTGACCCCCACCGCGCGTGGGACGTCGGTCCATCTCACCATGTCGGTCGAACCGAAGGTGTGGGTGCCCAAGTCCGTGTTGCGGCAGGGGCAGAAGCAGGCCGTGCGCCTGATCCGCAAGGGATTCACCCAGTTCGTTCTCGACAACCACGTCTGAGCGGGCGCCCTCCCGGCCTCCGCTACCCGAACAACGCCCCGAAGGCCGCATTGACCCGGTCTCGATCGAACGAGGTCGGATCGAGCTGCTGACCGGGGCGAAGATCCAGCCATTCCCGGATCTCCGCGTGCTCCTCGTGATGTGGGTCGGCGCTGGCTTCGATCTTGTGCGCCCAGCCCCACGGGCCGCCGGAATCTTCGTAGGGCGCCATGTTGCCTCCGTCGAGGCAGAGCGCGGCGGGGGAGTCGGGGTCGGGGGCGTCGACCGCTTCGACGACGATGTGGTGGATCCAGTCGTCACCGAAGTCGTACAGGTAGGTGAGCTGGTCGCCGACCGTGCCGAGCAACGTACCGACGAGGACCTCCTCCTCCGGGACGGCCGGGCCCGTCAGGTCGCGGTGCGCGATGTCGCCGGCGGGGATGAAGACTCCGCCACCCGAGTACGCGGGGCCGACGGAGAACTCGTGGAGGTGAGAGTTCTCCCACCCGAACGCCGACTGGATGATGTGATGGAGAGCGGCGAGCGGTAGCGTGGCATCGAGTCGAATGCGGCGCCAGACAGGAATATGGGTGCCTTCCAACGAGATCCGCAACGTTATGTGCGCGTCGGCCACATCGGGCAGTGCGTCCGCGGCGTCCGCGCTTGCGAGTTGGACGGCACGAAGGACGGCGGGCTGCAGTGCGTCCGGAACGCGGTAGGCATCATCCTTGGTCAGCCACTTCTGATCCACCAGCGCGTCCAATCGGTCATAGACGAAGTCATCCATGAGCGATTCGTCGTCGAGCGGCGCGTCTTCCGGCGGGGTGGGGGACGGCTCCGATGTCATTCCGGCCAGGATCACCTGCATCACGACGACGTCGGTCAGCTGCATGAGGTCGAGGTAGTCAGGTTGCGAGACGAATTGGCGGCGTACGAATTCGGTGACGGCTGCACGAATCAACGGCAGGGCCGGCGTCGTGTGGTCGGCGATCAGCTCCGCGTTCGGACCGCGGACCGCGCGCGTGGAGTTGACGGTAATGAGACCGACCTCTTCCGCGGTTTCCCAATACGTCATCATCTCGGGCACGTCGCGCATCGAGCGGATTTTCCTGACCCGCGGATATCCGTCCGAGTCGACGGCGAGATCGATACCCAACGCGGAAGCGAGGCCGGGTATCGACGGGGGTTTGGGCACCTTCGTGGAGGTGACGGGCATACTCGTGCCGACCCAGTCGACGAGTGCGGCGAGGGCCGTGATCGCGGGAAGGGCACGCAGGGCGCGGAGTTCGTCCTCTTCGTCCACGGCGGGAAGTGCGATGTCGTCCGGAAGGATGACGGATGGCTCCGGCTCGACGAATTCGAGGAGGTCCTCGATGCAATGCGTGAAGTTCTCCTCGGTGCCGGTCCACAGCCGATTCTCGTCGAGAAAGTTCAGGAACGTCAGCGTGGAGGCGATGATCGTCATTGCGACGTCGTCCATGTCGTCGGAATCTTCCGCGACGAATGCATCGGCGGCCTCGAGCAGGGTATGCGCATCCGCCGGGAGCCAGCCGGTGGCGCGGAAACCGGGACGGGCGTGCGCGAGGTTCGTGAGTGTCGACTCGACGAGGTGCCCGTAGACGTCCGCGTCCTCGGTGAGATCGCCCCCGCGCAGCCATTGAACGAAACTGTCGATGAGCGCCGGGTCGACGGCGGACGTCGGAAACAGCGGTGACACCGTGGAGCGGTTCCGTCGTTGGCGTGCCTGCTGTTTTGCCGCACGCTTCTGGCCAGGATTGCTCCTGCGCTTCGATCCCATGGCGAGATGGTAACGCGGCCGGGTTCGGGAAGCCGGGGCCGCCTGATCGGACAGCGGAGCGGCTGAGGGGCAGCGGCGTTAGGCTGACCAGCGGCGGAACTGGAAGTGAGGGGACAGATGACGGTCGACCAGAGCAGCCCCACCACACTGCGTCGACTGTCGATGCGGTTGGCCGAGATCCGCGACGACACCGACGACGACAAGCTGTCGGCCGGCTTCCTCCTCGTCGCGACAGTGCTTGCGCTGGTGTGGGCCAACATCGGTGATTCGTACGAGACGTTTTGGCACACGCCAGTGACGATCCAGATCGGCGACTACAGCGTCGGCCTCGACCTGAAGCACTGGGTCAACGACGGGTTGATGACGCTGTTCTTCTTCGTCGTCGGGCTGGAGGTGAAACGCGAGCTGACGATCGGCGAGCTCACCGACCGCGCCCGCGCCGCCGTGCCGCTGCTCGCCGCGATCGCGGGTCTGGCGTTGCCGGCCGTCCTGTTCCTGCTCCTCAACCCCACCGGGGACGAGGCCAGTGCCTGGGGCGTCGTCGTCTCCACCGACACCGCGTTCGTGCTCGGCGCACTCGCCCTGGTCGGACC
>JBCEBZ010000057.1:0-7023 GCA_039206675.1 Rhodococcus sp. (in: high G+C Gram-positive bacteria) | reverse complement strand
CCTCGGCGCAGTAGATGTTCTCCCCGCCCGAGATGATCATGTCCTTCTTGCGGTCCACCACGTACACGAATCCCTCGGAATCCACCCGCACCAGATCGCCGGAGTGGAACCAGCCGCCGTCGAACGCGTCCGCGGTGGCCTCCGGGTTGCGCCAGTACCCCTCCATGAGTCCCGGCCCGCGGTAGACGATCTCGCCGATCTCGCCCTGCGCGACGTCGTTCATCGTCTCGTCGACCACGCGCATCGCGACCGTGTCGATCGGCTTCCCGACCGACCCGATCTTGCGCACGGCATCCTTGCCGTCGAGCATGCACGTCACCGGCGACATCTCGGTCTGCCCGAAGAACGCGACGATCGCGGCGTCGGGGAACGCGGCGTACAGGCGGTCGAGGAGCGTCGGGGTGGCCGGCGCGGCGCCCCAGCCCAGTACCCGCAGGGCCAGATCCCGATCCTCGGTACCGGCATCGTCGAGGATGGCCTGCCACTGGGTGGGCACCATGAACACGCTGGTCACCCGCTCCCGCTCGAGCGCGTCGAGCACGGCGGTCGCGTCGAATGCGCCCGTCGGGTGGATGACGACGGTGGCGCCGATCAGCAGGAACGGCCCCACACTGCCGAGGGCGGCGATGTGGAACAGCGGCGACGAGACGAGGTTGACCTCGGACTCGGTGTCGAACAGCCGCCACCCGCGGATGAGGGTCAGCGCCTGCGCCTGGAGATTCAGGTGCGACAGCACCGCGCCCTTCGGGCGCCCGGTGGTGCCCGACGTGTACATGATGGCGGCGGGGGAATCCTCCGCCACGTCCACGATGGGCAGGCCGGGATCGGCTGCGCGCAGCTGCTTCTCGAGCGAGACGTCGTCGGCGGCGTCGCCGACCACGAGCACCGGTACGGTGCCGTCGACCTCGGAGGCGAGATCGACGAGCGAATCCTCGACGACCACGACGGCGGCGTCGCTGTCGGCGACGATGAACTTCACCTCGCCGGGACTCAGTCGGAAATTGACGGGGACGGCGATCGCACCCAGGCGAGTCGCGGCGAGCATCACCTCGAGGAACTCCGGGCGATTGGTCAGCAGCAGCACCACCCGGTCGCCGGGGCCGACACCGCGGGCGGCGAGGACCGCCGCGGTCCGGGCACTGCGGTCGTCGAGTTCACGCCACGTGGTGGAGGCACCCCGGAACCGGAGCGCCACCGCATCCGGTTTCGCGAAAGCGTGCCGGGCAACATGATTGGCCCAGTGCATTCGCCGCGAGGCGAACGGCTGAGCATGCGACGCCGCTGTCACGGTGACGCCTCAGACCCGGCCGAACACGGCGGGACGCTTTTCCATGAACGCTGCGACGCCCTCGTGGAAATCGGGGGCGGCGAGAAGGTCGATCTGACCCGAACGCTCGCGGGCGAACGCATTGTCGAGTTCGACCAGCGTCGCGTCGTTGACGGCGTCCTTGGTGAAGTGGAAGGCCTCCGACGGTCCGTCGGCGAGACGTCGCGCGAGGGCGTCGACGGTCGCGGCGAACTCGTCGTCGGGGTACACGTCGGCGATCAACCCGGCAGCGAGAGCCTCACGCGCGGGCAGTCGTTCGGCCAGCAGAGCCATCTTCAGCGCGCGGGCTCGGCCGATCGACGCGGCGACGAGCGCGGTGGCGCCGCCGTCCGGCATCAGGCCGACCTTCGTGAACGCGAGCAGGAAGTAGCTCGACTCGGTGGCGATCGTGAGGTCGCAGGCCAGGGCCAACGAGACTCCGACACCGGCCGCGGGGCCGTTGACCGCGCCGATCACGGGCCGGGGGAACGCGCGGATCGCGGCCGCCGCGCGGTTCGCGGCGTCGATGGTCGCGGATGACGGCGGTCCGGAGATGTCGAGTCCGCCCAGGTCCGCACCCGTGCAGAAGGCGCGCCCGGTGCCGGTGAGAATTGCGACGCGGACCGAGGCGTCTCCGGCGTGCTTGTCGAAACTGTCGGCGACGGCGTCGAGGGTCTCGGTGGTGACGGCGTTCATCCGCGTGGGGCGGTTGAGGGTGACGCGGAGGACGCCGTTGTCGACGGTCGTGTCCACGCCGGGAATGTCGGAGCTCATGAGGATCCTTAGTCAGGAAGGGCGGACGGAGAGGGCGATCTTGCCGGTGGCGGAACGGGTTTCGAGTGTCCGCAGTGCGTCGCCGGCGTGTTCGAACGAGTAGACGGTGGGTTCGGTGACCTGGAGCGCACCGGATTCGAGGAGCGGGCTCAGGGCAGACCACTGCCGGCTCATGTAGCCGGGATGGGTGCGCACGTACTCGCCCCAGCCGGCGCCGAGAACCGAGATGTTACGCAGCAGAAGCCGATTGACCTTGACGGTGGGGATCTCGCCGCCGGTGAAACCGAGGACCACGAGCCGCCCGTTGGGGGCGAGGCTGCGCAGGCTGTCGGTGAAACGGTCGCCGCCCACCGGGTCGAGGATGATGTCGACCCCGCGGCCGCCGGTGAGGTCGCGGACCCGGTCCTTCCACCCGTCCAGCAGGACGACGTGATCGGCGCGGTTGGCCTTCGCGATGCCGGCCTTCTCCTCCGTGCTGACCACGGCGATCGTCTCGAGTCCCAGCGCGGCCGCGACCTGCAGCGCGGCCACCCCGACACCGCCGGCGGCGCCGTGCACCAGCACCGTCTCGCCTGCGCGGTAGCGGGCACGCTCGTCGAGGGCGAAGTGAACGGTGAGGTAGTTCATCAGGAATCCGGCGCCCGCTTCGAGAGACACCGAGTCGGGCAGGGGGAACACCGAGTCGGGTTCCACCGCGACGGTCTGCTGCCACGCGCCGTCCGTCGCGAGGACGGCCACCCGCTGCCCCGCCCGGATGCCGCTGTCCGCGGGGGCGCTGCGGACGATGCCCGCGCCCTCGACGCCCAGGACGAAGGGCATGTCGCGGACGATCTGATAGCTGCCGGTGGTCTGCAGCAGATCGGGGAAAGAGACGCCGGCGGCGTGGAGATCGACGACGACGCGTCCGGTGCCGTCGGGTTCGTCGATCTCGGCGAGTTGCACCCCGGCGGGGCCGGAAGCGCTGGTCAGTTGCTGGGCATACACGTGGTGATCTCCTCCGTCGGTCCCTGACTATCCATACCAGACGCAACTGAACGGGCGCTAGATAAATTCGGCCATTGACCCTGTCGGCGGCGGCGTGGTACTAACTTTAACGAGCGATCAGTAATCAGGCCGAGTCGGAGGAAGAGACGTGCCAGAACAGACGGAGACGACGGAGGCAGCCGCACTGTGGGAGCGGCGCGGAGGAATCGGCATCATCACGCTGAACCGCCCCAAATCGCTCAATGCGGTGAATGGCGCGTTGTCGACGGCCGTCGGCACTCTGCTCGAGCAGGCCGAGAACGATCCCGAGGTGCGGGTCGTCGTGGTGACCGGGTCCGGCCGCGCGTTCTGCGCCGGCGCCGACCTCAAGGCCCTCGCGACGGGCGGGGACATTGGCGCGGACGGTCACCCCGAATGGGGCTTCGCCGGTTACGCCCAGCACTGGATCAGCAAGCCGACCATCGCCGCGGTCAACGGCTTCGCCCTGGGCGGCGGCACCGAACTGGTGCTCGCCAGTGACCTCGCGGTCGTCGACGAGGAAGCGAAACTCGGGCTTCCCGAGGTCAAGCGCGGGCTGTTCGCCGCGGCGGGCGGGGTGATCCGCCTGCAGCAGCAGATCCCGAAGAAGGTCGCGCTGGAGATCGCGCTCACCGGCGAACCGATCACCGCGGCACAGGGCAAGGAACTGGGCCTCGTCAACCGGGTCGCCCCGGCAGGCACCGCCCTCGACGTCGCGCTCGAACTCGCGGAGCAGATCGCCGCCAACGCGCCCCTGTCGGTGCGCGAATCGAAGGCCATGATCCACCGCACCGCCACCGAACCCGACTGGGAAGACGGTGCATGGGCGGCGAACACCGCCGCTTTCAAGACCGTCTTCTCCAGCGCCGACGCCAAGGAAGGGCCGACGGCATTCGCCGAGAAGCGGCAACCGGTCTGGCAGGGCCGCTGACCCGTGAGTACTTCTTAACCGCGGGCGGTTAACAAGTACTCACGGGTGGCGCAGCCGCACGCACATAATCGAAAGGAACATCATGACCAACGCTGTCATCGTGGACGTCGTCCGCCTCGCCTCCGGTAAGGGCAAACCCGGCGGTGCGCTGTCGGGTACGCACCCGGTGGAACTGCTCGCGCACGTGCTGCGCACCATCGTCGACCGCAACGGCATCGACCCCGTGCTCGTCGACGACGTCATCGGCGGCTGCGTCGGCCAGGCCGGCGAGCAGGCACTCAACATCACCCGGACGGCGGTGCTGTCGGCCGGGTTCCCGGATTCGGTTCCGGCCACCACCGTCGACCGCCAGTGCGGTTCGAGCCAGCAGGCGGCGCACTTCGCGGCGCAGGGCGTCATCGCCGGCGCCTACGACATCGTGATCGCCGCGGGCGTCGAGTCCATGTCGCGTGTTCCGATGGGCACGACCACCATCGGGCAGGACGCGTCCGGCCCGGGCATCGCCGCGCGCTACCCGGAAGGCCTTGTCAACCAGGGCATCTCCGCGGAACTGATCGCCGCCAAGTGGAAGTTCGACCGCGACACCCTCGACAGCTTCTCCGCGCAGTCGCACCAGCGTGCCGCCGACGCCCTGTCGAAGGGGTTGTTCGACAAGGAGATCGTCCCGATCACCGTCACCAACGCCGCCGGTGAGACGGTCACGCACACCGTCGACGAGACGGTGCGCGCCTCGACCACCGCCGAGGGACTGTCCGGGCTGAAGTCGTCGTTCTACTCCGAGAAGTACGCGGCCCGGTTCCCCGAGGCGCAGTGGCACATCACCCCCGGCAACTCCTCGCCGCTGACCGACGGCGCGTCCGCGGCGCTGATCATGAGCGAGGAGATGGCGTCGAAGCTGGGCCTGACCCCGCGCGCCCGGTTCCACTCGTTCGCCGTCGCCGGTGACGACCCGGTCTTCATGCTCACCGCGCCGATCCCGGCGACGAAGAAGATCCTCGCGAAGTCGGGGCTGAGCATCGACGACATCGACGCCTACGAGGTCAACGAGGCGTTCGCGCCGGTGCCGCTGGCCTGGGCCCACGAGTTCGGGGCCGACCCGGCCAAGCTCAACCCGTGGGGCGGCGCCATCGCGCTGGGCCACGCGCTCGGATCCTCGGGCACCCGCCTGCTGAGCACCCTGGTCAACAACCTCGAGGCCACCGGCGGACGCTACGGCCTGCAGACGATGTGCGAGGGCGCGGGCATGGCCAACGCCACCATCATCGAACGCCTCTGACACCCACTTCCGAAAAGTACTGTTCCCGAAAGGTATATCCATGATCGTCAACGACAGCGTCGCCCTCGTCACCGGTGGCGCCTCGGGCCTCGGCCTGGCCACCACCAAGGCCCTGCTCGCCGACGGCGCCAGCGTCGTCATCGTCGACCTGCCCTCCTCCAACGGTGAGACCGTCGCCAAGGAACTCGGCGACCGCGTCCGCTTCGCCGCGGGCGACGTCACCAGCGAGGCCGATGTCGCCGCCGCACTCGACGTCGCAGAGTCGCTCGGACCGCTGCGGGTCGCCGTGAACTGCGCCGGCATCGGCAACGCCATCAAGACCGTCAGCAAGAACGGCGCGTTCCCGCTGGCCGACTTCACCAAGATCGTCACCGTCAACCTGATCGGCACGTTCAACGTGATCCGCCTTGCTGCCGAGCGGATCTCGAAGAACGAGCCGATCGACGGCGAGCGCGGCGTCATCATCAACACCGCCTCCGTCGCCGCGTACGAGGGCCAGATCGGCCAGGCCGCGTACTCCGCGTCCAAGGGCGGCGTCGTCGGCATGACCCTGCCGATCGCCCGCGACCTCGCCTCGCTGCTGATCCGCGTCAACACGATCGCTCCCGGCCTGTTCAAGACGCCGCTGCTCGGGTCCCTGCCGGAGGCTGCGCAGCAGTCGCTCGGTGGCCAGGTGCCGCACCCCTCGCGTCTCGGCGATCCGTCGGAGTACGGCGCCCTCGCCGCGCACATCGTGTCGAACCCGATGCTCAACGGTGAGACCATCCGTCTCGACGGCGCCATCCGCATGGCACCGCGCTGATCGGCGACCTGTGACTCTGCGCGAGGACGGGCCGGCCACTACCGAGTCGGTGTACGCCGACTGGCGGACCTTCGAGGCCCTGACGCTGACGCCCATCCTCGAGCAGGCACTGGATCTGTTCAACGAGAACGGTTACCACGGCACGACGGTGCGGCAGATCGCCCGTCGTGTCGGGGTGACCGTCCCCGCCCTGTACTACCACCACGAGAGCAAGGAAGCCGTTCTCGTGGCCCTGTTCGAATTGCAGATGCGCGAACTGAACGAACGCGCCGAGGCAGCCGCCCGCGAGGCCGGCGACGACGTGCTGGCGCAATTCGCCAACGTCGTCGAGGCGATCGTCCTGTACATGACGTACCGGGTGCGGCATGTCTCCCTCGACACCGAGCTGCGGCACGTCTCGGCCGACAGCCGCAGTCGCTACGCCGCGACCCGCAAGCGGCTCGAACTGATGATGGCCGACCTCGTCGCCGACGGCGTCGCCCGCGGCGTGTTCCACAGCGGGGACGTCCCCGAGACCGTGCGCGCTCTCCTCGGGATGTTCCAGTCGATTCCGCGGTGGTATCAGCTCGGCGGAGCACTGACTCCCGAGCAGGTCGCCGGCCGCTACGTCGACATCGCTCTCCACACCGTCGGGTATCTACCCGCTCACTGAACCGTTTCCCAGAGGAGCCGTGCCATGCTCTCCACCGCATTCACCAAGACCTTCGGCGTCCGCCACCCGATCGTGCAGGGCGGCATGCAGTGGGTCGGTCGCGCCGAACTCGTCGCCGCCGTCGCCAACGCCGGTGCGCTGGGTCTGCTGACCGCACTGACCCAGCCGACCCCGGAGGACCTCGCGAAGGAGATCGCCCGCACCCGCGAACTCACCGACCAGCCCTTCGGCGTCAACCTGACGATCCTGCCGGCGATCACACCGCCGCCGTACGAGGAGT
>JBCEBZ010000056.1:24569-26709 GCA_039206675.1 Rhodococcus sp. (in: high G+C Gram-positive bacteria) | reverse complement strand
TAACCGCCCGACGTTAATAAGTACTCACGGGCCGAAGGCATGGGGAAGCGGAATATCTCCGAGGGCGGTACTGTTGAACCCGTCGACGGTGTCGGACATACCCCGGGTACCACATTAAAATTGTCGCCGAGAGCGACCACTTGCCGAGAGGCGATATGACGGCACCGTCGCAGAAACCGCCGGCACCCTCGGGTGCCGGCGGTTTTCGTTGTGCGGGGGACCCTACTGGTCCTTCTTGTCCTTCCCGAGGCGGGCGGCGAGCATTGCCTTGCCCAGATCGCCGCCCTTCCGGCTCACGGCCTGGGCGCGGCGGAAGAAGTCGGCCAACTCGGCGTCGCCGTCCATGTCGGCGTCGGAGATGTAGCCCTCGAGACGCAGAGCGTTGCTCAGTGACGCCTCGACGAACCAGATCAGGTTGTAGTCCTTGTCCCGCAATCCCGTCACCGAACCGGCTTCTTGTTCACTCATCAGTGCGTCCTTCCCGAGAAACGGCCGACTGTCTTGTGGTTTCTGCCTACCCGTGTGGTTCATCGTAAACGTGAGGCGCGCCGACCTCAGGCGAATGCCCAGTTCATCAGGATGACGTACAGCCCGGTCCCGACGACGATGGAGAGCACCGCGTTCTTGCGCCACAGGTGCACCGCGGCCGTCGCCCCCACCGCGATCAGTTCGGGGATCCCGTGCGACGGGGTGGTGATCGAGACGTTCTTCAGCGAGTACGCCACCAGGATCAGCATGATCCCGGCAGGCATGTACACACCCAGGTGGCCGACAAGCGCGGACGACCGCAATGGCGCCACGATCGCGAACGGGACCGCCCGCAGGGCGAAGGTGACCACCGCCATGATCGCGACGGCCGCGACGATGTAACCGGCGTCAGGCATCGGTGGGCACCTTTCTCCGGGTGACGTAGTACCGGACGACGAGCAGGCTCACGAATCCGCCCATCGCGATCGGCAGCATGTGCTCGGCGTCGACGAGTCGCGCGATCAGGGCGCACGACACGGCGAGCGCGGGAACCGCAACACCGCGCTGGGCCCGGATCGCCTCGATGGACAGCACGACGAACAGCGCGGTCAGCGCGAAGTCGAGTCCGACGATGTTCTCCGGGATCCACTGTGCTGCAGTCGCTCCGAGGATCGCCCCACCAATCCAGTAGGCGTGGAGATACAGCTGTGAATACACCATGACCCGACCGGTCATCGACCTCCGGTCGCCGGTCACCGACATGGCGTACGCCTCGTCGGTCAGCGCGAACATGCTGTAGAACCGGGCGAGCCGGCCCTTGACCCTGTCGAGGGGAAAGCTCAAGGCGTAGAACACGTGCCGGAAGTTCACCAGCAGCGCGGTCAGCGCGATGTAGGGGAGCGGCGTCAGGGTCGCCACCATGCCGACCGCGATGAATTCGAGGGAACCGGCGTAGATCAGTGAGGTGAAGACCATCGCCCACCAGGGGTTGAGGCCCTGCTGGACCACGAGCACCCCGAGGGCGATCCCCAACGGAACCAGCCCGATTCCGACGGGCAGGGACGCCTGCAGGGCTCGACGCCATTCCGGGCTGTGCCGGCGGTCGCGGTCGACGACGGCGGTCGTCGAAAAGGAGGCTGGATCGATCACCACGCAAATCTATAGCAACTCGTCCGGTGCGCGATTGCTGTCGAATGCCCATAACTTGCCCAGTGCGCAATAATATTGCGATGGACGATATCGATCACGCAATTCTGGACCACCTGCGCAACGACTCCAGTCTGACCAACACCGAATTGGCGGATCTCGTGGGCCTGACTCCCTCCCCGTGTCTGCGCAGGGTCAAGAAGCTCGAGGCGGACGGAGTCATCACCGGCTACCGCGCCATCGTCAGTGACGAAGCGCTCGACCGGGGATTCCAGGTGATCGTCACCGCCGAGATCGGCGTGAACGACCAGGCGACCATCGAGCAGTTCGAGTCGCGGGTCGCCGCCTTCGACGAGGTGATCGAATGCCGTCGGCTGTTCGGGATCCCCGACTATTTCATCCGGGTCGCGGTCCGCGACCTCGCGACGTACGAGAACTTCATGGCCACCAAGCTCAGCGGACTGCCGGCGGTGTCGCGGGTGACGTCGCTGATCACGATGAAGACCATCAAGAGCGCCGACTGACC
>JBCEBZ010000056.1:0-24469 GCA_039206675.1 Rhodococcus sp. (in: high G+C Gram-positive bacteria) | reverse complement strand
TGTCGCGGGTGACGTCGCTGATCACGATGAAGACCATCAAGAGCGCCGACTGACCGTCCGCGAATCCAAGGTCTACTGCCACCGGGCCGACGAGTGGCCCGCCGATGCCGAGATCCTCGAGCGGCTCGAGGTTCGTTCGTGCACCCGGCGAGGCCCCGCGATCGACCTGGTGCTCACCCGCGCCCGGGAGAACCGCTCCCAGCTGGTCATGACCCGTGCGCGGGGCCGGGAGATGATCTTCTGGCAGTCGCCGCGCACCGCCAAGCAGGCGAGACCCGCCGTCACGGTGCCGACGGCGCGGGCCCACGGCCGCGTCCTCGACATCGTCGTCGACACCGCCGAAAAGTATCCGTACACGTTCGGGAAGCAGCAGGCGACGACGGTTCGGCGTCGGCTGTCCGCGGGAGACTACGCGGCGAGGTCGGCGACGAGATCGTGGCGGTGGTGGAACGTAAGACGCTCGAGGATCTTGCGGCGAGCCTGCTGTCCGGGCGGATGACGTACGCGGCGGCCGAGTTGAGTGCACTGCCTAGGGCCGCCGTGGTGGTCGAGGACCGGTACAGCCGACTGTTCAAGCTCGAACACGTCAGCGGCGCCAAGGTCGCGGAGGCGCTCGCCGAATTGCAGGCCCGGTTTCCGGCGCTGCCGGTGACGTTCTGCGAGACGCGGCAACTGGGACAGGAATGGACCTATCGCTGGCTGGGTGCCTGCCTGCACGAGTGGGAATCCGCTCGGGCGACCACTGATCTCGAAACCACGTTCGCGACGGCGCCTCCCGTGATGCCGGCGGACGTGGACGTGCCGCGCCCCGGGGTCGTCCGCGCCTGGGCGCGGGCTCAGGGGATCGAGGTGTCGGAGAAGGGGCGGATCCCGGCAGCGGTGATGCGCGCGTTCTCGGCAGCTCACGCCGATTGATACCGGTGACCCTGCGCACCCACCGTCCGTAAAGGTAAAGAGTCCTTTACTATGGGTGATTCGTACCCCGATTACAGAGAGAGCCATGACCAGCGCTTCGCGCCCCCGAAGACCCAGCCCGCCCCAGAGTGATCACCGCAGTCCCGGACGCAGGACGCGGGTGAACCCATGGTGACCGTCCTGAGCATCGGCTTCGGCGTCGTCGTCGTGCTCCTGATCACCGCCCTGACCGGCTATTTCGTCGCGCAGGAATTCGCGTACATGTCGGTCGACCGCTCGCGGCTCAAAGCCCGGGCCGAGGCGGGAGACACCGGCGCCGCACGCGCGCTGGACGTCACTCGCCGCACCTCGTTCATGCTGTCCGGCGCCCAGTTGGGCATCACGGTCACCGGTCTGCTCGTCGGTTACGTCGCCGAACCCCTGATCGGGCGCGGTCTCGGTGAGCTCCTCGGCGGCGTCGGCATCCCGACCGCGGTCGGGATCGGTGTCGGTGCCGTCCTCGCCGTGCTGTTCTCCACCTTCGTCCAGATGCTCTTCGGCGAGCTGTTCCCGAAGAACCTGGCCATCGCCCGTCCCGAACCGGTGGCCCGATGGCTCGCGCTGTCGACCACCCTCTACCTGAAGCTCTTCGGCTGGCTGATCTGGTTGTTCGACCAATCGTCGAACCTGCTGCTGCGCGCGCTGCGGATCGAGCCGGTGCACGACGTCGAACACTCGGCGACCGCGCGGGACCTCGAGCACATCGTCGCCGAGTCCCGCGACGCCGGTGAGCTGCCGCGGGAACTGTCGACCCTGCTCGACCGGATCCTCGACTTCCCCACCCGCACCGCGGGGCACGCCATGATTCCCCGCGCCCACGTCGACACCGTCCGCGCCGACGAACCCCTGAGCAGCGTTCTCGAGAAGATGGGCGCCGGCCACACCCGCTATCCCGTGGTCGGGACGTCCTCCGACGACCTGCGCGGCGTCATCCACCTCCACGACCTGCTCGGCGAACAGTCCGACGGGGTGGCCGCGTCCCGGGCCCGCACGGCCGTCGTCGTGCCGACGTCGCTGCCGCTGCCCGATGTGCTGGAACAGTTGACGGCGGCCCGGGACGAGATGGCCCTCGTCGTCGACGAGTACGGCGGCTTCGCCGGCGTCGTCACGATCGAGGATCTCGCGGAGGAACTCGTCGGTGAGATCGCCGACGAACACGATCCCGACGGTGACGCGTCGGTGACGGGCTCCGAGTCCGAGGGCTGGACGATGCCCGGCGACCTGCACATCGACGAGGTGGAGCGTGTTCTCGGACGCGACCTCCCGTCCGGTGACTTCGAGACCCTTGCGGGTGCCGTCATCGCGGAGTTCGGTGGTCTCCCCGCCGTCGGGGACGTCATCGCGATCCGCTTGAACCCGGATCCGGCCGACCTGATCGCCGACGCCGACCCACCCGTCCGCAGCCTCGTCGCCGAGGTGCGGGCGGTCGACAAGCACGTTCCGTCCTCGCTGTTCGTGAGGCTCCGCGCCCTGGAAAGTGACACGACCGATGAGTAATCCCTGGGTCGTCGTGGTGGTCACCGTCGGCTTGATCGCGGCGAGCGCGTTCTTCGTGGCGATCGAGTTCGCGCTGATCGCCGCCCGTCGTCACCGGCTCGAGGACGCGGCCCCCACCAGCAGGGCGGCGCGGGCCGCCCTGCGCAGCGCGTCCGAGCTGTCGGTGTTGCTGGCTGGATCCCAGCTCGGCATCACCGTGTGCACGCTCGCGCTCGGTGCCGTCACGAAACCGGCCGTGCATCACTGGCTCACCCCGGCGTTCGAGGGGTGGGGTGCCCCGCTGTGGCTGGCGGACGTCCTCGGATTCGTCCTCGCCCTGATCATCGTCACGTTCCTGCACCTCGTCGTCGGCGAGATGGCACCGAAGTCGTGGGCGATCGCGCACCCGGAAAAATCCGCGACCCTGCTGGCGATCCCGATGCGCGGATTCATGTGGGCCACGCGCCCGCTGCTGCTGGTGCTGAACCGGATGGCGAACCGGTGCCTGCGACTGTTCGGCGTGGAACCGGTCGACCAGGTCGGGGCGGGCCAGGACCCCGACGCGCTGCGTCACCTCGTCGAGCACTCCGCGACCGTCGGCACGCTCGACGAGCGGTACCACGGCCGGCTGACCGGCGCCCTGGAACTCGAATCGCTCGCCGTGCGGGACATGGTGCGGCCGAACACCTCCCCGAGCAGTGTCGCGCCGGACGCGACCGCGGCGGCGATCAAGGCGGCCGCGGATCGCAGCGGCCACCTCCGGCTGCTCGTGCGCGACGAGGACGGGATCTGCGGTGTGGTGCACGCGCGGGACAGCCTCCGGGCCGGCGCCGCGGTGACGGCCGCCGACCTGATGCGTCCGGTGCTGACCCTCGACGCGGACGCCGCCGTGTACGAGGCGTTGCACACGATGCGCGAGACCCGCAGCCATCTCGCGATCGTCACCGACGACGGGCGGCTGATCGGTGTCGTCACGTTGACGGACGTCCTCGCGCGCCTGCGCCCGGCGGCGGGGGCGCCCGCCTGACCTGTGGCGGACGCCCGCGCCCGGCCTTCGTGCCGGGCGCCGGAGGCGGTACCCTCGCGGAGTGAATTCACGGATGGATGTGGTCGCGCAGGTGCGCGGGTCCGTCGTGGGTTCACTGTCCGGCGCGGTCAGCATCGCCGCGCACGGCGTCGCCGGCGGCGGAATGCCTCCGAGCGACGGTTCGGTGGTGCTGCTTCTCGCGGCGTGCGCCGCGGTCGGCGCGTCGGTCGCCGCCATCCGGGTGGCCAGCCGCGAGTGGTTGTTCGTGCTGTCGGTGCTCGCAGCGGGCCAGCTGATCGGTCACACCACGCTGGCATTGGCGGCCGATCATGCGCACGGCCTGGGGCTGTCCACTCCGATGATCGCCGCGCACATCGCCGCCATTGCGGTGGCCGCGGTGCTGGTCCGGTCGGCCGAACGCGCCTGTCTGCGGGCCCTGGCGGCGTTGTCGCGCATCGTTCTCGCCGTCCTGGCCCCGTTGCAGGTCGATACCGGCACCTGGTCGGCGACCCCGGTCTACCGCGCGAAGCTGTCCTTGTGGCTGCTGGTCGCCGCGGGTGCCGGCACCCGCGGACCACCCGCGCTCGTCTAGTCGACCCCTCTTCTTCACCGCCGTCCCGGCGCGCACCTCAGTGGTGTGAGTCGCCTGGTCCGCGTGTCCCCTTTTCGGTATCGGACGACTCCCAGACGAGCCGCGGTGCCGACCCCTCCCGAGTCGGTGCGTCCCCGACGCGTCACCTCGAGGTGTGAGCGCACCCCTCCCGTGCGCCGCCTCGAGGGCGCCGGGCGCCCCGCCTCACCCGAACTCGAATCGAGAACTTCGTGTCCGTCCCTGAGCTCGAACGCGACAAACCGGTCGCGCCCGCCCCGTCCTCCCCGGCGTCGAAGGACTCCTCGCCGCCGCGCAGTTTCCGGCCACTGATCCTGCGCCTGCACTTCTACGCGGGGATTCTGGTGGCACCGTTCCTGGTGATCGCCGCCGTCAGCGGCGGCCTCTACGCCCTCGCACCGTCCGTCGAGCAGCTGGTCTACCGCGACTACCTGCATGTCGACTCGACCGGCCCCGACCTTCCGATGTCCGAACAGGTGCGGGCCGCGCAGCAGGTTCGCCCGGATCTCGCCGTTGCGGCGGTGCGCCCCGCGACCGAACCGGGTCAGACGACGCAGGTGATGTTCACCGACCCCGGGCTGGGCGAATCCGAACGCCTCGCGGTCTTCGTCGATCCGGCCACCGCGCAGTCGAAGGGTGAACTGGTGGTGTACGGCAGCAGCGGGGCGCTGCCGATGCGGACGTGGATTTCGCAGCTGCACCGGCACCTGCACCTCGGTGAGCCCGGACGTATCTACAGTGAGCTCGCCGCGTCGTGGCTGTGGGTCATCGCGCTCGGCGGCGTGTACCTGTGGGTGCAGCGGTACCGCACGACCAGGGCCCGGAACGCCGACGCCGCCAGGCTGTGGACGCTGGACCGGTCGAGCCGCGGCCGCAATCGCACCCTGAGCTGGCACGGCGTCGTCGGTATCTGGATCACGGCCGGTCTGGTGTTCCTCTCGGCGACGGGCCTGACCTGGTCGCGGTATGCGGGCGAGAACGTCGGCGAACTCCGCTCCGCCCTGAGCTGGACCACCCCCAAGATCGACAAGAAGCTGGACTCGGCGCCGAACACCGGCGGCGCAGCATCGGGCGGTCACGACGGGCACGGCGCGGGGCACACCCCGGCGTCGGATCCGGGGATCCTCGACACGAGCGTGGGCGAACTCGACACCGTCCTCGACGTGGCCCGGCGCAATGGTGTCACCGGTGCCGTCGAGGCAAGCGTTCCCGCAGACGCCGGCACCGCGTTCACGGTCACCCAGACCCGCCAACCGTGGCAGTTCTCGACCGACTCGATCGCCGTCGACGGGGCCACGGGCACGGTGACGGACGTGTCGCGATTCGCCGACTGGCCGCTCGCCGCGAAGCTGACGTCGTGGGGCATCGCGCTGCACATGGGTCTGCTGTTCGGCCTGCTCAACCAGCTGATCCTGGCGGCTCTCGCGGTGGCGTTGCTCGCCGTGATCGTCCGCGGCTACGTCCTCTGGTGGCGGCGCAGGCCCACCCGCGGCACCGCGCGGGCGGTGGGCAGGCCGCCGGCGCGGGGCACCTGGCGTCGAATCCCTCCGGTCGCGGCCGTGACCGGAGTCGCGTGCGTCGTCCTCGTCGGCTGGTTCGTCCCGCTGCTCGGGGTGAGCCTGCTCGCGTTCCTGCTCGTCGACGTCGCGGTCGGCGCCGTCGGCCGTACCCGGGCCGGGTGATCGAGAGGGGCACCCGCGCGGTCACGGTGTGGGAACCGGGTGCCCCTCCGACGCCTGCACGACGACGAAGCCGTTTCCGGTGAGGCACAACTGGTAGGCCTCACCGGATCCGCGGCCGATCGCGGCGGCCATCTTCGCCGTCTTCCGGATGGTCGAGTGCAGGCCGGTCGACCACAGCACCGCGCTCTGCATGTCGACGTAGGTGGGCGTGTCGACGTTCAGGACGACGGGAGTGCCGTAGACGGTGACGGCGAGAACGCCCCGCCCGGTGAACGTCGTGTTGAACAGTCCGCCGCTGAGCATCGACGCGCCCTCGACGCGGTTGATATCCCAACTGAGGGAGCTGTCGAACGCGAGGACGTTGGAACCGTTGACGGTCACCGACTCGTCCTCGAGTTCGAGCAGGAAGATCTCGTCGGCGTCGCGGGCGAGGAACACGTCGCCGCTGCCGGACACCTTCATCAGTGACATGCCCTCACCGGTGAGCGCCTTCTTGAAGAACTTCCCGACGCCGCCGCTGCCCTGGTAGGCGAAGTCGACGTCACCCTGGTACGCGACCATCGCTCCCTGCCGGGCGAAGAAGTGCCCACCGGTTCCGGTCAAGTCCACCTTGAGCATTCGCGGGTTCTGCAACACGAAGGTGCCCGGCTCGCCATTGCGTTCGGCGTTCTTCATCAGGTCGCTGCGCATGACGAAATCCTATCCGCCCCGTCAACGAACCCATTCCGGTCCGGGGCCGCTGGCTTCTTCGAAGATCAGCCAGGTCTTGGTCGCCTGCACGCCTTCGAGGCTCTGCAGCCGTTCGAGGACGACGTGACGCAGGGCGTTGTTGTCCGGTGCGCGGACGAGGACGAGGACGTCGAAATCGCCGCCCAGCAACGAGAAGTGCTCGACGAAGGGCAGTGTCCGCAGGTGGGTGGAGATTCCCCGCCACGAGTCCTGCCTGATCGACAGGGCGATGAACGCGGAGGAGCCCAGCCCCGCTTTCGAGTGCGAGATGCGGGTGGTGAAACCCTCGATGATCCCCGCTTCCTGCAACCGCTCGATGCGGACGTACGCGTGGGCGCGGGAGATGTGGGCCTTCTCCGCCAGCGCGCGCATCGAGATGCGGCTGTCGGCGACGAGTTCCTTGATGATGCGTCGGTCGATCGCGTCGAGTTCGTACGTGTCCGCTGTGCCCTCGGCCATCTGTCCATCCCTGCTGTGGTCACTCATGCTCCGGTGAGACATTCTGCCCCCGAAAGGCCCACTTTAGGCCATTTGTCTCTGATTCTTTCCAGTCATTGTCGATGGGTCGTTCAGTTGCGAGCATTGACGGACACAATGTATTCGGAGGTAGACGTGACGCTCGTAGAGCCGCCCCTGGCGAGGCCGTATCGGAAGTTTCTTCCCGCCGACAGTGCGGTGCAGTATCTGGACGCGGCAGGGGAACTCACCGGGAGCGAGGCCCGGTACCCGAGGCCGGGCGACGACCGCCTGGTCGAGATGCACCGGAACATGGTGCTGGGCAGGCGCTTCGATCAGCAGGCGACGGCGCTGACCAAGCAGGGCCGGCTCGCGGTGTATCCGTCCTCGCGTGGTCAGGAGGCCTGCCAGATCGCGGCGGCGATGAGCCTGCGCCCCGGCGACTGGATGTTTCCTACGTACCGCGACTCGGTGGCGCTCGCCGCACGCGGCATCGACCCGGTCGAGATCCTCAGCATGCTCGCCGGTGACTGGCACTGCGGCTACGACCCCGCCGCCCATCGCAGCGCGCCGCAGTGCACCCCGCTCGCGACCCAGTTGCTGCACGCCACCGGTGTGGCGTACGGCGAGAACCGCAAGGGCCGGGACACGATCGCGCTGGCGTTCTGCGGCGACGGCGCGACCAGCGAGGGCGACTTCCACGAGGCCCTGAACTTCGCCGCCGTGTTCAAGGCGCCGGTGGTGTTCCTGGTGCAGAACAACGGGTTTGCGATCAGTGTCCCGCTGGCCCGGCAGAGCGCCGCACCGACGTTGGCGCACAAGGGCGTCGGCTACGGCATCGGGTCCGAGCAGGTCGACGGTAACGACCCCGTCGCCATGCTCGCGGTGATGGACGAGGCCGCGAACTTCGTCCGGGCCGGCAACGGACCCGTCATCGTCGAGGCCCACACCTACCGGATCGACGCGCACACCAACGCCGACGACGCCACCCGCTACCGCGATTCGTCCGAGGTGGAGCAGTGGCTCGGCCGCGACCCACTGACCCGGCTGGAGAAGTACCTGCGCGGCAGGAACCTGCTCGACGACACGTCCGTCGACGCCCTGACCGCCGAGGCCGACACCGCCGCCGCGGCCCTGCGCGCCGGGATGAACGTCGACCGTCCCCACGACCCGCTCGACTTGTTCCGGCACGTCTTCGCCGAACCCACCCCACAATTGCGCGAACAGCAGGCCCAGGTGCAGGCCGAACTGGCCGCCGAATCCGAGGAGCACTGAATCATGCCCACACTCACCATGGCTCAGGCCCTGAACACCGCACTGCGCGATGCGCTCGCCGCGGACGAGAACGTCGTCGTCTTCGGTGAGGACGTCGGCACCCTCGGCGGCGTCTTCCGCGTCACCGACGGACTCACCCGCGACTTCGGTGACGACCGCTGCTTCGACACCCCGCTCGCCGAATCCGGCATCATCGGCTTCGCCATCGGCATGGCGATGGCCGGCTTCAAGCCGGTCGTCGAAATGCAGTTCGACGCGTTCGCCTACCCGGCGTTCGAGCAGATCGTCTCCCACGTGGCGAAGATCCGGAACCGCACGAAGGGTGCGCTGTCGGTGCCGATCGTCATCCGGATCCCGTTCGCCGGCGGCATCGGCGGCGTCGAGCATCACTGCGACTCCAGCGAGGGCTATTACGCCCACACCCCGGGTCTGAAGGTCGTGGCCCCGTCCACGGTCGAGGACGCCTACGCCCTGCTGCGGGCGGCGATCGACGACCCGGACCCGGTGATCTTCCTGGAGCCGAAACGGTTGTACTTCTCCCGTGCCGACGTCGACCTCGCGGTGGGCGCGCCGCTCGGGCAGGCCGCGGTTCGCCGTTCCGGCCGGGACGCAACCCTCGTCGCCTACGGGCCGTCGGTGACCGTCGCGCTCGAATCCGCCGAGGCCGCCGCGGCGGAGGGTCACGACATCGAGGTGATCGACCTGCGGTCGATCGTGCCCTTCGACGACGAGACGGTGATGGCGTCGGTCCGGAAGACCGGCCGGTGCATCGTCATTCAGGAGGCGCAGGGTTTCGCCGGCGTCGGCGCCGAGATCGCCGCCCGCGTCCAGGAGCGCTGCTTCCATCACCTGCACGCACCGGTGCTGCGGGTCAGCGGCTTCGACATCCCGTACCCGGCGCCGAAACTCGAACGGCTGCACCTGCCGAGCGTCGACCGCGTCCTCGACAGCGTCGACCGGTTGCAGTGGAACGATTCCGCCGATACCCGCTGGGCGGTGACCGCATGAGCGACCAGGTCTTTTTGCTCCCCGACCTCGGTGAGGGGCTCACCGAGGCCGACATCGCCGAATGGAAAGTCAAGATCGGCGACACCGTCACCATCGACCAGGTGGTCGTCGAGGTCGAGACCGCGAAAGCCGCCGTCGAGGTGCCGATCCCCTTCGAGGGCACGGTGATCTCCCTGCACGGCGACGAAGGCGCCACCCTGCAGGTGGGCACCCCGCTGATCACCGTGCAGAGTTCCGGATCGGGCAATGTGCTCATCGGCTACGGCACCAGCGAGGACACCCGGCAGCGTCGCCGGCGTGTGCAGCGACCCGACGTCATTCCTGCGCCGAGGTCCGCGGGTGTGCGCGTGATCTCGCCGATCGTGCGAAAACTGGCTCGGGACAACGCCGTCGATGTGAACGCCCTGTCCGGCGCCGGACCCGGCGGAATCATCACCCGGGCCGACGTCGAGCGGGCACTCGCCACGACACCCGGCGGCGAGAGCGATGATGCGCAGCGGATTCCGATCAAGGGACTGCGCAAGGCGGTCGCGGACAAGCTGTCGACGAGCCGACGCGAAATTCCGGATGCGACGACGTGGGTGGACGTCGACGCCACCGATCTTCTCGCCGCACGCCGCGCGATCAACGCCGCACTGCCCGACGACGACAAGATCAGTCTGCTGGCACTGCTCGCGCGCCTGACCGTCGCCGCACTGGCACGGTACCCGGAACTGAACTCGACCGTCGACACCGAACGCAACGAGATCGTCCGATACGGTCACGTCCATCTCGGCATCGCGGCGCAAACCCCACGTGGGCTGGTGGTCCCGGTGATCGAGCGGGCCGACTCACTCACGACCGTCGACCTCGCCCGGCAACTGCGGGAGACCACGGCGCTCGCCCGCGAGGGAACACTCCCGCCGTCACGGCTGACCGGGGGCACGTTCACCCTCAACAATTACGGCGTGTTCGGGGTGGACGGCTCCACCCCGATCATCAACCACCCCGAGGCCGCGATCCTCGGTGTCGGACGGATCATCGACAAGCCGTGGGTCGTGGACGGGCAGTTGGCTGTCCGGAAGGTGATGCAGGTGTCGCTGAGTTTCGATCACCGGGTGTGCGACGGCGGCGTCGCCGGCGGATTTCTGCGATCGTTCGCCGACTACATCGAGACTCCGATCGCCGCTCTGGGGAGGCTCTGATGACGGACATGCACAGTGACGTGCTGATCCTGGGTGGCGGTTCCGGCGGCTACGCCTGCGCGTTCCGGGCCGCGCAACTCGGACTGTCGGTCACGCTGATCGAGGCCGACAAGGTCGGCGGAACGTGCCTCCACCGGGGCTGCATCCCCACCAAGGCGCTGCTGCATTCCGCGGAGGTCGCCGATATTGCCCGCAGCGGTGCCGCTTTCGGTGTGCGCACGACGTTCGACGGCATCGACCTCGACGCGGTGCACGAGTACAAGAACGGCATCATCGACCGGCTCTACCGGGGACTTCAGGGGCTGGTCGCGCACCACAAGATCACCGTCGTGGCCGGGCATGGAAAGTATGTCGGAGACCGGACGGTCGAGGTGGACGGCGCCCGCTACACCGGCACGTCCGTCGTGCTGGCTACCGGGTCCTACGCCCGCACGGTGCCGTCCATCGAACTCGGTGAGCGCATCGTCACCAGCGACGACGCACTGAACCTCGGGTTCGTCCCGAAGAAGGCCGTCGTCCTCGGCGGCGGGGTGATCGGCGTCGAGTTCGCGAGCGTCTGGGCGTCGTTCGGCGCGGAGGTGACCGTCGTCGAGGCGCTGCCCCGGCTGGTCGCGGCGGAGGATGCGTGGTGCTCGAAGCAGCTCGAGCGCGCGTTTCGCAAGCGTGGCATCACCGTCCGCACGGGTGTGCAGGTCGAGTCGGCGAAGGAATCCGCGGACGGCGTCCTCGTCGAACTCGCCGGCGGCGAGACCCTCGACGCGGACGTCCTCCTCATTGCGGTGGGGCGCGGACCACGGACCGCCGACAGCGGCTTCGCCGAACACGGCATTGCTCTCGACCGCGGTTTCGTCGTCACCAACGACCGGCTGCGGACCTCCGTCGACGGCGTATACGCGGTCGGGGATATCGTGGCCGGACTTCAGTTGGCGCACCGCGGTTTCCAGCACGGCATCTTCGTCGCCGAGGAGATCGCCGGTCTCGCACCCGTTCCCGTGGCGGAACATCTCGTTCCGCGGGTGACGTACTCGCACCCGGAGGTCGCGTCCGTCGGCCTCACCGAGGCCGCCGCCCGGGAACGGCACGGCGACGCGACGTCCGTCGTGTACGACCTCGCCGGCAACGGCAAGAGCCAGATCCTCAAAACCGCCGGCGGTATCAAGGTGATCCGCGCTGGCAACAGCGGGCCGGTCGTGGGAGTGCACATGGTCGGCGACCGCGTCGGCGAACTCGTCGGCGAGGCGCAACTGACCGTCGCGTGGGAGGCACTGCCCACCGACGTCGCGCCGTTCGTCCACGCGCACCCCACGCAGAACGAGGCACTGGGCGAAGCGATGCTCGCGCTGTCGGGGAAGCCGCTCCATACGCACGGTTGAGAGCGCGGGAAGATCGCGCCCTGCCCCGCGGTTGATACCGGTTGAGCACCGGAAACGACACAGGAGAACGCAATGACTCTCGCAGCGTCCGCGATCACCGAATCCGTCGCCGAGCGGCTGGCCCGCGAAACCGTCGTGTGGTTGACGACCGTCGGTCGCACCGGCACGCCTGTTCCCACCCCGGTGTGGTTCGACTGGTCGGGCACCGAGTTCCTGATCTTCAGCCGACCGGCCACCGCCAAGCTCGCGAACATCGAGAGGAATCCGCAGGTCGCGCTGAATTTCAACAGCAGCGCACACGGTGGTGACGTGTCGGTGTTCACCGGGAGGGCGCGCGTCGACCCGGACGGTCCCTCGGCGGCGGAGTGGGCGGCATACGTCGAGAAGTACCGCGGGGACATGGCCGGCCTGGACTACACGCCCGAGAGGTTCCGGCAGGACTACGCGACGCTCATCCGCGTCACCCCGGACCGGTTGCGCGGCTGGTGACCGGAGACTTCTCGGCGGAACAACGGCACCGACGCCGCTGATGCGCCACCATCTGATGCGGAGCAGTTTCACTCCCACCGACATGGAGGACGCCGCAGCATGGACTGGACACTCGAAGTGGTCATTGTGCCCGTCAGCGACATCGATCGATCTGTCGCGTTCTACCGCGACAAGCTCGGGTTCCATCTCGATCACGACACCACCAACGAGCACATGCACGTCGTGCAGCTGACACCGACCGGGTCGGGATGCTCGATCGTGATCGGCGACCTCCCGTCGCACACGGAGATGGCGGCGGGGTCGATGAGGGGTTTGCAGTTGGTGGTCGCCGACGCGACCGCGGCCCGGCAGGAGTTGCTCGATCGCGGGGTCGAGGTCAGTGAGATCACCGTGTTCGACGAGCGTGACGGGGGAACATTCTTCGGGTTCGCCGATCCCGACGGCAATACGTGGGCGGTCCAGCAGATCAGGGCGCGGGCGGAGAAGCCGCTGATTCCGGTCGAGGCCCGCGGGCGATTCGGGGAGGACGACTGAAGGACGCTCAGCTCAGGGGGCACGCGTTCCGGGTGTCCTCGACGAGTTGCTCGGCCAGGGCGACGGCGGCGGACAGTTCGTCGGGTGTCGTGCCGAGCCGGCCGAGGACGGCGTGAGCGCGAGCGCTGAAGTCGGTGGGTGCGTTCGGGAGCGCCCCCGCTTCGGCGACGGCACCCTTCTCGGTGATCAGCCAGCTGCGGGCATGCGCGTGCAGGGCGTGGGCGCACAGGCAGGCCGCGCGAAACAGGCACCCCGCCACGTACGTCGCGTCGGCTCGCGGGATTGCCTTGCGGGCCAGCACGGTGACGAACTCCGCCTCCCACAGCCCGCGCCGCACCAGCGCGTCGCGCAGCGCATCCGGGTAGTGCTGCATGTCGGTGCGAAGCTCGGCGAGCTGGCCGGACGGGTCGGCGAGGATCACCCCCGACGCGAGTTCGCCCGCATACGCGAAGTCGGCAAACCCGAACGGGTGACCGGTCTGGGCGTGGAACCCGTACACCCCCTGCTGCGCGTCCCGCCACACCGCCGCCACCCGGTCGAGGTCGCGGTACAGCCAGTCCACCGCTCTGCCGTCGTACGACAGCCACGCCCCGCCGTCGACCCACGGTCCCCATTCGCCCGTGCGGGTCGCCGACGTCCCGGCGCCTGCCCACTCCTGCGCGAGCGCAGTCAGCCCGTCGGTGTCGAGGGCCCCGCGGTAGTAGACGCCGAGGTCGAAGTCGGATTCCGCCGTGTGCGTGCCGCGGGCGCGGCTGCCGCCGAGGGTGACGCCGACGACGCCGTCGACGCGGCACAACCGCTCGGCGAGGGGCCGCAACACCGCATCCTGGAATTCCACACCCCACATCGTCCACCCCGGCCCGGCGCAGCGGATAAGTTCGGATCATGCTCATCTTGGGAACGACCGTGATCGGGGCACGCGACGTCGACCGCGCAATTCGGTTCTGGACCGAGGCACTCGGACTGACTGCGCGCCCGCCGGTCGGCGACAACGACTTCACCAACCTGGCGCGGCCCGACGGCCGACCGGTGCTCGCGATCCAGCGGAGCGAGCACGACGCGGAACCCGAGCCACGGCTGCACCTCGACCTGCACGCCCGCGACAGCGAGGATCAGGCCGCCGAGATCGAACGACTCGTCGGGCTCGGCGCGCAACGGGTGCCGTGGGACCGGTACCCGGAGGACTCGGATTTCGTCGTGCTGGCGGACACCGAGGGCAACCGGTTCTGCGTCATCGACAATTCCCGCGCGCCGGACGAGTGCCGGCTCGAACTGTCCTGAGGTCGCCGGTCTACGCGGCGCCCGCGTACTGGGCGGGACGCGGCAGCATCGGACGGCAGACGGCGCGCGGGATGCCGCACACTTCGAAGAAGTCGATGACGATCGATCGGACCTGCGCGGAGACTACCGCCGCGGAGAACCCGGCCGAGATCTCCTGCTGCGGCAGAGCGCGGGCGAAGCGTTCGAGTTCGTCGCTGATCTGGATTTCGTTGGGCTTCTTCGCGGGCGTCGTCGCGAGGATCATCAGCCGCATCCGGTCGGCGAGGTGCGCCAGTTCGGAGACCGCGTCCGCCAATTGCGGGTCCACCCGCTCACCGTCGTACGTGGCGATCAGGGCCCGTCGCACCAGAACCCGGGTGTTGCGGGCGGCGTTGTCGATCGGATCCGCGATCGACGCGAGCCGTCCGATGCGGCGACGTCCCCGCCAGTGGATCGGCGACATCCGTGCCACCTCGGACCCGGAGCGGAGTTCGACGCGCATGCTGTCGATGGTCGACTGCGTCGAACGGGCAAGCGCAAGAGCGTCTTCCAATGCGGAGACGTCGCCGGCGGCCAGCCCCTTCGACGTCTGCCGGAGGGCCGCGGCCACGCTGTCCAGCACCGCGGCGGCGCACCGGCGCGTCCGCCGGACGGGATCGGTCGGCAACACGGACAGCGCCACCAGGCTGAGCGCACCCCCGATCAACGCATCGACGACCCGGTCGAACGGGTGCGCGGCGGTCGCGGATGCCATCGCCGCGACCAACGCCGCCGACGAACCCGACTGCAGCACGATCACCGAACCACCGTCGAGCAGCACCGCCAGAGACATGGCCACCGCCACCACGAGGCAGATCTGCCACGGGCCGTTGCCGATGTACCGCACGACGACGTCCGACACGATCGTTCCGATGGTGACGCCGGCGATGAGTTCACCGGCGCGACGGCTGCGGGCACCGCGGGCGACGCTCAGGCACACGACCGCGGCCAGCGGGGCCAGCAACGGCTGCTCGTGACCGGCCACCTCGACCGACACCCACCACGCCGCCCCCGCGGTGACCGCCGTCTGCGCAATCGGCACCAGGTACCCCGCGAAGCGAAGCAACGCGGTGCGCAGCGACGGCCATGCGGTGGAGCCGGCACGTCGGAGAAGGCCGAGTATCGAGATGAGCTGGAGCACAGTGGGACAGCTTTCTGGACGATCACACGCGGGCAGGAGCACATTCATCAGCGCCTGCCGAACCGACTGTCGTCGGTGGGCAAGCCTCCGCAAATCCTGTCCTGAAATTCTTACGCGCGTGTAAAAGTGGCCCCTTTCATTGCGCACATCACGTTCTGCCACCGGTTTCGGGCGATGCAGGTCACACGGTCGCCGCCTGCTGTCGGCGCGCACGCTGAGCGACGGGGTCCGGGATGGGCAGCGCCGCGACGAGCCGTCGGGTGTAGTCGTGCTGCGGGTGGGTCAGCACCCTCGTTGCGGGACCGGTCTCGACCAGTTGCCCGGCGCGCAGCACGGCTACCGTCGTCGACACCCGCTCGACGACGGCGAGGTCGTGGCTGATGAACACGGCGGCGAAACCGAGCTCACGCTGGAGGGTGGCGAACAGTTCGAGCACGTCCGCCTGCACGGAGACGTCCAGGGCGCTCGTCGGTTCGTCCGCGATCAGCAGGGTGGGTTCGAGCACCAGCGCCCGGGCCAACGCGACCCGCTGGCGCTGACCGCCGGACAACTCGGACGGCAGCCGGGTGCCGAACGACGCCGGCAACCGGACCGCCTCCAGCAGTTCGGCGACCTTCCTCCGCCGCTCCGCGCGGGTGCCGACTCGGTGGATGTCGAGGGGTTCGGCGATGCTCTCCTCGAGCGTGAAGCGGGGATCGAGCGAGGCCGCGGGATCCTGCGGCACGAACGCCAGCCGACGGCGCAGTTCGCGCAGCGCCGGTCCACGGGTGGCGGCCACATCGCGGCCGTCGACGCGGATCGCCCCGGTTGCCGGAGCAATCAGTCCGGCGATGGTGCGACCTAGGGTGGTCTTTCCCGAACCGGACTCACCGACGACACCGAGTACCTCGCCCGCCGCCAGACTCAGCGACACGGCATCGAGCGCGCGGAACGCTGCCTGACCGCGCCGGCCGGGGTAGACGACGGACACCGTGTCGACATCGAGGACCGGGGTGTTCGTCTCGTCGACCACGGCGGCGGGTTCTGCGACGTCGGTCGGCTGGGGGAGGCGGAGGACCGAGTCGAGCAGGTGCCGGGTGTACTCGTGCTCGGGTCGCGCGAAGATCTCGGTGACTTCGCCCCGTTCGACGACCTCGCCGAGTTGGAGCACCACCACACTGTCGGCGATATCGGCGACGACACCCAGGTTGTGGGTGATCAGCAGAATGCCGGCGTTCGTGCGGTCCCGCAGCCGTCGGAGCAGGGCGAGAATCTCGGCCTGCACCGTGACGTCGAGTGCGGTGGTGGGCTCGTCGGCCAGGAGCAGCACGGGGTCGTTCGCGAGTGCGAGCGCGATGACCACACGCTGCTTCTGGCCGCCGGAGAGTTGGTGTGGGTAGTAGTCGACGCGCTTGTCCGGATCCGGGATCTCCACCAGGGTCAGTAGTTCGACGGCGCGTTCGCGCAACTGCTTTCGGCCGGAGTGGCCGTGCGCGCGCAGGGCCTCACCGATCAGCCACCCGACGGTGCGCACGGGGTTGAGCGCGGTCTGCGGCTCCTGGAAGATCATCGCGACCCGCCCGCCGCGGATGGCGTCGAGTTCGCGTTCGGACGCGCCCAGCACCTCGGCGCCGTCGACCTTCACGGAGCCGGTCGCGGTCGCGGTCGGCGGGAGCAGTCCCATCGCGGCGCGGGCGGTGATCGACTTGCCGGATCCGGATTCGCCCACGAGAGCGACGATCTCGCCCCGGTCCACGCGGAGACCGATGCTCCGGACGGCGGGACGCGGATGGCTGAACGCCACCTGCAGGTCCGTCACTTCGAGGGCGGGAGTGGGGGATGCTGCGGTCACGAGGGTCGTCCTTTCTACAGGCGCCGCGCGTGCGCGAGTGCCTGGGAGATCAGCAGGAAGCCGAGGGTCAGCAGGGAGACGACCACCAGGGGGCCGACCGCGAACAGCGGGTTGGTCTCGAGGTAGCGGTTGCCGTCGCTGAGGATGGAGCCGAGCGACGGAGTCGGTGGAACCACCCCGATGCCGAGGAAGCTCATCGCGCCCTCGATGAAGACGGCGACGGACATCGACAGTGCCAGTTGCACTCCGAGCGGTTCGATCGAGTTCGGCAGGACGTGTTTGCGCAGAATCCAGCCGGTGCTCGCGCCCGAGACCACGGCGGCCTCGACGTAGGGAAGCTCGCGCACCCGCAATACGGACGTACGTATGAGCCGGCCGAACACGGGGATCTCGGCGAGGACGATCACCAGCACGATCGCCTTGACCCCCGGTCCGAGCACGGCGGTCAGCGCAATCGCGAGAACGAGGGCCGGGAACGCGAGGATCACGTCGAATACCCGCTGGGCGAGAACGTCGGTGTAGCCGCGGATGCCGGCGATCAGACCGATCACCGACCCGAGGATCGCGCCGACGGGCACCGCGACGAACACGATCAGCAGGTCGGCGCGGATCCCGAACAGCACCCGGGACAACACGTCCCGGTTCACGTCGTCGGTGCCCAGCCAGTGGGTGGAACTCGGGCCGAGGAGGAACGACGCGTCCAACTGCTCGTCCGGCGCGAACGGCGCGAGCACCGGGGCGAGTGCCCCGAGGAGCACCACGATCCCGACGAGGGCCGCGCCGGCCAGTCCCCGGCCGTGTGTCACGCTGCGCCACAGCGACTCGGTGCTGCGGCGTGGATCCCGATCGGCCGGGGTCTCCGGGACCAGTCCGGGAAGAAGGTCCGCGGGACCCTCGGGTAGCGGCACCGCCGGTGCCGTCAGATCACGATCGACCAACTCGCTCATGCCTGTCCTCCCAGACGAATACGCGGATCCAGCCACGCGTGGGCCACGTCGGTGAGCAACTGCAGCACCACGAACACCGCGACGGAAAGAACCAGCAAGACCTGCACGAGCGGATAGTCGCGGCTGTTGATCGCCTCCTCGGTGAGCAGCCCCAGTCCCGGCCACACGAAGATCGACTCCACGAGCACGGCCCCGCCGAGCAGCCCGCCCACGGTCAGTCCGAGGACGGTCAGCACCGACGGCAGGGCATTCGGCAGCGCGTGCGCCAGCACGACGCGGCGACGGCTGACGCCGATCGACCGTGCCGTCACCACGTACGGTTGTCGCAGTTCGGTGTGCAACGCCTCCACCAGAAATCGGGTGAGGGCGGCGCCGGCCGGAATCGCCAGGGTGAACGCCGGGAGGATCAGATACTGCGCGGCGACGTCGGGCCGGGTCAGGAAACCGTCCGGCGGGGTGCCGCCCGACGGCAGGATCGGCCACAGGATCCCGAACAGGAGCACCAGCAGCGTCCCGGAGATGAAGATGGGCAGCGCCGCGGCGATCGAGTTGTTCACCGTCACAACGGTGTCGAGCACCCGGTTGCGGAAGATCACCGAAGCGGTGCCGACGACGAGCGCGTACACCACCGCGATCAGCAGGGCGGACGCCGCCAGCACCACCGTGTTCCGGGCGCCGTAGGCGATCAGGTCACCGATCGAGCCGCCGACGATGTAGGACTTGCCGAGGTCGAAGCTGAACAGGGAACCGAGCCACGACAGGTACTGCGCGGCCAGCGGCCGGTCGAGCCCGAGATCGGCACGCACCGCCGCCAACTGTTCCGGCGAGGCGTCCGCTCCGGCGAGTGTCTCCTCCGGGCTGCCGGGAACCACGCGGAGGATCGCGAAGATGAGGAGTGAGGCGAGGAAGAGCACGAGGACGGCCGACGGCAGCCGCCTGGCCAGATAGGTCACCATGATGTCGAGTCCTGGGTCGGTGGGTGTGCGGGCGGTCGTCGGATCACGTGCGGAGCAGGTAGGTGGAGTCGAAACGCGGATCGTTGGTCCGGGACCAGTCGAATCCGCCGAGGTTCGTCGACACCACGACCTCCGTCTGCACCACCCCGATCTCCACCAGGAACAGCGAATCGAGCAGGTCGGCGTTCAACTCCCGGTAGGCGGAGATCGCCTCGGGTGACGTGGGGTCCTGCTGTTGCCACGCCGCCACCGCATGCGCCTGATACCCCGGGTCGAGGAAGTTGGAGGCGTTCTTCACCGCATTGAACGGGAACGCGGCGACGGCCAGCGTGGACGGGGTCATCTGCGCGAATCCGTGCTGGGTGACCCACAGCCCCGGAAACTGGCCTGCCACCAGCAGACTGGTCATCTGGGCCGCGTCGGTGGGGATCAGGTCGACGGCGATACCCACGTCGCGAAGGTTCGCCTGGATGATCTCCGCGATGATCCGTGACGTGCGGTCGGCGGGGTAGTTCAGCGGGATGGCCGGGACGTCACCGATCTCGGCGACGAGTGCGCGCGCCCGGTCCGCGTCGCGGCGATACGTGTTCGCGGCCTCGTCGTCGTAGGCGGGTGAGGTCCGCGGCCACGGCAGGCTGGACGCATAACCCTTGCCGCGGTAGACGTCGGTGAGAATGCGATCCCGGTCGATCGCGTACGCGATCGCCTGCCGGACCCGGACGTCGTTCAGCGGCGGCGCGGAGACGTTGATCCCGATGTACTGATCGGACTCGGCTCCCTCCAGCACGTGAGACCGGAATCCGCCGCGGGAGACGGCGAGTTCGGCATCGAGGGAGGGCAGGCCGTAGGCGGCATCGATCTGACCGGTCCGCAACTTCGTGACCAGCGCCTGATCGTCGGAGACGACAGCGAACGTCACACCGTCCAGGTGGGGCGGACCACCCCAGTAGTCGGCGTTGCGGGCCAGCGACAGCGCGACCTTCGGCTGCCAGGAGACGAACGTGAACGGCCCGGTGCCGTTGAACACCCGCCCCTCCTTCAGCCCGTCGACGGTGTCGCCGTCGAGGATGCGCGCGACCGCCAGCAGGTCGAAGATGTTCCCGGTCGGCTGCGACAGGGTGAGCACGATGCGGTGCGGGTCGCTGGTGTCGAACGCGGTGATCGCCGCGGCGGTGCGCCGGAACTGCGCGTTCCAACTGGGATCGGTGTAGGTCCGCAACGTGAACTCGACGTCCCTCGACGTGAACTCCTTGCCGTTGTGGAAGCGGACATCGTTGCGCAGCGCCAGCTCCAGCCGGCGCCCGTCGTCCGACAACTGCCACGACGTGGCCAGCCGCGGCTCCGGCTCGAGACTGTCGTGCGGGTACTGGACCAGGGTGTCGAAGACATTGGCCGACACCCCGCCGTTGGTCGGGTTGTTGCCCAGCGACAGGAACGTCGCGGGGATCAGGTCGGCGCCGACACCGATCCGCGCCGTCCCACCGGTGGGCACGTCCTGGCCCGGTTCGAGTGCCTCCGCCGTACCCGACCGCTGCAGGCCGACCGCCGAGGTGCACCCCGTGGCCAGCACGACGAGCGCGGCGACCACCGCGGTGACGAGAACGCCTCGTCGCCGGTGCGAGGCCGACGTGGGGAAACGAGAAGACATAGCTGTGTCCTAAGGGTCACCCGAAGGGAGATGGAAGGGCAGGAATACGCGGGACCCGTGAACGGCCCGGACCGAATTGTCCGGACGACGAGAGGCGTGAGGGGACGTTCAGCTGCGGCTGCGACAGCACACGCAGGCGCGGTCACAGCTGGTCGGGGTACCCATGCGATCGAAGCTAGCACCGGCCCGGACGCGCGACCAAGCTCGCACAGTGGTTGAAATCTTCATGATTCTAACTACTCGACGGGCACGCGGGCGACCGTAATATTTCCCGGATTGAACGGGGAAATATTTCTCCGATTCTCTGGGGAAACACGCCCCGGATAGTGAAAGGGATTGTGATTGTGACGGATTCGACAGCGGGCCAAAACGGGCAGGGTTCCGGCGAGCAGCAGATCCCGTCGGGCGCGCGAGGGTACGACGGATTCGGCGGACACATCGGGCGGACCAGCGCGGAGTCCACGCCGTGGTGGAAGCCGGAGACGAAGGCCCCGGCCGGCGCGCCGAACATCGTGGTGATCCTCATCGACGACATGGGCTACTCCGACATCGGGCCGTTCGGCTCCGAGATCGACACCCCCAACCTGAACCGCCTCGCCGACAGCGGCTACCGGCTGTCGAACTACCACACCACCTCGGTGTGCTCGCCGGCCCGCGCCGCGCTGCTGACCGGCCTGAACCCGCACCGCGCCGGATACGGCAGCGTCGCGAACTTCGACCCCGGCTTCCCCGGACTGCGGATGGAACTCGCCGACGACGCGCTCAGCCTCGCCGAGATCCTGCGCGCGAACGGGTACGCCACGCATGCGGTGGGGAAGTGGCATCTCGCGCGCGACACCAACCTGGCGCCGGGGCGCACCCGCGACTCCTGGCCGCTGCAGCGCGGATTCGACAGCTACTACGGATCCCTCGAGGGGCTGAATTCGTTCTACTACCCGAACGAGTTGATCTCCGACAACTCGGTGGTCGACGTCGAGGAATATCCGTCGGACTACTACGTCACCGACGACATCACCGACAAGGCCGTCGCCCGCATCAAAAGCCTGCGCGCCCACGACGCCGACAAGCCGTTCTTCCTGTACTTCTCGCACATCGCCATGCACGGGCCGCACCAGGCCAAGCCCGAGGACCTCGCGAAGTACCGCGGCCGCTACGCCGAGGGCTGGGACGCAGTGCGACGCAGCCGCTTCGACGCGCAGGTCGAGGCCGGGTTCTTCCCTCCCGGAACGCCGATCGCCGAGCGGAACACCGAACCCGGCTACGACGCCCCGCCGTGGGACGAGCTCACCGAAGAGGAGCAGTTGCGGTTCGCCCGGTACCAGGAGGTCTACGCCGCCATGGTCGACAGCATCGACCAGAGCGTGGGCCGGGTGCTCGACACCCTCGACGAACTCGGCGAAACCGACAACACCATCATCGTGTTCACCTCCGACAACGGCGGCACCGCCGAGGGGGGTGCGGCGGGAACCCGTTCGTACTTCAGTCAATTCGTGCACGGACCGGTTCCGAACGACTGGGTGCGCGACGTCCCGCACGACGAGGAACTGATCGGCTCGGAGAAGATCGGCGTCCACTACCCGCGCGGCTGGGGGCAGGCGTCGAACACGCCGTTCCGGTTCTACAAGGGCCAGACGTTCGCCGGCGGTGTCCGGGTGCCGTTCCTGCTGTCCTGGCCCGCCGGGCTCCGGCGCGACGAGGGCGATACCGGGCTGCGCAAGCACTACTCGTACGTCACCGACATCACCCCGACCCTCCTGGACCTCGCCGGACTGGAGACGCCCAGCCACCGGAACGGGCTTCCCGCGCAGGAGCGGGACGGCGTCAGCATCGCCGACGTATTGCGGGACGCCGCGCAGCCCACCCCGCACACGGAGCAGTACGCCGAGTTCGGCGGTCACCGCGGGTTCTACCGGGACGGCTGGAAACTGCTGTCGCTGCACACGGACCCGACCCGGGTCGACGATCCGCAGTGGCAACTGTTCGACGTCGAATCCGACCCCGCCGAGACCGCGGACGTCGCACACCTCTTCCCCGAGAAGGTGCGGGAACTCGCCGAGGCGTGGGATCGCGCGGCCTGGCACAACACCGTGTTCCCGATCCTCAACGACCGCAAGGCGGTGCAGCGCCGGCCCGACGAGCGCCGGCTCGCGGAACCGGTGAAGATCCTCGCGGGCACACCGACGCTCGAACGCTATCGGTCCAGTGTGCTGATCCAGTACCGCGATTTCACCATCGACGTTTCCGCGCACGAGATCGCCGCAGGCGACGAGGGCGTGCTCGTCGCGCACGGCGACCCGCACGGCGGCTACGTGCTCTACGTCGAGGACGGTCGAATCGTGTTCGCGGTCAACAGCTACGGCCGCGTCGCGCACACGTCTGCGCCTCTGGGTGAGGGCGTGGTCGGTGTGCAGGTGCGGGCCGAGGCCACCGAATCCGTTCGGTGGAACTTCACCGTCGCGCTCATCGATGCGGCCGGGGTGACCACCGACGTCGCCACCCTCGACGACCAGTTCCAGCTCGTCGGCATGGCGCCGTGGACCGGGATCTCGGTGGGCGTCGACGCCCGCGGGCCGGTGGTGTGGGATCTGCGGGAACGGCGCGGGACGTTCCGGTTCACCGGCCGACTGCGGTCGGTCACCTACACTCCCGGACCGGTGCGGGTGCCCGAACCGGTCATCCAGGAGGTCGAGGAGCTGGCGGAGGCGATGGCCGACTAGCCGTCGGAACCGTTCGGGCCGTCGGAGTCCTTCTTGCCGTCGGAATCGCTCTTGCCGTCGGAATTGCGGCGCCAGTGGGTGAACCGTTCCTTGATGTCTGCCGCGACGTCGCCGACTCCGTTGCCGACGGCGTCGACGGTGGTGCCCAGTCCGCTGCCGATCTCACGAAGCATGCGGATCAGCGGGTCGTTGGAGGCGTCGAAATTCTGCTTGTACGTTTTCGCGGCCTTGCGGAATTCTTCGCTGATCTTGGCGTCGTCGTCCTCGTGGCGGCGCGGGTATTCCCCGCGCAGGATTGCCGCGTAGGCACCGCTGTCCACCCACTTCTTCAACTCGGCGGCCCGCAGGACCGAGAACGGGTGGGCGAGCAGTTCGATGTTGAGGAGCTTGAGGACGCCGTCACGGAGGTCACCGCTGGCGTCGTACTCGGCGGCCTGGGCCAGGAACGCGTCGGTGTCGATCTCACTCACCCGGGAACCGCCGGCCAGCTTCAGCTGCACGCGCAGGGCGGTGTGGACGTCCTGCCCGCACAGCAATCCGGCACGGTCGCCGGACAGTTCGGACTTACGCTGCCATTCCATGAGCGCTGCGATGATCGCTCGCAATGCCCACCCGCCGATGGGCATCCAGCCGATGGTCCCGGCCAGCCGCATCAGGTGCATGAGGATCGTGCGGTACACCGCGTGCCCGGACAGCGCGTGACCGAGTTCGTGACCGATGATGAACCGCTGCTCTTCGTAGTTCATCACGTCGAGCAACCCGGTGGTGACCACGATGAACGGCCGGTCCATGCCGATGGTGAAGGCATTCACCACCGGGGTCTGCAGCACGAACAGCTCAGGGGTCTCGTCCGCGCCCAGGATCCGCACACAGTCGCTGCGTAGGTCGTGGAGATCGCTGAACTGCCGTTCGTCGACGCGCACCGACGTGGCCAGGTACATCAGCCGGTGCTGACGCTCCTGCAGCAGACCCGAGATGGTCCGGAAGACGGTGTCGAATCCCTTCAGCGTGCGCAGGGTGACGAGTGCCGCCCGGTCCGCGGGGTGCTCCCACGCCCGCGAGCTGATCTCCGGGAACGCCGTGCGAACGCGGTCTGGTGTGGTGGTCAAAACGATCCCCCTGGGTCGGTGTGC
>JBCEBZ010000055.1:0-7079 GCA_039206675.1 Rhodococcus sp. (in: high G+C Gram-positive bacteria) | reverse complement strand
GGCATCGCCCGCATGAACTACTCGGTGTCCGACACCGCGGAGTTCGGCGGCTACCTGTCCGGCCCGCGCGTCATCGACGCCGGCACCAAGGAGCGCATGAAGGCGATCCTCGCCGACATCCAGTCGGGCGAGTTCACCCGCCGCCTCGTTGCCAACGTCGAGAACGGCAACACCGAGCTCGAGGGCCTGCGCAAGGCCAACGCCGAGCACCCCATCGAGGTCACCGGCAAGAAGCTGCGCGACCTGATGAGCTGGGTCGACCGGCCGATCACCGAAACCGCCTAGGTTTCACCGCTTTACAGCTCCACCGACACACCGGCCCGATGTCGTGTCGGCCTCGTCAGAGGTCTTCGCAGCGACATCGGGCCGGTGTTGTTTCGTGCCCGTTTCCGTTGTTGCAGGCGTCCACTATGTGGTATCGCAGACCAGGATGCGGTTTCCCGGTGAGGGCGGACTAAGCTGTGTGTGGTTAAAACACCCCCACACCCACCTATTCAGGGAGTTTGCACGTGAGCCAGCCAGGCCGTCCTGTAGTTCTGATCGCCGACAAGCTCGCGCCGTCCACCGTCGAGGCATTGGGCGACGGTGTGGAGGTGCGATGGGTCGACGGACCTGATCGCCCGGCCCTGCTCGCGGCGGTGCCCGAGGCCGACGCGATCCTCGTCCGTTCCGCCACTACCGTCGACGCCGAGGTCCTGGCGGCCGGTACCAAGCTCAAGATCGTCGCCCGCGCGGGCGTGGGCCTCGACAACGTCGACGTGCCCGCCGCCACCGAGCGCGGTGTCATGGTCGTCAACGCCCCGACGTCCAACATCCACACGGCCGCCGAGCACGCCGTCGCGCTGATGCTCGCCACCGCCCGCCAGATCCCCGCCGCCGACGCCACCCTGCGCGACCGCGAGTGGAAGCGCAGCAAGTTCAACGGCGTCGAGATCTTCGGCAAGACCGTCGGCGTCGTCGGCCTCGGCCGCATCGGGCAGCTGTTCGCGCAGCGCCTCGCCGCGTTCGAGACCCACGTCATCGCGTACGACCCCTACGTGTCGGCCGCGCGCGCGGCGCAGCTCGGCATCGAACTCGTCACCCTCGACGAGCTGCTGAAGCGCGCCGACCTCATCTCCGTGCACCTCCCCAAGACGCCCGAGACCAAGGGGCTGCTCGGCACGGAGAACCTGGCGAAGACGAAGAAGGGCGTCGTCATCGTCAACGCCGCCCGCGGCGGCCTGATCGACGAGGCCGCGCTGGCCGAGGCCATCAAGTCGGGTCACGTGCGCGCCGCGGGCCTCGACGTGTTCGAGACCGAGCCGTGCACCGACAGCCCGCTGTTCGACCTGCCCGAGGTCGTCGTGACGCCGCACCTCGGCGCGTCCACGAGCGAGGCCCAGGACCGTGCGGGCACGGATGTCGCGAAGTCCGTACTGCTCGCTCTCGCAGGAGATTTCGTTCCCGACGCGGTCAACGTGTCCGGTGGCGCCGTGGGCGAGGAAGTTGCCCCGTGGCTCGAGATCGTCCGCAAGCAGGGCGTGCTGATCGGAGCGCTGTCGGGTGAACTGCCCGTCAACCTGTCCGTCGACGTGCGCGGCGAGCTCGCCTCCGAGGACGTCGAGGTGCTCGCGCTCTCGGCACTGCGCGGTGTGTTCTCCGCCGTCATCGAGGACGCCGTCACGTTCGTCAACGCTCCCGCTCTCGCGGAGGAGCGTGGCGTCACGGCGGAGGTCACCAAGGCGGCCGAAAGCCCCAACCACCGCAGTGTCGTGGACCTGCGCGCCGTGTTCGGCGACGGCAGCGTCATCAACGTGTCGGGCACGCTGACCGGCCCGCAGCAGGTCGAGAAGATCGTCAACATCAACGGCCGCAACTTCGAACTGCGTGCCGAGGGTCTCAACCTGGTGGTCAACTACACCGATCAGCCCGGCGCGCTGGGCAAGATCGGCACGCAGCTCGGCAATGCCGGCATCGACATCCAGGCCGCGCAGCTCAGCCAGGACGCCGAGGGCGAGGGCGCGACCATCCTCCTCCGCGTCGACCGCGAGGTGCCGAGCGAGGTGCGGGAGGCGATCTCCACCGCCGTCGGCGCCACCAAGATCGAGCTCGTCAACCTGGCCTAATCCTTACTGTGCGCGTGCCACGACCCCGTCGTGGCACGCGCACAGCTCTCTTTCGAAGTGAGGCGTTCATGAAGCTTGCGGTCATTCCGGGTGACGGCATCGGTGTCGAGGTCACGGCCGAGGCGCTGAAGGTGCTGCGGAAACTCGTCCCCGATCTCGAGACCACCGAGTACGACCTCGGTGCCCGTCGATACAACGCCACGGGGGAGTTGCTCCCGGACGCCGACCTCGCGGCGATCCGCGAGCACGACGCGATCCTGCTGGGCGCCATCGGCGACCCGTCGGTCACGCCGGGCGTGCTCGAGCGGGGACTGCTCCTGAACATGCGGTTCGCGTTGGATCATCACGTGAATCTGCGTCCGTCGCAGCTGTATCCGGGATCGAAGTCGCCGCTCGCGGCGCAGCCGGACATCGATTTCGTGGTGGTGCGTGAGGGCACCGAGGGCCCGTACACCGGTAACGGCGGCGCGATCCGTGTCGGCACCCCGCACGAGATCGCGACCGAGGTGTCGATCAACACGTGGTTCGGCGCCGAGCGGGTGGTGCGCTACGCGTTCGCGCTCGCACAGACGCGGCGGAAGCACGTCACCCTGATCCACAAGACGAACGTCCTCTCCAACGCGGGCGCGATCTGGACGCGAGCGGTGGAGACGGTGTCGGCCGAATACCCGGACGTGGAGACGGCGTACTGCCACATCGACGCGGCCACCATCTACATGGTCACCGATCCGTCGCGCTTCGACGTGATCGTCACCGACAACCTGTTCGGCGACATCATCACCGACCTCGCGGGTGCGGTCACGGGTGGCATCGGACTGGCGGCGTCGGGAAACATCGACGCCTCGGGGACGAACCCGTCGATGTTCGAGCCGGTGCACGGCAGCGCCCCGGACATCGCAGGCCAGGGGATCGCGGATCCCACGGCGGCCATCCTGTCCGCGGCACTGCTGCTGCGTCACCTCGGCCGGGACGGCGACGCCGCGCGCGTCGAAGCCGCGGTCGAGGCCGATCTGGCGTCCCGGGGCGACTCGAAGGTCGTCACGTCGGAGGTCGGCGACCGGATCGCCGCGGCCCTCTAGGACCGGGTTTCGACCCTGTCTTCCTCGATCCCCGTGGACCGGTCTTCGGACCGGGCCACGGGGATCAGTGGTATCGAGGCGGCCGGGAATCCTGCCGCTATGGCGAAAGTCACCGGGAATCCGACGATTCCGATCAGTGCGCCGAACACCGGGGGAACGATCGAGGCCGCGACGAACTGGCCGGTGTTCTGGACACCGAGGGCGCGCCCACCCCAGAACGGGCCCGCGATCTCGGCGACGGCGGTGAAGGCGAGGCCGTTCGGTGCCACCGTCGCGACGGATGCCGCGAGCAGCGCCACGATCGCGAGCGGCGAATCCATGGCGTCCGTCACGGCGAGCGCCGCCATCGACAGTCCGCCGCCTGCCGCGACCCAGCGAAGCGGACGCATGCGACTGCCCACCACGTCGGACCAGAACCCGACGCCCATCCGGCCGAACGCTCCGAGGATCTGCGCGAGGGTCACGATCAGGCCCGCCGCCGTTGCCTCCCAGTGCCTTTCGGAGATCAGCCACACCAGCGCATAGGTCCACACCGTGTACTGCGGCACGACGAGCAGCACGGAGACGGCGTGGATCCGCCACAGGGCGCCGCTGGTGCGGTAGGGATTGATGAGCATGCCGAGATCCGCCGCGTCGCTGCGACTCGGACGGGGCGGATCGACCACCCAGAGTGCGCAGGCCAGCGCGGCAGCGGCGCACAGGGCCGCGGGCAGCGCGAGCGCCCATCCGATGCCGTGGTCGTGGGCGACCGAGGGGAGAGTCAGCGCAGCGCAGGCGATGCCGAGCGGCAGTGACATCTGCCGGATGCCCATCGCGAGGCCGCGGCGCTCGGGTGGGAACCATCCGACGACGACGCGTCCGCTCGCGGCATTCGCCGAGGCCGCCGCCATGCCGCCGAGCAGCAGGAAGACCGCGGTGGCGGTGAGCGATCCGGACAGGGCCGCACCTGCTCCTGCGGCCGCGGTGGTCGCCATGCCTGCGGCCAGCACCCTCCGTTCGCCGTAGCGGTCGGCCAGCGCCCCCCACGCGATCAGCGTCACCATGACCCCGAGGGTGGGTGCGGCGACGACGAGTCCGGTGCGGGCGAGGCCGAGTCCGTGGTTCGCCTGGAGTTCGGGGATCAGGAAGGCGACGCCGTTGACGAAAACCGCCTGTGCGGCCTGGGCGAACATCCCGAGGGCGAGCATCCACCATCTGCGAGCAGTTCCGACGGCGGACGCGGTGTCGATCGATGCTGTCATGTCATCTCAGTATCTAGGATTCGATTCTCATATATTGGCGCTGGTTCGAATTCTATACCCCGCGTCGCCCGACGTCCCGGCACGGCGGTGAACCCGGGCCGATAGACTCGGCGCCATGCGTCTTGGTCGAGTGGCAAGTCCCGATGGTGTTGCGTTCGTCAGTATCGAAGGAGACGGCGAGTCCCGGATCGCGAAGGAGATCGCCGAGCATCCGTTCGGCACCCCGACTTTCACCGGCCGGAGCTGGCCGCTCGCCGATGTGCGACTGCTGGCGCCGATTCTCGCCAGCAAGGTCGTCGCCATCGGAAAGAACTACGCCGCCCATGCCGCCGAGATGGGCGGGGAGGCGCCGGCCGATCCTGTGATCTTCCTCAAGCCCAACACCTCGATCGTGGGCCCCGACGCCGCGATCGTCCTGCCGAAGTCCTCCAACGAAGTTCACTACGAAGGAGAACTCGCGGTCGTCATCGGGCGCCCCTGCAAGGATGTACCCGCCGCCAAGGCCCTCGACGTGGTGCTCGGCTACACGGCGGCCAACGATGTGTCGGCCCGTGACCACCAGCGCCACGACGGACAGTGGACGAGGGCGAAGGGGCACGACACGTTCTGCCCGCTGGGGCCGTGGATCGAGACCAAGCTGGACGCGTCCGACGTCGACATCACCACCGAGGTCGACGGGGTGGTGAAGCAGCGGAGCAACACTTCGCTTCTGCTGCACGACATTCCGAAGATCATCGAATGGGTGTCGGCCGTGATGACGCTGCTCCCCGGCGACGTCATCCTCACCGGCACCCCGGAAGGCGTCGGTCCGATCGTCGACGGCCAGAGCGTCAGCGTGACCATCGGCGGCATCGGCACCCTCACCAACCCGGTGACCGCCAAGCGCTGACGGCTCTCGTGTCGACATCGGGAGCGGACTAGCCTGTAGGAGTCCGTTTTCCCAGCGTCGACCCAAGTGAGCCATGACCACAAGCGAAGTTCGCGTCCGTTTCTGCCCGTCGCCCACCGGAACCCCGCACGTGGGGCTCGTCCGAACCGCCCTGTTCAACTGGGCGTTCGCCCGACACAACGGCGGGTCGTTCGTGTTCCGCATCGAGGACACCGATGCCGCCCGTGACAGTGAGGAGTCGTACCAGGCGATCCTGGACGCGCTGCGCTGGCTCGGGCTGAACTGGGACGAGGGACCGGAGGTCGGGGGACCGTACGAGCCGTACCGCCAGTCCCAGCGGCGTGACCTGCACCTGGACGTCGTCGCGAAACTGCTCGCGGCGGGCGAGGCGTACGAGTCGTTCTCGACGCCCGAGGAGGTCGAGGAGCGCCACAAGGCCGCAGGCCGCGACCCCAAGCTCGGCTACGACAACTTCGATCGTGACCTGACGCCCGAGCAGCGGCAGGCGTTCCTCGACGAGGGCCGCAAGCCCGTGGTCCGGCTCCGGATGCCCGCCCACGACCTGACGTGGGACGACCTCGTGCGCGGCGAGACGACGTTCAAGGCCGGGACCGTGCCCGACTTCGCGCTGACCCGCGGCAACGGCATTCCGCTGTACACCTTGGTCAACCCCGTCGACGACGCGTTGATGAAGATCACACACGTCCTCCGCGGCGAGGACCTGTTGTCGTCGACGCCGCGGCAGCTCGCCCTCTACGAGGCGATGCACCGGATCGGCGTGGCCGATTTCACTCCGCAGTTCGGGCATCTGCCGTTCGTGATGGGGCAGGGCAACAAGAAGCTGTCCAAGCGCGATCCCGAGTCGAACCTCTTCATCCATCGCGACCGCGGTTTCGTTCCCGAGGGATTGCTGAATTACCTGGCACTGCTGGGCTGGGGTATTTCCGACGACCACGACGTGTTCTCCCTGGACGAGATGGTCGCCGCCTTCGATATCTCCAAGGTCAATTCCAATCCGGCCCGGTTCGATCAGAAGAAGGCCGACGCGATCAACGCCGAGCACATCCGGCTGCTCGAGCCCGCCGATTTCGCCGCGCGCCTGCGTGCGTTCCTCACGCTCCACGGCCATATCGGGGAGACGGTGGACGAGTCCGTCTTCGCGACCGCTGCGGATCTGGTTCAGACGCGCATCGTGGTCCTGTCCGACGCGTGGGATCTGCTGAAGTTCCTGTTCGTCGACGAGGCCGACTTCGCGATCGACCCGGCCGCCGCGGCGAAGAACCTGGGCGCGGACTCCGCGCCGGTCCTCGACGCCGCCCTCGCGTCGCTGGACGCGGTCGGTGCGTGGGACGCAGCCTCGCTGGAGGAGGCCCTCAAGACCGCTCTCGTGGACGAACTGGGCCTCAAGCCACGGAAGGCGTTCGCTCCGGTGCGGGTGGCCGTCACGGGCTCGCACATCAGCCCGCCGCTGTACGAATCGATGGAACTGCTCGGACGCGACGTGTCGCTGTCCCGGCTGCGGTCCGCACGGGCCTCCGTCGCCGGCTAGACCCCCGTCCTCGGGCCGAAAAGTGAGCAAAAACAGCCTCTGACCATACGATTTGGTAAATCACGGCAGTAGGCTGGTAATCTCTTCTTCGGCCCGAGGCGGGCCGCAGAGCCCAGAAGCTCAGCGGTTCGAGAACGGCCATTGGGGTATGGTGTAATTGGCAACACAGCGGTTTCTGGTACCGCCATTCTAGGTTCGAGTCCTGGTACCCCAGCG
>JBCEBZ010000054.1:0-7106 GCA_039206675.1 Rhodococcus sp. (in: high G+C Gram-positive bacteria) | reverse complement strand
CCGCCCTCATCGCCGCCCAGAACGGCGCAACCATCCTCCGCGTCCACGACGTCGCGGAGACGGTTGACGCCGTCGCGGTGCTTCATGCTGTGGGGAACGCCGGCCGGCGGCAGTGACACGCGCGTTTCACGCACCGATTACGACGGACTGCCGATTCTCGACTCCGAGTACCTTGCACGACGAGGCAGCCTTGACCAGGATCTCGTCGTACTCCTCCGCGGGATCGGACAGCGCGGTGATCGCTCCGCCGACGCCGAAGTGAACGTGCGTATCGGTGACCACCATCGTTCGGATCGCCACCGACAAATCGGCGGTTCCCGACAACGAGAGATAGCCGATCGCACCGGAATACACTCCGCGCGCACTTCCTTCGAGTTCGTCGATGATCCCCATGGTCCGGATCTTGGGGGCCCCGGTCATCGATCCGGCCGGAAACAGCGCACGTACCGCGTCGACGACAGTCGCATCTCGACGAAGACTGCCCCGAACCGTGGACACCATCTGGTGCACCGATGCGAAGGTCTCGATTCCGAACAGGATCGGTACGTGCACGGTGCCCTGTTCGCACACCTTTGAGAGATCATTGCGGACGAGGTCGACGATCATCAGATTCTCGGCCCGGTCCTTCTCGCTCCGGGCCAGAGCGCGCAGCAGGTTGTCGTCCTCGTCGGCGGTGGCGCCGCGGGGCCGCGTTCCCTTGATCGGTTTCGACTCCACGGTTCGGTCGGCCCCGACCCGGAGAAACCGCTCCGGGGAAGCACTGACCACGGAGAGCTCCGGGAACGACAGCAGAGCGGCATGCGGAACCGGGTGTAGTCGCCTGATATCGGCGAAGATTCGTGGTGCGTCGACGTCGGACTCGACGGTTGCCCTGTTGGTGAGACACACCTCGTACGTTTCGCCGGCGCTGATGAGTTCGAGGCACTCGCCGATCAGTGACCGGTACTCCGCCTCGCTGTTCCTCAGTTGGAATTCCGCTCCCGTCGGCCGATCCGAAACCGCCGGTGGGCACACCGGGTCGACGGCCGTGTCCCGGCTTTCGATTGCGGCTGCGGCAGTCTCGAACCATGCAGTACTGCGCTCGTCGTTCGGGGCGCTGCTCAAACTCATGACGTACACACACCGTTGGTCGTGATCGATGACGACGGCCCGGTCGGCGAAGATCAGGGCCGCGTCCGGGTGCCCGGACCGGTGTGCGCGAACTCCGCCGGTCTCCCCTTTCAGCTCGTACCCGAGGTAGCCGACGTAGCCGAGGTTGAAGTCGAAGGGAAGGGTGGGGTCCGGTTCGACCGCGCGAAGGCGCAGTTGCGCGTCGAGGTAGTCGAAGAGCGAACCCGCGATCTGCTCGTCCGGCAGTGCCTTCCGGCTGATGCGCACTGTCGCGGCGTCGACGTCGTAGGTGATGTACTCCGCGTGGGGACCGGAACAGTCCCCCATCACGGTGAAGCGGGAGCCCGGTTCGCGTTGGGCGCTGCCGTCGAGCCAGAAGGTTCCCGGACCGCTTCCGAACAGGGCATGGAACAGTTGTTCGGGGTCCGGGTAGCGGTCCATCCGCCGATGCTCGACGGTAAAACAGGGACGGTGACGGCGAGGGGTCGGAAGCTGTCCGCGTCCCCGGCGCTGCCTGTGCGGTTCGACCGCACTCGATGCCGTGAGGTCCCGGAAATTGGCGAACAGTTCCTTCCCGTACTCGCTGGAGATCGATTCGGGATGGAATTGGACTCCCCACAGTGGTCTGCTCCGGTGCCGCACCGCCATGACCAGACCGTCTGCCGTCGATGCCAGCACCTCGAGGACGTCGGGCAGGTCCACCGCGACGAGCGAGTGATATCGCACGACGTTCATCGGCGACGGGAGTCCGCAGAACAGGTCGTCGCGGGTGTGCACGATCGGGGAGAGCCTGCCGTGCACGGGTTGTGGCGCCCGAACGATGTCGGCCCCGAACAACGCGCACAGCCCCTGGTGTCCGAGGCAGACCCCGAGAACCGGCAACCCTGCTTCGGCGATGACGCGGGCGCCGATCCCGAAATCGGACGGTTCGGTCGGTGTGCCCGGCCCCGGCGAGATGACTACGTTGTCATAGGCGGAGAAGTCGATCGACTCCCACGGCGCATCGTTCGGCACCACGGTCGGACGCACGCCGTTGACGGCGGCGAGCAGTTCGACCAGGTTGTATGTGAAGGAGTCGTAGTTGTCGACCAACAAGGTCCTGACAGACTGGGCCATCCGTACACCTCCGCTTCCGATGCGACGGATACACTGGAATACTTTTAGTATACCGTGTATTAACTACTAGTATATCACTAGTTGGGAGTACGGCCATGACCTCCTCGATTCCACGTCTGCATCCCGGGCGCTCCTTCCGTGATGCCACCGACTACCTCTACCGACTGCCGCGGGGAGCACGAAGCAACGGCCTCGCCCGCGCAGCCGAGTTCTACGACCGGTTGGGGGCGCCGCAGGATGCGGTCCGCACGGTGCACGTGGCGGGGACAGCCGGGAAGGGCTCGGTGAGCACCTTCCTGGCGTCGATCCTGGACGCACACGGCTGGCAGGTCGGCGCGCACCTGTCGCCGCACGTCCGCTCGATACTGGAGCGTTTCCAGGTCGCCGGCGCTCCGATCACCGAGTGCGCGTTCCTCGATCTCGTCGACCACATCGCCCCAGTCGCCGAAGCCATGGCGGATTCGGATGCCGGGATGCCGACATTCTTCGAGGTCGCCAATGCCATTGCGTTCTCCCACTTTGCGAACGTGCCAGTGGATTACGCGGTCATCGAGACCGGCATCGGCGGGCTCCTCGACGCCACGAACACCATCCGTCGACCCGACAAACTCGCCGTGATCACCCGAATCGGGCTGGATCACACCGACATGCTGGGAGACACCGAATCCGAGATCGCCAGGCACAAGGCCGGCATCCTTCCGCACGGCGGTCACGGCATCGCCCTGCGTCACCCCTCCCGTGAGGTGCGGCGCACGATCGCGACCGTGGCGCAGGAGCGCCGGTGCACGCTCGATCAGCTCGACGATCGGGCGATCTCCTGCGACATCTCCGCCGCAGGCACCTACGTCCGACTGCACGACGGCGAGCCGATGAAACTCGGCCTGGAGGGCCGCCACCAGGGCGTCAACGCCGCTCTCGCGCTACGCGCCGCCGAGTTCCTCTCCGCCCGCGACGGATGGTCCCTCGACCCCGTCAGGGTTCGGGACGGCTTGGCCGATGCCACCCTGCCCGGCCGGTTCGAGCGACGCACGACCGTCGACGGACAGCAACTCGTGCTCGACGGTGCGCACAATGCGGTGAAGCTCGGCGCCCTCACGTCGACGTTGCAGGACCTCCATCCCGGGCAACGCTTCACCTGGGTCCTCGCCTTCAAGGACGACAAGGATATCGACGCCGCTCTCACCGCTCTCGCCCCCTCCGCGGCGGGGATCGTGGCCACCGAGTTCCGCGTGGCCGGTGGCGGTACCGGTCCAGCCTCCTGCATGCCCGCACGGAAGGTCGCGGAACGCGCTCGGGCGCACGGCTTACGATCCATCGCTGTCGAATGCCCCATCGAGGCGGTGGCGATGGCGGGATTGGTCGCGGGCGACGCACCGGTGGTCGTCAGTGGCTCGTTCCTGCTACTGAGCGCCGTCACATCGCTGCTCGAACCGGCGCGGACCGTGCACCGCTGACGCATTCGAGGCACTCTTTCCGGACGTTATCCGTCCAATACTTGACCGCACCCCCAACCTGACCTACCGTGGTGCACATCACTGATATATCAATATGTTGGTTTTCCCGGCCGGCGGGTCGGCTCCGTACTGCGAGGGGCGCGGTGAGCGAACCGAGAAGGCGCATCGAGCTCGGTTCTTCGCACAGCCGAGGGCCGTTCGCCCTCCCGCCCGGTCCCACATCGTCCACCGAAGATCTCCTCACTCCCGCTCAGTACACCGAGGAACTCGGCGAATCGGTATGAGCGCGCAGTCTTCCTGCTGCCTCCACCGCTTCCGCCGCGTGCCCTCGAGGTGCACAGACACAGGATTGTGATTCCATGACCATCAGCGTGTTCGACCTGTTCTCCGTCGGCATCGGCCCGTCGAGTTCGCATACCGTCGGGCCCATGCGAGCCGCCGCACGATTCGTCTCCGACCTCCACACGCTCGGCGCTTTCGACGAAGTCGTCGATGTGCGAGTCGACCTGTACGGATCACTCGCGGCGACCGGCGCCGGGCACGGAACGATGTCGGCCGTGCTGCTCGGACTGGAGGGTTACCGTCCCGAGGAGATCGAGACCGAGGAGATGGAACTGCGGCTCGAGATCATGCGCAGCACCCGCCGCATCTCGCTGGGCGGATCCCGCGACATCGCGCTCGCCGAAGACGAAATAATCCTGCGCCCGTTGACCGTTCTGCCGTTCCACCCCAACGGGATGACCCTGACCGCCTACGCCGCCGGGAACCTGGCGGTCCACCAGGAGACCTACTTCTCGGTCGGCGGCGGCTTCGTCGTCACGGAGGCGGAGAGCACCGAGACGACCGCGGCGGCGCCCCGCGGCCTGACGTACGGGTCCGCGAAGGAACTCCTCGAACTCTGCGACCGGTACGGATACAGCATCAGCGAACTCATGCTGTCGATCGAGCGGGAGTCGCGGTCCACCCTCGAAATCTACGACAGGTTGCTGCACATCCGCGACGTGATGGTCGAGTGCGAGCAGCGCGGCATCTCGCGCGACGGCTACCTTCCGGGTGCATTGCGGGTTCGCCGACGCGCGCGTGACTGGTTCCTGCGCCTGGACGGCGAAGATCCCGATCGTGCACCGGAATTCGCGGAGGACTGGGTCAACCTCGTCGCGCTGTCGGTCAACGAGGAGAACGCCTCCGGTGGCCGGATCGTCACCGCGCCCACCAACGGCGCCGCGGGCATCATTCCCGCCGTGCTGCATTACGCCGTGCACTACACCCCGGCGGGCAAGGCAGACCCGGACGACACCGCGATCAGGTTCCTGCTTGCGGCCGGGGCCATCGGGTCGCTGTACAAGGAGCGGGCTTCGATCTCCGGCGCCGAGGTCGGGTGCCAGGGCGAGGTGGGCTCGGCGGCGTCGATGGCCGCGGCGGGTCTGGCCGAGATCCTGGGCGGTACACCGGAACAGGTGGAGAACGCCGCGGAGATCGCGATGGAACACAGCCTCGGCCTGACGTGCGATCCGATCGAAGGCCTCGTCCAGATTCCGTGCATCGAGCGGAACGCCATCTCGGCGGGCAAGGCCATCAACGCCGCCCGGATGTCGCTGCGCGGCGACGGTACCCATCGGGTCAGTCTCGACCAGGTGATCGAGACGATGCGCTCGACCGGCGCCGACATGCTCTCGAAATACAAGGAGACGTCTACCGGCGGCCTCGCGGTCAACGTTCCCGTCAACTATGTCGAGTGCTGATCTCGAGGCAACCTACTCCACCAGGTCCGAGCACTGTGCAGGCGACGACAACATGAGCGATCCGCAGCGCCTCGGCCAGGTTCGGGCGCCGGTGCCTTCCGCTGAGTCCACGGCCCGCGCATTGACGAACCTCGATCTGAACCTGCTCACCACGCTCGACGCAGTGCTGTATCACCAGAATGCGACCCGGGCCGCCGAGCAACTCGGCGTCTCGCAACCGGCCATCTCGGCGGCCCTGCGGCGACTGCGCCGGCATTTCGACGACGAATTGCTGCGGCGGGTCGGAAATCGGTTTCAGTTGACGCCCCTGGGAATGGAACTGCGCCCGCACACCCGGCTCGTGCTGGAGGGCGTCGAACGCGTCTTCAGCAGGAGGAGCCGATTCGATGTGGCACTCATCAGGCGTGAATTCTCCGTGGTGATGAGTGATTACGCTACCGCTCTCCTGGGCGCGCGCTTGACCACGAACCTGTTCGAGCAGGCGCCGAACGCGCGATTGCGGCTCGTCCCTGCCGTGCCGGATCATCTGCCGCAGGCGGAGCAGATCCTGACCGCACTCGACGTGATGCTCGTGCCGGAAGACCTCGGTCGAGACCTGCCGAGTGAGGAACTGTTCCACGACGAATGGGTGATCGTGATGGACCGGCATCACCCGTCCGCACCGCACGGACCGTCGATCGACGACCTGCAGGCCCTTCCGTGGGTGCTCGTCCGGCACAGTCGGACCCCGGCCGACTCCGCGGCGCAACTGTTGCGCCTCAGGGGGATCGAACCCTGGGTGCAGGTCAGCACGGAGACGTACCTGACGGTGCCGCCCCTGGTCGTCGGTAGCGACCGGCTGGCGCTGGTCCCCTCACGCCTGTTCGACGCAGCCGTCGACAGTCGCGGGCTGGTGAGCCGCCCCTGCCCGGTCCCCCTCGCACCCCTGGTCCAGAGCATGTGGTGGCATCCGGTCCACAACTACAATCCGCAACACCGGTTCCTCCGGCACGTCGTCATGACGACGGTGCAGGAGATGGGCGGTGCCCGCCACCCGCGCAGTTGCGGGTGACGGGCGTCCGGTGTTCGCCGGTGCTCACCGTCGCGAGGAGCGGTCGCGGATTGCCCGATACCACTGCACGATCGAGTCGGTGGAACCGTCCAGTCCCTCGGCGGCCCCGCGCCCACCGACTGCCCGGTGCAGTTGCAGGGCCTGACTCTTGCCGAGTTCGACGCCCCACTGGTCGAACGAATTGATGTTCGACAGCACACCTTCGGTGAAGACCTGGTGCTCGTAGAGCGCGATCAGCTGGCCGAGCACGGCGGGACTCAGCTCGGGGGCGAGAATCGTGGTCGACGGACGGTTCCCCGTCATCACCTTGTGGGGAATCAGGTCGTCGCGGACTCCGTCGGCGGCGAGATCCGCGGCGGTGCGGCCGAATGCGAGCACTCTGCGCTGGGCCAGCAGGTTGCTGACGAGAACGTCGTGCATGCTGCCGGTGCCGTCGCTCAGCGGCAGATCGGCGGCCGGTTCGGCGAATCCGAGGAAGTCGACCGGGACCAGGCGGGTGCCCTGGTGCAGGAGCTGGTAGAAGGCGTGCTGCCCGTTGGTGCCGGGCTCTCCCCACCAGATCGCCCCGGTGGAGACGTCGGCCCGGGTCCCGTTCAGCTGCACGGACTTCCCGTTCGATTCCATCGCGAGTTG
>JBCEBZ010000053.1:0-7108 GCA_039206675.1 Rhodococcus sp. (in: high G+C Gram-positive bacteria) | reverse complement strand
TGAAGATCGGCCGCCGCTCGCCGGACGGCCGTGAGAACCTGCTGACGATCATGGGCCCGTCCGACATGTTCGGTGAGCTGTCCATCTTCGACCCGGGTCCGCGTACGTCCACCGCGACCACGGTCACCGAGGTCCGTGCCGTCAGCATGGACCGCGAAGCGCTCAAGGCGTGGATCGACCACCGCCCCGAGATCGCCGAACAGCTGCTGCGGGTTCTCGCGCGCCGTCTGCGTCGTACCAACAACAACCTGGCCGACCTCATCTTCACGGACGTCCCCGGTCGTGTCGCCAAGGCGCTGCTGCAGCTCGCACAGCGGTTCGGCACCCAGGAGGCGGGCTCGCTGCGCGTCACCCACGACCTCACGCAGGAAGAGATCGCCCAGCTCGTCGGCGCTTCCCGCGAGACCGTCAACAAGGCGCTCGCCGACTTCGCGCACCGCGGATGGCTGCGCCTCGAAGGCAAGAGCGTGCTGATCTCCGACTCCGAGCGCCTGGCACGTCGCGCACGGTAGTTCCCGCATCCACGACTTCGGCCACCCCCTCACGGCGAGGGGGTGGCCGAAGTCGTCGTGCGGTCAGTCGAGGCTGCGCAGGTACGCGAGCTGCACATTGACGGACTTCTCCGCCACCGGCCACAACTTCGGGTCGACGTCGGAGTAGACGTGCTCGACCACCTCGCGGACCGTCGGGGTGCCGCCGAGCGCACCGAGCGCGGCCCGCACCTGGTCGAGTCGCTCCTCGCGGTGATCGAGGTACTGCTGCGCGACGACGTTCAGCTCGGGCAGTTCGGGTCCGTGACCGGGCATCACCCGGCGCCCGGTCCCGAGGTCCAGCAGCCGGCGCAGCGACGACAGGTAGTCGCCGAGGTCGCCGTCCGAGTCGTCGAGCACCGTCGTGCCGCGACCGAGGATCGTGTCGCCGGTGAGAACGGTGCCCTCGCCCTCCACGGCGAAGGACACCGAGTCCTTCGTGTGCCCGGGCGTGGCGATCACCGTGAGGACGAGCCCCGCGACGTCGATGGTCTCGCCGTCCACGAGGGGTTCACCGCCGCCGCGGAGGAACTCGGGGTCCACCGAACGGACGGGCGCCCCGGTGAGTTCGAAGAACCGCTGCACTCCCCCGGTGTGGTCGAAGTGACGGTGGGTGATCAGCGTCAGGGCGACCGGTCCGAGTGCCGCGACGCGGGCGAGGTGCTCCTCGTCGGCGTCACCCGGGTCGACCACCACGCACTCGTCCCGGCCCGGCGCACGCAGAATCCACGTGTTGGTTCCGTCGAGCGTCATCATGCCCGGGTTGTTTTCGAGCATCACCGAGACGGTCGGGGTGACCGCCCGCACCTGGGCGTACGCCGGATGGGCAAGCGTCATGGGACTACGACTCCGGCCGCACTTCGGCGATCAGCTCAACCTCGACGGGGGCGCCGAGCGGCAACTCCGCGACACCGACGGCCGAGCGTGCGTGGGCGCCGGCGTCCCCGAACACCTCACCGAGAAATTCGGATGCACCGTTCACGACGCCGGGCTGCCCGGTGAATCCCTCGGCGGAGGCGACGAATCCGACGACCTTGACGATCCGCACCACCGAGTCGATGCCGACGAGAGCGTCGACCGCCGCCAGCGCGTTGAGTGCGCACGCCCGGGCCGCGGCCTTGGCGTCTTCGTCCGACACGCCGGCGCCGAGCTTGCCCGCGACCGTCAGCGTGCCCTCGACGATCGGCAGCTGCCCGGACGTGTAGACGTAGTTGCCGGTGCGCACGGCGGGCACGTAGGCGGCCACCGGCGGAACGACGGACGGCAGCGTGATGCCGAGTTCGGTCAGGCGGGCGGACCAGTTCTGTGTCTGCGCCACTGCCCTCAGCCCTTCGGACGCTTCAGGTACGCGACGTGCTGCTCACCGGTGGGTCCGGGCAGAACCGTCACCAGTTCCCAGCCGTCGGTGCCCCACTGGTCGAGGATCTGCTTGGTCGCATGTGTGAGCAGCGGAACGGTGGCGTACTCCCACGTAGTCAATTCACTCATGCCGGTGAGCCTATCCCCCGCACATCCCGGCTCCCAGACTTATAGGCTCGACCCCGTGGTTGCATCCCCAGACCAGCTCACCCCGACGTGGCCCGAGAAGGCCGCGCGGGCCCGGCTGCACTTCGTCTCCGGAAAGGGCGGCACCGGAAAGTCCACGGTGGCCGCCGCGTTGGCGCTCGCCCTGGCCGAGGGTGGGCGCCGCGTGCTACTGGTGGAAGTCGAGGGCAGGCAGGGGATCGCTCAGCTCTTCGACGTGCCCCCGCTGCCGCCGCAGGAGACGAAGGTCGCGGCCGCCGAGGGGGGCGGGGAGGTCATGGCGCTGGCCATCGACATCGAGACCGCGTTCCTCGAATACCTCGAGATGTTCTACAACCTCGGTTTCGCGGGCCGCGCGATGCGCAAGTTCGGCGCCATCGAGTTCGCGACCACCATCGCACCGGGTCTCCGGGACGTGCTGCTGACCGGCAAGATCAAGGAATGTGTGGTGCGCTCCGACAAGTCGGGTAAGCGGGTGTACGACGCCGTCGTCGTGGACGCCCCGCCGACCGGGCGGATCGGCAACTTCCTCGACGTGACGAAGGCGATGGCCGACCTCGCGAAGGGCGGGCCGGTGCGCTCGCAGAGCGAGGGCGTGGTGCGCCTGCTGCATTCCGACGAGACCGTCGTCCACCTCGTGACGCTCCTCGAGGCGCTGCCGGTGCAGGAGACCACGGACGCCGCAGTTGAACTGGCCCGCGCCGACCTGCGGCTGGGCACTGTCGTCGTCAACCGCACCAGCCCGCAGTTCCTGCCCGCCGAGACCCTCGCCGACGTCGCGAAGGGCCGCATCGACGCCGAGGCCGTCCGGTCCGGACTGCACAAGACCGGGATCACCCTGGACGAAGCGGATTTCGCCGGGTTGCTCACCGAGACGATCGAACACGCGTCCGTTCTCGAAGCGCAGGAAGAGAGCGCCGGACAGCTCAGCGAAGTGGACGGGGCGCGGCTGCATCTGCCGTCCCTCGCCGACGGTGTGGACCTGGGCGGGCTGTACGAGCTCGCGGAATATCTGACGGAACAGGGTGTCCGATGAGCCAGACAACTGAACACGAGCGTCGCCGCACCGCGTCCGCACTCGACGTCGCGGGGATCCTGGAGAACAGGGCCACGCGGATCGTCGTCTGTTGTGGTGCCGGTGGCGTCGGCAAGACCACCACGGCGGCGTCACTGGCACTACGGGCGGCGGAGCAGGGACGCAAGGTGGTCGTGCTGACCATCGACCCGGCACGCCGGCTCGCGCAGGCTCTCGGTGTGGCGGAACTCGACAACACGCCGCAGCCCGTGCAACTCGGACCGGGTGCGACGGGCGAGCTGCACGCCATGATGCTCAACATGCGCCGCACGTTCGACGAGATGGTGATCGAACACTCCACGCCGGAGAAGGCGGAGCAGATTCTCGCGAACCCCTTCTATCAGACCGTCGCCAGCTCGTTCTCGGGCACGCAGGAGTACATGGCGATGGAGAAGCTGGGGCAACTCGCCTCCAGCGACGAATGGGATCTGGTGGTCGTCGACACGCCACCGTCGCGCAACGCCCTGGACTTCCTCGACGCACCCCAGCGTCTGGGCGCGTTCCTCGACGGTCGCATGATCCGGTTGCTCACCGCGCCCGGCCGCGGCCTCACCCGGCTCGTCACCGGCGCGATGGGCCTGGCGCTGCGCGGCGTGTCCACCATCGTCGGCAGTCAGATGCTGTCGGACGCCTCGAGTTTCGTGCAGTCACTGGACTCGATGTTCGGCGGCTTCCGGGAAAGGGCAACGCGCACTTACGAATTGCTCCGGCAGCCGGGTACGAAGTTTCTGGTGATCGCCGCGGCGGAACCCGATGCGCTGCGCGAGGCGGCATTCTTCGTCGACCGGCTCGCGGGCGACGAGATGCCGCTCGCGGGCCTCGTCCTGAATCGGACGCACCCCACTCTCAGTTCCCTGTCCGCCGATCACGCGGTCACCGCCGCCGACCAACTCGGGGACCAAGACCCCCTCACCGCCGCTGTGCTGCGAATCCACGCCCATCGGGCGGTGATCGCCAAGCGTGAGGTCCAACTGCTGAGCCGGTTCACGGCCGCCCACCCGCGCGTGCCGATCGTCGGCGTGCCCTCACTGCCGTTCGAGGTGTCGGACCTCGAGGCCTTGAGAGCGGTAGGCGACCAGCTCACCCGGACGAGCTGATCAGCTCGCCACCGGAGAACCGGTCACCCGCCTGTGTCCTGCCTGACTGCGAAATCCGATCCCGAATCTCAGACAGCGGACTGGTGCTGCCGCTGAGCTTCGAAGAAATCGGACCATGATTCCACCTCGGGGTGCTGCTTGAGCAACGCCCGGCGCTGACGTTCCGTCATGCCACCCCACACGCCGAACTCGACACGATTGTCGAGTGCATCGGCTCCGCACTGCATCAATACCGGGCAATGCCGGCAAATGGTTGCGGCCTTGCGCTGGGCTGCGCCGCGTACAAAGAGTTGATCGGGATCGACTTCCCGGCAACGGGCCTGGGTGACCCAGGCGATTCGCGCTTCTGCTTGCTCGACGTCCAGACGGCTGGTTGGGGTGGTCATGTGCATTCGTTTCCCCTCTTCGAGTCTGCGCAAACCCAGCGCGTAGCACGCCGAGGCTGCACCACATAAGCGATGGGGTGTTATCTCCATCACACTGTTCCAACAATTTAGGTAAAGAAACCGCCACGCGCAAGACGAAGAACACGCTTTTTTGGTACGCCCGTCCATACCCCGTGCTCAGGGCTTTTTCCCGGCCGAAATCTGCGCCCAACCAGCGCACCCTCAGACCCCACGTAGTCTGTAGATCGTGTCGATTGCAAAAACAGTGGGGAAGCTCGCAGGATCCTCCGCCTTGGCAGGAGTGCTCCTCGCCGGCGTGATGTTTCCGCTCGCCGGAGGATTCGGTTACGCCTCCAACCGGGCGGCTGACACCGTCGACAACGTCTCCGCCGAACTCGTCGAAGGAACGGTTCCCGCGGTCTCGACGATGGTCGACTCGGCAGGCAACCCCATCGCGTGGCTGTACGACCAGCGCCGCTTCGAAGTCCCCAGCGACAAGATCTCCAACGAGATGAAGCTCGCCATCGTCTCCGTCGAGGACCGCCGGTTCCCGGAGCACAAGGGCGTCGACTGGCAGGGCACCATGCGCGCCTTCCTGACCAACACCACGAGCGGTGAGGTGCAGCAGGGCGCATCGACACTCGATCAGCAGTACGTGAAGAACTACCAGCTGCTCGTCGTCGCCAAGACCGACGCCGAACGGCGGGCCGCGATCGAGACGACGCCCGCCCGCAAGATCCGTGAGATCCGGATGGCGCTCACGCTCGACAAGGAACTCACCAAGGACGAGATCCTCACCCGCTACCTCAACCTGGTTCCGTTCGGCAACGCCTCGTTCGGCATCCAGGACGCCGCGCAGACATACTTCGGCATCGACGCGTCCGAACTGAACACCCAGCAGTCCGCGATGCTCGCGGGCATGGTGCAGTCCAGTTCCGCGCTGAACCCGTACACGAACCCCGAGGGCGTCCTCGAACGCCGCAACGTGGTTCTCGACACGATGATCTCGAACATTCCCGAGCGCGCCGCCGAACTGCGGGAGCTCAAGGAGACACCCCTCGGCGTGCTGCCCGAGCCCAACCGGCTGCCCCGCGGGTGCATCGCCGCCGGCGACCGCGGCTTCTTCTGCGACTACGCCCTGCAGTACCTGGCGAACGCCGGCATCAGCCGCGAGCAGATCGACAAGGGCGGCTACCTGATCAAGACGACGCTCGACCCCGCGGTGCAGGCGTCCACCAAGGCGGCGCTCAGCGCGAAGGCCAGCCCCGGACTCGACGGCATCGCCAACGTCATGAACGTGGTCCAGCCCGGCCAGGATTCACACCGCATCCTCGCGATGGGCAGCAGCCGCACCTACGGACTCGACGCGAACGCCAACGAAACCGTGCAGGCACAGCCGTACTCGCTGGCCGGTCACGGCGCCGGGTCGATCTTCAAGATCTTCACGACGGCCGCCGCCATGGAGAAGGGCCTCGGCACCAACGCCGTCCTGGACGTCCCCGGACGGTTCGAGGCGAAAGGCATGGGTAGCGGTGGTGCCCGCGGATGCCCGGCGTCCACGTACTGCGTCGAGAACGCGGGCAAGTACCCGGCGTCGCTGTCGGTGACGGACGCGCTCGCACAGTCACCCAACACGGCGTTCGTCAAGCTCATCCAGGCCACCGGCGTCGCCCCCACCGTCGACATGGCGGTGCGGCTGGGGCTGCGCTCGTACGCCGACCCCGGCACGTCCGGATTCGACGACCGCAGCATGGCGGACTTCCAGAAGGATCAGAACCTGGGCTCGTTCACCCTCGGGCCCACCTGGGTCAACCCGCTGGAACTGTCGAATGTCGCGGCTACGCTCGCGTCGCACGGCAAGTGGTGCCCGCCCACCCCCATCGACTCGGTCTTCGACCGTGAAGGCAAGCCCGTCTCGGTCACGCAGCAGGCCTGCGAGCAGGTGGTCGAACCCGGGCTCGCGGACACGCTCACCAATGCCATGAGCAAGGACGACAAGCCGGGCGGCACGTCCGCCGGGGCCGCGGGCAGCGTCGGCTGGACCCTCCCCATGGCAGGCAAGACCGGAACCACCGAGTCCCACATGTCCTCGGGCTTCCTCGGGTTCACCAACAACTTCGCCGCAGCCGTCTACGTGTTCGGCGACTCGCCGACACCCGGTGAGATCTGCTCGGGCCCGCTGCGGCCCTGTGGTGACGGAAATCTCTACGGCGGTAACGAGCCCGCCCAGACGTGGTTCGCCGCGATGAACCCCGTCGCCAACAACTTCGGGCCGACGACGCTGCCGCCGGTCGACCAGAAGTACGCGCGGGGTTCGCAGAACGGTCAGGTTCCGGACGTCACCGGCCTGAGCCAGTCGGCCGCGACGTCCCGTCTGCAGGGAGCCGGATTCACGGTGAACGCGATCACCACCGCGTCGCAGGTCGCGAAGGGGACGGTCACGAGCTCGGCGCCGTCCGGTTCGGCGATTCCGGGGTCGACGATCACGATCTACGT
>JBCEBZ010000052.1:15850-26970 GCA_039206675.1 Rhodococcus sp. (in: high G+C Gram-positive bacteria) | reverse complement strand
TATCTCGGCGGGGATGTGCCGAGACGAGGTTCGGTTGTCGTGGAAGAAGGCGACGAGTGCGTCGCTCTTGTTCTACTGTCGACAATCTACCACAAATCGGTGTGACCTCAATCACCAGTTGTTTCGGCTGGCTTACTGTCGCGTCAACCGCGGCCGAGGCGGCTGTCGCCGGCGCTCAGATCGACGAGGGAACGTGCGGTGCCGTACCCGAGTCGCTCGAGCCGGGACGCGAGCGCGAGGAACACCTGTGCCGTGGTGACCGCGTCGCCCAGCGCGTTGTGCGGGTCGACGACCGGCAGGCGAAGTGTGCCGGCCAGCCATTCCAGGTTCGGCTCGCACCGGTGCTGCCGCGGCGCCGAACCGGCCGCGCGGGCGAGGGCGGCGGTGTCGACGACCGGGGGCCGGAACTTCGGCCCACCGTTCCGGAATGCGCGGGAGAGGAAGGCGGTCTCGACCCACGCCGCGTGGGCCACGAGGACACGGCCGGTGAGGACACGCCGCAGGATGCCGACGGCCTCGCTCAGCGGTGGGGCGTCGGCGACGTCAGCCTCCCGGAGAGTGTGGACCGCAACGGCCTCCGGGCGGATGTCGCACTCGGGACGAACCAGGCCGTAGACGCTCTCCGACACCACGATGCGGCCGTGCCGGACGACGACCGCCCCGTACGACACGATGGTGTCCCGCGCGAGATCCAGCCCGGTCGTCTCCAGATCGACGACCGCGAATTCGGCGTCGCGCCACGGGCACGACAGCGTGTCCGGGCGCCGGAACAGCCGACGTGCGTTCATGGAAGGCGGGCCATCCATTCGCTTTCCAGCCGGTTCTGGACCTCGGCCACGGCGCGGAACGATTCCCGCAGATACCGCCGGGTGAGTGTGTCCAGTTGGTTGGGCGCGACCCACGTCGTCGCGGCGGCGCTGCCCTTGATCGCCTCGATCTCGCGGCCCAGAATCAGTCCGTACACGTACTCGAACGCGCGCACGAGCGTCTCGGTTTCGTCCGAGGTGAGCAGATCGGCGGCCTCGCCTCTCCGCAATCGGGTGAGGGTGGAGCCGCGATCGTCTCCCGTGACCACGGCGATCCACCGGCCCAGGGAGGCGATCGGCACGAGTCCGCCCGCCTTGAGATCCAGATGTCCGCGGTTGGCGCCGGAATGCTCGACCACGAAGTTGCGCACGAACCCGACCGGAGGTCGCCGGGATGTGGTGAAGCGCAGCAGGGCCGACAGATATTCGCGGCTGCGGGTGGTCGCGAGCATGGCGTCGGACACCGAACGTCCGAGCGACACCCCGCTGACGGGTCGGCTGTCGGCGATCATCGACGACAGCAGCAGGGCGTTCTTCTGGGTGGGATTGGTGATCCACGACGTCGCGGCGGCGACCGCGTCGGTCCGGGAGCGCGCGAACAGGGGGTTGGTCGCGTTCGCGCCGTCGGCGCAGCGGGACAGGCCACAGCGTTCCATGTTGTCCAGCACGCGCCCGGCCCAGATCTGCAACTTCCGCGCCGGCGAGGCCGTGCCGGGCAGGTCTTCCCAGACCAGACCGGTGTCGACGTCCGACTTCGGGAGGGGTTCGCGCCGGGCCACCGACCCGAGTAGCAGCCACGACGTCCGGTGCGGGACGTGGTCGGCGCCGATGTCGGTCAGATCGACGAGTCGCTGGACGATCGCGTCGATCACCGCGGACATCAGGCCCGCGACGTGCATGACCGACGCGCCGGTGTCGTACAACTCGACCCAGGTTCCGGGGAGCAGGGCCGCCGCGGACGCCAGATCCTCCACCGTGGTCGCGTCGTCGATCGCGCGGCGGACGACCAGGGGATTGCGCACTTCGGCCGAAGCGAGGTCGACGACCCGGAGAATTCCCACCGGGCGTTCACCGGTGCCGGTCACGACCAGGTGGTGCACCCCGGACTCGACCATCTCCAGGAATGCGTCGCCCACCAGGGTCTCGGCGGGAACGGACCGGGCGGGGAACGAGGCGATGACCGACGCCGGGCTGTGCGCGTCGACGTGCCCGTCGGCGAACGCCCGCCGGAAGTCGTTGTCGGTGACGATGCCGATCGCACCGCCCCGGTCCATCAGCGCGTACGACTGGCCGGCCTCGGTGATCACGGACGCGGCCTCGCTCACCGTCGCGTCGGCGGGACACCAGACGACGGGACGCATCTGGTGACGGGCCGCGCGCAACGCCTGATCGACCAGTCCGGAGCGGGCCAGCCGTTCCCGGGTGACGAGGGTGCCGTAGTGCCCGAACTGGAGCCGTTCCGGCTGCCGCAGCACCGGCCGCGGGTCCGGGAAGCGGTAGCAGAGCGTGTCTTCCGAGGCGCGAATCGCGAGAGGTGGAGGCAGACCGGACAGTACCGAGATCTGCCCGAAGGTTTCGCCGGGGCCGAGAAGGTCGACGACCCGGCCGCGGTCGATCACCTCGACCTCGCCCGTGCGGACTACGAAGAAGTGATCGAGTGGGGCCTCGCCGGCCTCGACGATCCGGGCGCCGGAAACGAAGTACTCGACCTCCACCGTCCGGGCCAGGGCCTCGAGGTCGGCGGAGTCCAGGGAGTCGTAGGGCGGCTGACCGCCGAGGAAGTCGACGTACTCACGCATTCGACGGTTGAGAACCGTCGAATGCAGCGGATCCGGCCGGGGCGGCGTCGATCGAACCGTGGACGTGCCGGTCGATTTCGCGGGTGATCGCCTCGAGGTCGCCGGTATCGATGATGGTGAGCAGGCGCTCGTGTTCGGCGACGACGTCGTGCAGGTCGGGGAACGACTGATGATCCGCCGAGAGGAACAGCTGGAGCTGGGATTCCCAGCTGCGCCACAGATCCAGCAGGAGACCGTGCTCGGACAGTTCGTAGATCACCCGATGGAAGCTCATGTGCGCGTCGATGGTCCGGGCCAGGTCGCCGTCGTCGGCGCCCCTCGCCATGTCCTGCAGCGTCCGGACGATCTTGGTCCGGCCCGAACCGGACAGGCGGGGCATCGCCAGTTCGATGGCATACGGCTCGAGCCGCTTGCGCAGGCTGGCGATCTCGGCCATCCCCTTCGCGCTCACCTCGGCGACGAACGCGCCCTTGTACGCGATCTTCACGACGAGGCCTTCGTCGGCGAGGATGCTCAGCGCCTCGCGCAGCGGAGCCCTGCTGACGCCCAGGTCGGCGGCGATGTGTGCTTCGCGCAGCTGACTGCCGGGGGCCAGGGTGCCGTCGAGGATCGCCGTGCGCAGGACTCCCGCGACCGTCCCCGGGGTGGTGCGCTGATGGATCCGCCCGAGGGAGATGTCGCCGTCCTCGCGTCGACCCACAGTCGATCCCGGTGGACGATTCGGTGACAGAGTCATCGGTTTGTCCTTTCTGATGGTGGTTGTTACGACGTTGACCACGCCGGGAGCCTCTTGTCGACAGTAGATCAACAGGACGGGACGGGGGAGGGGGTCGTGCTGCCTACTCGCCGTTCGCGGGCACGTAGAAGTGGCCGCGTTCGAGCACCGGATCGAGAATCCCGGTTTCCAGTTCGTTGGCGGCATCCTCGAAGCCGGCGGCGTCCCGGTGCTGCCCGGGGTACCCGATCAGCGCTTTGACCTGCGGAGTCATGAAGTAGGCGCCGGCGAGGATCGACGACAGCGGATCGAAGGTGAACTTGTCCTCGGCCCACATCCGCTTCAGTTCCGCGCGCAGGTCGGAACCCTCGAGACCGGCCGCCTTGTCGACCGCGGCGAGGATCACGTCGAAGACGTCGGCGCGGGCAGCCAGGGCCAGATTCAGGTAGCGGAGGTACTCGACGGCCTCGCTGGCGGCCGGATTCTCACCGGATGCGGGGATCAGACAGTCCGCGATCCGCAGGAGCGTCGTCAGTTCGGCGTCCGTGAGCGGGCGCGGGGGTGCCGTGTGCCTGCCCGGCACCGACAGTCGCCGCTTCGGTGCCGACCGGAGGTCGAGGGACGTGGTGCTCATGCCGTTGCCTTTCGCGCGGTGACGTCTTCGACGACCTTCTTGCCCACCCGCAGGGCGAGTGCGCTGATCGTGCAGGTCGGGTTTGCCGAGCCGGACGTGACGAAGATGCTGCCGTCCGCGATGTAGAGGTTGTCGACGTCATGGCTGCGGCCGAACGAATCGACCACGGACGTCGTCGGGTCGTCGCCCATCCGGGCCGTCCCGAGGAGATGTCCCGGCTGGTCGACCCACAGTTCCTGCGTGAAGATCTGCTTCGCGCCTGCTGCCTCGTGGAGTTCGACCATGCGGTCGACTGTGTACCTCAGGATCTTGCGGGTGTTCTCGCTGACGCGGTACTCGACCTTCGGTGCCGGCAGACCGTCGGCATCGAATTCCTCGGTGGAGAGGGTGACCCGGTTGTGTTCCTCGGGCAGATCCTCCACGTTGGCCGCCCACAGGATTCCGTTGGACGCCGCGCGTGCGACGTCGTGGATGGCCGGTCCCCACAGGTCGTCGAAATCGAGTTCGCGGTGGGTCTCGATCGTGTTCAGCGGTCCGGGCGTCGGAAGGGCGTGGAGCTTGGCGCCGCGGACGAACCCGCGGGAGGCGTCGGTGTCGTAGAACTGCATGGAGTGGATGAGCTGTCCGGCCGGCCCGCGCCAGCTCTCCAGGTCGTCCTCGTAGTACCCGATGGCGGTGCAGTTGGGGTGCAGCATGAGGTTCCGGCCGACCTGACCCGACGAATTCGCCAGGCCGTTCGGATGCTTCTCGTCGGCCGACAACAGGAGCAGGCGCGGTGTTCCGATGCCGTTCGCACAGACGATCACTGCCCGCGCCGGCTGGAAATGGACGGCGCCGGTGCGGTCCACCCATTCGGCGCCCGCGGCGCGGCCGTCGTCTCCGGTCACGATTCTGCGGACGCGCGCACCGGTCTCCACGCGTGCGCCGGCCTGCTGCGCCTGCGGCATGTAGATCAGGTCGAACGAGGCCTTCGCGCCCTGCGGGCAACCCCATTCGCAGACACCCCAGCGGCCGCACTGCTCGAGCGTCTTGTTCTTCTGGCTGGGAATCGCGTTCGTGCCCGGCCACCAGTGCCAGCCGAGCTTGTTCGCCGCTTCGGCCGCCTTCATGCCGGGCTTGCCCAGAGGGTGTGGGGGCAAGGGGTATTCGAGGCCCTCGGGGTAGGCGGTGTCGCCGCCCACCCCGGAGACGCCGATGAATTCGTCGACCTCGTCGTGGTACGGCTTGAGGTCGTCGTAGGCGATCGGCCAGTCGTCCGCGACACCGTCGAGGGTCTTGACCCGGAAGTCCGAGGGCAGCAGGCGGGGCCACTCCGCGCCGTAGAAGATGGAACTGCCGCCGACGGCGTTGAACATCACCGGCCACATGTCGGATTCCGTCACGTCGACGGGGTAGTCGGACGGCAGCGCGCGGACATTCGGATCGTGCGCCCAGTCGTGCTGGATGAGCAGTTCCCACTCGGGGTGGTTGGCGGGGAAATCGCTGGGATTGACCCAGTCGCCCTGCTCGAGGCAGAGGGTGTCCAGTCCCGCCGTGGCAGCAGTGTGCGTGACCACCGCGCCGGACGGACCCGCGCCGATCACCAGCACGTCGACAATGTCGTGCTGGGTGACATCGGAGTCAGTGGAAGTCATCGTGGTCGACCTCATTTCGTCTAATTGTCGACATTGCTCAATAGTGATGGGCGTCACGTCGGCTGTCAAATGGGACTGCGGTGGGAGCCCGAGGCGGCAGGGCTCCCACCGCAGGGCCGGGGGAATCAGGCTCCGGCGAGGACGCCGCCGTCGACGACGAACGCCGTGCCGGTGATGGCGGTGGAGTGATCCGAGAGCAGGAAGGCGACGGAATGCGCGATCTCGATGGGGAGGATGGCGCGTCCGATCGGCTGGAAGTCGGGGAGCCCGGCCTCGAGTTCCTCGCGGCCGCCGAGTGCCGTGTAGTGCGGCACGTTCAGCGGGGTGTCGACGAAGCCCGGGCAGAGCGTGTTGGCACGGATGCCCTGGGCGCCGAAGTCGAGGGCGACGGCCTTGGTCAACGTGAGCACGGCGCCCTTGCTCGCCGTGTACGTCGTGAGCAGCTTCTCGGCACCGATGGAGTTGATGGAGCCGAAGTTGACGATCGACCCGCCGCCCACCTTCAGCATCTCCGGGATCGCGTACTTCGAACCCAGGAACACGCCCTTGACGTTGACGTCGAACGTCTTCTGGTAGTCCTCGACCGACGCGTCCAGGATGGTGCCGGGCTTGAGGATGCCGGCGTTGTTGACGATGACGTCGAGCTTGCCGAAGGTCGTCACCGTGAAGTCGACGAGGTCCTTGACCTGCTGTTCTTCGGTGACATCGACGACGCGGCCGATCAGGCGGTCGTCGTCGACCTTGAGCTGGGGCAGGCTGGCCTCGGAGTGCACGGTGGCAACCACCTGAGCTCCCTCGTCGTGGAGATGCAGGGCGGTGGCGAGGCCGATGCCTCCGCCTGCGCCCGTAACGATGACTGTCTTGCCCTGCAGCAGCTGGCCCATGGTGTTCTCCCTCGGGGGTCATGTGGATGTGGATGCGCGGTGGCGCGGAAGCGATTGACTCTTTGTCGACAATCGACCGTATGAGTGTGCGCCCTCGGGCAACGATCGGTCAAGAGTCGTGCGGGATTCCGGTCGGCGCTTGACGTCCCGACTCGATGGTCTTAGATTTTCAGTCGATTGTCGACCAGAGCACATTCTGTGCCCGGTGCGTCGCGCCGCACATCCGCACGCCATCGATCGAAGGGCGAATCCCATGGCACCACGAGTCCGACTACTGCACGAACGCCTGGCCGCCGTCGTGAGCCAGCTCCGCCACGGCGAGATGATCTACGTCGCGGACGCGGGAAGTGGCACGTCTTCCGCGAGTCTTGTTCCACTGTCACCCCAGGTCGAGACGATCGACCTCGGCATCGCACCCGGATTGCCGTCGGTCGGGGACCTGCTGTCGGTGCTGTGCGAGGTGGGCGATTTCGAGGCGGCCATCGTCACGGAGGACATGGTGACCGCCAACCCCGAAGCCCGGAAGTTCGTCTCCGAACTGGTGGGGGAGGAGAACGTGCACGAGTTGCGGTACCTCCCCGAGTTCTACAACCTCCGCGACCGCGTGAAGGTCTTCGTCCAGACCGGCGACTACTCGGTGCACGGCAATGTCGTGCTCGTCGCGGGCTACCCCAGCCCGCCGATTCCGCTGAACTGGCTCACGTCGCCGACCTGGTTCGAGGACCTGCCGTCGGTGCCGCCGTCGACCGGTCCCCGAAGCACGGAGGCCTGACATGCCCTTCTTCGACGGCGTCAGGAACAAGGTCTACTACCGGCACTGGGAAGCCGCACAGCCCTGGGCGCGGCTCCTGCTCCTGCACGGCTTCGGTGAGCATTCCGGCCATTATCATCGGCTCGCGGCCCAGCTGAACTCGGCCGGTCTGGATGTGTGGGCACCCGATCACCTCGGTCACGGTCACACCGGCGGGCCGGGTGGGTTCTTCCCCTCGGTGGATGAACTCGCCTCCAACGCAGGCGTTCTCGTCGACATCATGTCCGCCGAGAATCCCGAGCTGCCGGTGGTCGTCCTGGGCCACTCTCTCGGTGCACTGACCGGCGCTCTCCTCTCGGCCCGCACGCCCTCTCTGCGCACCGGCCTGATCATGACGGGAGCGCCCCTCTGGGGTCTGCCGCGGGCGGCGCAGGGCAGGACGGACCTCGTCATGGCGCAGGACCGGTCGTACCTCGACGCGCTCGAGAACGATCCGCTCGGCTTCGACACCGCTGCCGCCGAACCGAATCTCTGGCAGGCGCTCACCGTGGCCGGCGGGAAGGTGCGGTCCTGCCTGCCGGCGCTGACCATGCCGATCCTGTTGATCAACGGCGAATTCGACGTTTTCGCGGCACCGGACCGGGCCGCCGAATTCGCACGAGAACTGCAGCACGGGCGGAGCGTCGTCATCCCGGGCGGCTACCACGACATTCCCAACGACGTCGCCCACCGGGAGGTTGCTGCGCTGATGATCGAGGCGATCTCGGGTTGGTGTCCGGCCGTGCATCCACTCCCCGCGGGCTCTCGATGAGCGGGCGGATCCGTCTCTCGCAGTGCCTGTTCGGATGGCTGCGACCGGAACCGGTGACCGAGAGCGCAGCATCCCCGGCCGACGCCGCAGAGCGGCGGCCCTTCCGCACCGGCGAGGGCAGGCGGGTCCTGGAGTTCGGCCTCAGCGCTCTCGTGGATCTGTAGACAAGCTCGACCGTGCACCGTTACCGGTGTGCCTTCGTCCCGACCATCACGAGGAAATCATGCGAAAGATCTTTCTGGCCTGCCCCTACAGCCACGCCGATCCGGCGGTGACTCACGAGCGGTTTCTCGCCGGCAACGAAGTCGCCGGATACATCGTCGAATCCGGCCATGCGGTGTTCAGCCAGGTGTCGATGTCTCATCCCGTGAACCTGACCTTCGCCGGCAAGGACAACGCGGCGATCGGCAGGATGTGGGGGCCGGTCGACCGGGTATTCATGGACGCGATGGAGGAGCTGATCATCCTCGACCTCCCGGGGTGGGATCAGAGTTCCGGCATCAGACGCGAGATCGAGTTCTTCGAGAGCCGGGGCGCGCGGGTCAGCCTGTGGTCCGAGGTGTCCGCCGAGTTCGTCGCACACGAAAGTTCCGCGGTTCGCTGACAGTCATTTCAACTCCGCATGCCGGGCGGCCGTTTCCGTGGGACGGTGGACGGGTAGCCGACCGGTGCGGCGGAGCCGACGAGATGACGACGGAGGACCATGAATCCCGAGATCCATCACGAGCCCAGCGAGATCAGCTACGACGAGCAGTTCTACCCGGCCCGTCCTCGGCCGCTGAAACCGTCGGTCCGCCGCGCCGCCCGGGTGGATGCGCAGTCGGGTGAGCCGGTGCCGGACAACCCGAAGTACGTGGAGTGGCTGATCAACCAGTCGATCCTGCACGATGCGAAGTTGATCGCGGAACAGTTGTCCGGCAAGGGGAGCATGTGGCAGAACCCGTATGCCGACCCCGATCCGCGGGCCGCGGTGGAGCGGGGTTCGGTGTGGTTCACGGCGTACCCGATTTCGATCATCACGGCGCCGGGCGCGAGTTTCCTGAGTTCGCTCGGCGACGAGTCGCTGTGGCAGGCGTTCTCCGAGATCGGGGTGACGGCGGTGCACACCGGGCCGGTGAAGCAGGCCGGTGGGATCGACGGGTGGCGGGCCACGCCCTCGGTGGACGGCCACTTCGACCGCATCAGCATGCAGATCGACTCGGCGTTCGGGACGGAGGAGGAGTTCCGCAAGCTCTGCGTCGTCGCCGCAGCGTACGACGGCATCGTCATCGACGACATCGTCCCCGGTCACACCGGTAAGGGCGCCGACTTCCGGCTCGCCGAGATGGCGCACGCCGACTATCCCGGCATCTATCACATGGTGGAGATCGAACAGCAGGACTGGCATCTGCTTCCCCGCGTGCCGGAAGGCCGGGACGCGGTGAACATCGACGCCGACACCGAGGCGCAACTCGCGCGCGCCGGGTACATCATCGGGCAACTCCAGCGCGTCATCTTCTACGAGCTCGGCGTGAAGGAAACCAACTGGAGTGTCACGCCCGCGGTGACGGGAGTGGACGGCGTCGAGCGCAGGTGGGTGTATCTGCACTATTTCAAGGCCGGGCAGCCGTCGATCAACTGGCTCGATCCGTCGTTCGCGGGCATGCGTCTGGTCATCGGCGACGCCTGCCATTCCATCGCGGATCTCGGCGCGGGCGCGCTCCGCCTGGACGCCAACGGATTCCTCGGGGTGGAACGCCGCACCGAGGGTCTTCCCGGCTGGTCGGAGGGGCACCCGCTGTCGGAGGCGGCGAATCACCTCATCGCCAGCATCGTGCGGAAGATGGGCGGATTCACGTTCCAGGAGTTGAACCTCACCATCGACGACATCAAGGCGATGGGCACCACCGGGGCCGACCTGTCGTACGACTTCATCAACCGTCCCGCCTACCATCACGCGCTGGTCATGGGGAACACCGAATTCCTGCGGTTGACGATGAATCTCGCCCGCGATCACGGCGTCGACGCCGCGTCGCTCGTCCACGCTCTGCAGAACCACGACGAGCTGACGTTCGAGCTGGTCCACTTCGCGACGCTGCACAAGGACGACGAGTTCGACTACGGCGGCGAGACCGTGACCGGGTCGGACCTCGGTGACCGCATCCGCAAGGACCTCTGCGAGCGGCTCACCGGGCGGTGGGCGCCCTACAACCGCACGTTCACCACGAACGGGATCGCCTGCACGACAGCCAGTGTCATCACCGCCGCGCTGGGCATTCGCGACCTCGACCGGATGGACGACGCCGACGTCGACACCGTCAAGCAGGCGCACCTGCTGCTGGCGATGTTCAACGCACTCCAGCCGGGAGTGTTCGCCCTGTCGGGCTGGGACCTGTGCGGTTTGCTCCCCGTGCCGTCGGAGGACGTCGCCGATCTCCTCGCCGAGGGGGACACCCGCTGGATCAACCGGGGTGCGCACGACCTGATGGGCGTCAACCCGGCCGCCGAACGGTCGGAGTCGGGCATTCCCCGCGGGCACAGTCTGTATGGGAGTCTCCCTGTGCAACTGCAGGATCCGACGTCCTTCGCGCGCCGGCTGGCCCGCATCATCGATGTCCGGAACCGATTCGGCATCGCCACCGCGGTCCAGCTCGACGTGCCGACGGTGTCGCACAAGGGGCTGCTCGTGATGGTTCACGAACTGGCGGATGCGAGCCTCGAGGTCACGGTTCTCAACTTCACGTCCGAGGAGATCGCCGCGACAGTCCAGTCGCAGTTCCTGCCTGCGGGCTCGCCCGCGGTCAATCTGTTCACCGACGAGCAGATCGGCACCGTGGACGAGCTGCACAGTTTCCCGATCACCCTTGCGCCGTACGAGGGCGTCCCCGTCGTGGTGCGGCCGGAATCGGCGTGAAGCGGGCCTTGACTCGGACAATGCATGTCGGAGTAAACTCGGATATGACTTATCCGAGTAAAGGAGAGTGGACGTGAAGATCGTCATTTTCGGAAAAGGGCTCATCGGAAGCCAGGTCGCGGCGAAACTCGGCGACTCCGGGCACGACGTCGTGGCCCTCGGCCGCGAGGCCGGCATCGACACCACGACCGGC
>JBCEBZ010000052.1:0-15750 GCA_039206675.1 Rhodococcus sp. (in: high G+C Gram-positive bacteria) | reverse complement strand
CGGGCACGACGTCGTGGCCCTCGGCCGCGAGGCCGGCATCGACACCACGACCGGCGAGGGCGTTGCGAAGGCCGTCGCGGGAGCCGACGTGGTCGTGGACCTGACCAATTCGCCGTCGTGGGCGGACGACGACGTCCTCGCGTTCTTCCGCGATTCGTCGAAGCACCTGCTCGCCGCGGAGGAGGCCGCAGGCGTCGGGCACCACGTGATCCTGTCCATCGTGGGCGCCGACCGGCTTCCCGACTCGGGATACCTGCGGGCCAAGGTCGCGCAGGAAGACGTGGTCAAGGCCGGACCGGTGCCCTACTCGATCGTGCGATCGACCCAGTTCTTCGAGTTCATCGCGGGTATCGCCGACGCCGGGACCGTCGGCGACACGGTGCACGCCACACCGGCGCACCTGCAGCCCATCGCCTCGCGCGACGTCGTGTCCCGGGTGGCGGAGGTCGCCGCAGGCTCCCCGCTGAACGGCACCGTCGAGATCGCCGGCCCCGAGCCGCTGGGCATCGACGAACTCGTGCGCCGACTGTTCGCGTCGACCGGCGACAAGCGGTCCGTGACGACCGATCCCGACGCCGGCTACTTCGGCGCGCAACTCGACGACGCGGCAATCACCCCGACACCCGGGGCAGGCGCCTGGATCGCCCCGACCACACTCGACGAATGGCTTCGCAAATAGGGTCGTCAGCATGAAGATTTCCGGTGGTGTGGAGTGGTCGCTCCACTGCTGCGTCGTGCTCAGCCAGGCCGAGGACCCGGTGCCGACCGCCCGGCTGGCAGAACTGCACGGAGTGTCGAAGTCCTATCTCGCGAAGCACCTGCAGTCGCTGGCACGGGCCGGCCTCGTCCGCCCGACCGAGGGCCGCGACGGCGGGTACGTCCTGACCCGGGCACCCGCGGACATCACGGTGCTCGACGTCGTGCAGGCGGTCGACGGCGCGGGGCCGGCATTTCGGTGCACCGAGATCCGGCAGCAGGGGCTGCTCGCCGCGCCACCGGAACAGTGCACGGCCCCCTGCGGCATCGCGAAGGTGATGGCCGACGCCGAGCGGTCCTGGCGGGACTCGCTGTCGGCCGTGACCATCGCGGATCTGGCGGCGACGCTGGACCTCGCCGCTCTCAAACAGACGCTGCAGACGTCGTACTGACGCCGGACGGCTGTTGCCCTCACGTTCGACCTCGGCGAAGACTGGACACATGGCCGAGATGCGAGGCGACGCGGAATTCCATCGGCTGCGCACGCCACGGGCCGCGGCCGTCGCCGGCGTCGTCTTCGGCGTGCTGTTCGCCTCCAGCATCGTCCTGCTGCGCAGCGCGTTGCCGGGCGCACCGGGCGACCCGTGGGTGAACCACCAGCGGCAGATCACGACGGCCCTGATCCTCGCGCCCTTCGCGGGCATCGCGTTTCTGTGGTTCATCGGCGTCGTCCGCGACCGTCTCGGGGAACTCGAAGACCGCTTCTTCTCGACCGTCTTCCTGGGCAGCGGACTGCTGTTCCTCGCGATGACGTTCGTGTCGATGGCACTCGCCGGTGGGATGCTCGCCATATCCCGGCTCTCCGCCGTTCCGCAGAACGACCTCGTCTACTTCGGGCGCGAAGTCATGCTGCACGTGAACAACGTCTACGCCGTGCGCATGGCCGGGGTGTTCATGATCTCGCTGGGCACCATCTGGCTGCGCACCGGCCTGATGCCGAGATGGCTGGCCGTCGCCACCTATCTATTGTCGTTCGCCCTGCTGGTGGTCGTCAGCTTCAGTCTCTGGGTGACGCTGGTCTTCCCCGCGTGGGTGCTGGTAATCAGCGTGTACATCCTCACCGTGGATCGGCCGCCGTCGCTCCCGCCGGACTGACGACGGGCTCGCTGCGCGCGGTCTCACCCCGTACGGGTGATGCGGCGCCGCCGTGCCGCGAGCAACGTCAGGACTGCGATTTCAAAGGGGCACGGAAATCGCTTCCGCCCGGCGATGCGAGGAGAGACAGATGACGGACGCCAAACCCAACATCCTGGTCATCTGGGGCGACGACATCGGCATCACCAACCTGAGCTGCTACAGCGACGGACTGATGGGATATCGGACACCGAACATCGACCGCCTCGCCGACGAGGGCTTGAAGTTCACCGACTCGTACGGTGAGCAGAGCTGCACGGCGGGCCGGGCCTCGTTCATCACCGGCCAGAGCGTCTACCGGACTGGGATGAGCAAGGTGGGTGTGCCCGGCGCGGACATCGGGCTGGCCGCCGAGGACCCGACGATCGCCGAACTGATCAAACCGCTCGGCTATGCGACCGGGCAGTTCGGCAAGAACCACCTCGGCGACCTGAACAAATTCCTGCCGACCGTGCACGGCTTCGACGAGTTCTTCGGCAACCTCTACCACCTCAACGCCGAGGAGGAGCCCGAGCTCCCTGACTATCCCCTCGAGGAGATGTATCCGCGGCTGTACAACCTCCAGAAGCCCCGTGGTGTCCTTCGCTCCTGGGCCACCGACGAGGACGATCCCACCGAGGACCCGAAGTTCGGGCGCGTGGGAAAGCAGCGAATCGAGGACACGGGTCCGCTGACAAAGAAGCGGATGGAAACCATCGACGACGAGATCGCCGACGCGGCCGTCGATTTCATTCGGCGCCAGCATGCCGCGGAGACACCGTTCTTCATGTGGGTGAACTTCACCCACATGCACCTGCGCACCCACACCAAGCCGGAAAGCCTGGGGCAGTCGGGTATCTGGCAGTCGCCGTACCACGACACGATGATCGACCACGACAAGAACGTCGGCTCGGTGCTCGACGTCCTCGACGAGCTCGGGCTGGCCGAGGACACGATCGTCATCTACAGCACCGACAACGGCCCGCACGCCAACACGTGGCCGGACGGGGCGACCACACCCTTCCGCAGCGAGAAGGACACCAACTGGGAGGGCGCGTTCCGGGTCCCCCAGGTGATCCGGTGGCCCGGCAAGATCCCTGCGGGCTCGGTCTCCAACGAGATCGTTCAGCACCACGACTGGCTGCCCACCTTCCTCGCGGCGGCGGGCGATGCCGACATCGTCGAGGAGCTGAAGCAGGGACACACCGCCGCAGACAAGACGTTCACGGTCCACATCGACGGCTACAACCTGCTGCCCTACCTCACCGGCGAGGAGGACAAGAGCCCACGACGAGGCATGGTCTACTTCTCCGACGACTGCGACGTGCTCGGCATCCGATTCGAGAACTGGAAGATCGTCTTCATGGAGCAGCGGGCCACCGGCACCCTCGGCATCTGGGCGGAACCGTTCACCCCGCTACGGGTCCCGAAGCTGTTCAACCTGCGCACCGACCCGTTCGAGCGGGCAGACGCCACGTCGAACACCTACTGGGACTGGTTCCTCGACCACGACTACATCGCCTTCTACGGGACGGCGATCACCACCGCGTTCCTGGAGACGTTCAAGGAGTTCCCGCCGCGGCAGGAGGCGGCCAGCTTCACCATCGACCACGCGGTGAACAAGCTGCACGCATACCTGGCGCGGGACTGACAGATGGCGGACTCACTCGAATCGTGGGTGGACGGTGGAACGCGATCCGCGATAGTCGATTTCGTCGCACGGGTCACTGAAGACGGCGGTCCCGACTTTGTCGAACCCGCGGCGCGGATCGCCGTGTTCGACAACGACGGCACACTCTGGTGTGAGAAGCCGATGCCGATCCAGCTCGACTTCACCATCCGGCGCTTGGCCGAGATGGCGGCAGACGATCCCGGTCTGCAGCAGACGCAACCGTGGAAGGCCGCCCACGAGCACGACCTGCAGTGGCTGGGCGCGGCGATGGTCAAGCACTACCACGGCGACGACGGCGATCTGAAACTGCTGATGGGTGCCATCACCCGGGCGTTCGACGAGGTGACCGTCGAAGAGTACGACGCCCGGGTGACGGCGTTCTTCGACGGGACCGACCATCCGACGTTGAGTCGGCCGTACCGCGGGTGCGGCTTCGCGCCGATGGTCGAGTTGCTGCGCTACCTGGAGGCGAACGGCTTCACGACCTACATCGCGTCCGGCGGTGACCGGGACTTCATGCGCCCGGTGGCCGGGCACCTCTACGGGGTTCCTCCGGAACGCATCATCGGCAGCGCCCTCGGCCTCTCGTACCGTGAGGGGGCGGACGCGACGGAGTTGCTCTACAAGGCGGCGATGGACTTCTTCGACGACGGACCGGAGAAGCCGGTCCGGATCTGGAGCCGGATCGGGCGGCGGCCGATCCTGTCGGTCGGCAACTCCAACGGCGATCTGCCGATGCTGGCGTTCTCCGGGCTACCCGACCGCCCGTCGCTGCGGATGCTGATCCTGCACGACGACGCCGATCGCGAATTCGACTATGTCGCGGGTGCCGAGCAGGCACTCGATCTGGCACGGGAAAAGAACTGGACCGTGGTAAGCATGAAGAACGATTGGACGAGCGTCTTCTCGCCGGCCGACACCTGATCAGGCAGAAGGGAAGGCCTCGTGCACACCCAGACCCTCTCCGAAGTCCGTCGCATCCCCGCTCAGACGTTCACGATGGGCTCCGATCGGCACTATCCGGAAGAAGGTCCGGCGCATCGGGTGGCGGTCGACGCGTTCGCGATCGAGGCGCACCAGGTCACCAACGAACTGTTCACGAGGTTCGTCCGGGACACCGGGTACGTCACGGTCGCCGAGCGCCCGCTGGACCCCGCCGATTTCCCCGGCGCCCCCGCGGAGAATCTGCAACCCGGATCGATGGTGTTCACCCCCACCCGCGGACCGGTCGACCTCCGTCACCTCAGCCAGTGGTGGACCTGGACGATCGGCGCATCCTGGCAGCGCCCCACGGGGCCCGCGTCGACGATCGCCGGGCGCGAACAGCATCCCGTCGTCCACGTCGCTCACGAGGACGCGGCCGCGTACGCGCGGTGGGCCGGGCGGTCCCTCCCCACCGAAGCGCAATGGGAGGCCGCGGCGCGCGGCGGCCTCGACCAGGCCGAATTCACCTGGGGGGATGCCCCCGAAAGCGAGCCGTCGGCGAACTACTGGCACGGGGACTTCCCGTGGCGGGCCGACGCCGGGTACGGCACCACGACCGCCGTCGGCAGCTATCCGCCCAACGACTACGGACTGTTCGACATGGCGGGCAACGTGTGGGAATGGACCGCCGACTGGTACTCGGATCGGCACCGCGACACCGCGGAGTCGTGCTGCGCGCCGCGCAACCCGCGCGGACCCGGCAGGTCGGAGAGCTTCGACCCCCGTCAACCCCAGTTCCGGGTGCCACGGCGGGTGATCAAGGGCGGATCGTTTCTCTGCGCCGACAGCTACTGCCGCCGGTACCGGCCCGCGGCGCGGCGGCCGCAGATGGTCGACACCGGGATGAGCCACATCGGATTCCGCTGCGTCACGGCCCTGCCCGGGTCAGAGTAGGACCACCACGGCGAGCAGCGCGAGCACGGTCACGACGCTGGACGTGACGACGGCGGCGAACGTCGCCGGTGCGAATACCCCGGATTCGATCTGCTTGCTGATGACCCGGTACCGGACCGTGCCGTACGCCGAGACCAGCAGTCCCGCGGCGATCAGGATGAACCCGGCGGCAATCGCGTGGTCGCCGCGGTGCGGGGCGAACTTCGCCACGGCCACACCGAGTGCGGCGACACTGATGCCCGTGCGATGCCAGGCGAGATAGGTGCGCTCGTTCGCGAGGTGGTCGCGCGCAGTGCTTCCCGAGTTCGGCTGGGTGGGGCCGAAGAGGTCGCGGCTCATGCGCCGCCACCCAGGAACCCGATCTCCGACAGGCTCGACTGGAATCCGGACTCGACCGTGGACAATCCCGAGATCCACACCAGGACGCGGGTGGTGGGAGCGGGCGTCCGGGCGGCGATCCGGGTGACTCCGGGCGCGAGCGTGGCGGCGCCGAGAAGCTGGGTGTGGCCGATGCCGGCCCAGGCGGCGGGTGCGGTCCGGATCTCCACCCTGGTGCCCGGCGTGGGTGATTCGATCCAGACGGTCCGCAGATCGACGGGTTCCGGGAACGACACGATCAGGCCCACTCCACCCTTCGTCGGCGCCAGCTGCCGTGGGTAGCGGTCGGTCGCCCAGAACGTCGCCGGGTCGGCGTCGATCGCGAGGGACGCCCTCGTCCCGTTGTCGGGAAAGCGCTGGGGGGAGTAGACGGTCGCGGACGACGGGATCAGCGGCGTCGGGTCGGGTTCCGGCGCGGGCGCGATCTCGCTGAGCGTGCTGTCCGCGACGGCGGCGGGTGGCGCGTCCGACGCGGTGAACGACGTGCCGATCGCCCACCCGGCGGCACCGAGGGCGACGACGACGGCGAGCGCAGCGCTCATCGCGGGAAGCGGCGCTCTCGGTCGGGCCGGCCGGTCGACGGGCCTCGGGCGGGCCTTCTTCTTCGGGGCGAACGCGGGGGCGGAACGAGCACGTGCGTCGGCGAGCATCCGGTCGAGGGCGTCGACCACCGCCTGCGCGGTGTCCATCCCGGGTCGCCGGGTGAGGGCGTTGACGGCCACGTCGGACAGGCGCCGGGGGATCGTGGGCCGCACCCGGTACGGAGGAACGACGGAACCGTCACCCCGACGGCCTGCGGGGGGAAGTCCGGCCGCGAGGGTCGTGCCGGACGACGGCAGCGGCCACGTGCCGAGCAACAGCGCGTACAGCAGCGCGCCGAGGCCGGCGACGTCGTCGGCCGCGCTCCCGTCGGCGAGGGTGGCGGGGAAGGCGAGGACCGCGAGTCCTTCCCGCGAGATCCGCACCCGGTTGGGGTGATCGAGCGAGATGCGGGCACCGAAATGGTGTGCGTCCGCGGTGGCGGCGGCGAGATCGCGCACGATGCGAGCGGCGTCCAACGGCCGCGGAACCGTGTGCGCGACATCCGCGACCCGCCATCCGGGCGTCCATTCCGCGACCACGGCGATCCGGTCGCCGACCGCCGCGATGTCGTAGACCTGCGCGATCCGGCCCTCGTGGCTGAAGCTGGTGCCGGTGGTGTTCCGGCAGAACCGCGCCACCGGATCCGGGCGGGTGTCGGTGTCGCGGAGGTGCGCCGAGTCGACGAGGCTGAGCGAGACGTCCCGGCACAGTTCGGTGTCGTGCGCGTGCCACCACTGCACCCAGTCGGGTCCGGCGAATCGTCCGAGGAGCCTGTATCGAGTGGCGACGAGCGTGCCCGGGGCGAACGGATCCCGGTCCTGCGGCGAATGCGGCGGGACCCCGGACACCGGCATTGCTGTCATCTACTCTCCCCGACCCCGAAAACTCCTGTCAGGCAACCGTCACCCGGCAGCAGAGCAGACGTTCGCAGCACCGGGCTCAATCCTGATCATCCTCGGATGCAGCGCACATCGTGTGCTTTTCGGCCGACCTAGCCGAGGACGTGCTCCGCGTATCGCGCGACCGCGAGCACGAGGTCGTCCGAATGCCGGGGACCGACGATCTGCAGGCCCACCGGAAGGCCCGCCGCGGTGCGACCGACGGGGATGCTGATCGCCGGCTGCTGCGTCAGGTTGAACGGGTACGTGAACGGCGTCCACTGCGGCCAGCCCGTGAGGTCGCTGCCCGGCGGCACGTCGTGGCCCGCCTCGAACGCCGGGATGGGGACGGTGGGTGTGAGCAGGACGTTGTGTGTCAGATGGAATTTGCCCATCGTGATGCCGATGTCCGCGGCGACCGCGCGAGCGTCGAGATACTCGACCGCGCTGAACTTCTCGCCCCGTTCCCAGACCTTGCCGAGGCCCGGGTCGACCTTGTCGCGGGCCCCGTCCGGGAAGTTCTTCAGCATGGCCGCGGCCCCGGCCGCCCACAGCAGTTCGAAGGCGTCGATCGGATCGCCGAACGCGGGGTCGGCGGCTGTGACCGGGAGACCCGCGGCGTCGATCGCCTGCACCGCTCGGTCGACGATCGCCCGGACCTCCGGATCGACGGTCACGTAGCCGAGCGTGGGGGAGTACGCGACGCCGAGTCCGACCACGTCGCGGCCGATCTCGCCGCGGAAGGTGGTCGGGAACGGCGCCAGCGACGTCGGGTCGCGCGGGTCAGGCAGCGACAGGATGTCCATCAGCAGCGCCGCGTCCTCGACCGTGCGGGTGATCGGGCCGGCGTGCGCCAGTGGCCCGAACGGGCTCGCCGGGAACAGCGGGATGCGACCGTGGGTGGGCTTGAACCCGACGACGCCGCAGAACGACGCGGGGATCCGCACACTGCCCCCGCCGTCGGTGCCGACGGAGCAGGGGCCGAGGCCCGCCGCGACCGCTGCGGCACTGCCGCCCGAGGAACCGCCGGCCGTCTTGGTCGGGTCGGCCGGGTTGCGGGTGATCCCGCACAGGGCGCTGTCGGTGACGGCCTTCCAGGCGATTTCGGGGGTCGTGGTCTTGCCGAGGAACACCATCCCGTCCTCACGAAGCCGGGCGGCCACGGGACTGTCGACGTCCCACGGCTGGTCCTCGTCGACGGCCTGCGATCCGCGAAGCGTCGGCCAGCCGTCGGTGAGAAAGATGTCCTTGATCGAGATCGGGACGCCGTCGAGCAGTCCCTTGGAGTAGCCGGTGTTCCAGCGTTCCTCGGACTTCCGGGCCTGCGCGAGGGCCCGCTCCTCGTCGACGAGGCAGTAGGAGTTGATGGCGCGATCACGTTCGGCGATGGCGTCGAGCATCGCCTGCGTCGCTTCCACCGGCGAAAGCTCTCCGGACGAGTAGGCCGTGACCAGTTCGACGGCGGTCATGTCGGTGGGATTCATGAGAACTCCTTCAGCCTGGACGTTCGGGCCCTGTCATCATCGGCTCGGTACGTACCCGAGGTGCTTGTCAACTACGTTCTCGAGCGGGTACCCCGTCACCCAGCGTTCGAAATTGTCGGTGAACACGGTGACGAGGTCGTCTCGCCAGCCGGCGAAGTCGCCCGAATTGTGGGGCGTGATCGACACGTTCGGCATGTCCCACAGCGGATGGTCCGCGGGGAGCGGTTCCGTGTCGAACACGTCGAGCGCGGCGCCCGCGATCGTCCCGGCCCGCAGCGCGGTGACGAGGTCGTCGGTGCGCACGAGCTCGCCGCGCCCGACGTTGACGAACCGGGCGCCCGGCTTCATCGCGGCGAACGTCGTATCGCGGAACAGGTGGCGGGTCTGCTCGGTGAGCGGTGCCACCGCGATCACGTAATCGGCGGCGGCGAGCTGATCCGGGAGTTCCTCGGTGGCGGTGACCGTCCCGAAGTCGGGGTCGGCGCCCCGGGCGGTGCGACCCGATCCGCTGACCTTCATCCCCGCGGCGCGGAGAAGCCGGGCGGTCGCGCGGCCGATGGGTCCGGTGCCGACGATCAGGGCGGTGCGGCCCGCGATCCGCTCGGATTCGCGGTGCTGCCACGTGTGGGACTGCTGCAGCCGGAGCGAACCGGGCAGATCCTTCGCGAACGCGAGGATCTGGGCGAGCACGTACTCGGCGATCGCCCCGTCGAACACGCCCCGGGAGTTGGTGATCGTGACGTCGCTGTCGCGGGCCTCGGGGAACATGACGGGATCGACGCCGGCCGCGGCGATGTGCAGCCACTGCAGGGAACCGGCGGCATGCCACGCTCCGGGCACCGCGTCGGTGAGGAAGTCGTAGAGGAACAGCACGTCCGCGCCGTCGAGGGCGTCGCTGAGCCCCGCCTTGCCGGTGTAGCGAACTTCGGCACGGGACGCGACCGGTGCCATGAGTTCGTTGCTCGGCAGGACGTGGGCATGTAGCACCGCGACGATCGGGGTCCGACTCACGTTGACACCGTAAGAGTAACTCGTATGATTGTCAACAATCTGATAATGCTCGGGCGTGGCCGATGCGAAGGTGAGGCCTGGTGTTGGAACTGAACATTCCCGAATTCGAGGGCCCGATCGCACAACGGGGGATCGGCATCATCGCCCCGTTCGACCTGGCGCTCGAACGCGAACTCTGGCGTTGGGCTCCCCTCGAGGTGAGCCTGCATCTGGCGCGCACGCCGTACGAACCCGTGCCCGTCAGCCTCGAGATGGCCGAACTCGTCTCCGAGCGAAGACACCTCATGGCGGCGACGCGCGACGTCCTGCACGTCGAGCCGGAGGTCGTGGCGTATCTGTGCACGTCGGGAAGTTTCATCAAGGGCCTCGAATACGAGCGCACCCTGTGCGACGCGATCTGCGAGGCCGGAGCCCTGCACGCGGTCACCACGTCCGGGGCGCTGGTCGAGGCGATCGAACACCTCGAGCTGAGCAGGCTGTCGGTGATCACGCCGTACGACGCCCCGCTGACCGAACGGTTGCACGCGTTCCTGAACGAGGCCGGCACCGAGGTGGTGCGCTCCGACCATCTCGGGCTCGGCGGCGGCATCTGGAAGGTCAACTACCGCACGATCGCGGAGCGGATCATCGCCGCGGACGACCCGCGGTCGGAGGCGATCTTCGTCAGCTGTACCAACCTGCCGACCTACGACGTCATCGCCCCGCTCGAACAGGAACTCGGCAAACCGGTCCTCACCGCCAACCAGCTCACGATCTGGGCCTGTCTCGGCCGGATGAAACTCCCCATGACGGGCCCCGGCAAGTGGCTCCGGAACGTCTTCTGACGGCAGCCCGCACGACCCACTCCCGCACGACACGGAACGAGGAGAACGCATGACGAGCACGCCGACCCCCACTGTGGGATTCATCTACCCGGACCACGCCGCCGAAGACGACTACCCCTTCGCCGCGGAGATGCTCGGAGTGGATCTGCCGGTCGTGCACATCTACGGCACCGACCTGCACGCCGTGCCCGAACTGCTCGACCTCGGCAGCCCCGAGAAGCTCGCCGGCGGGGCCGCGCTGCTCGCCGGCCAGAAGCCGGACGCCGTCGTGTGGGCGTGCACGTCGGGCAGTTTCGTGTACGGCCCCGACGGCGCGAAGCAACAGGCCGAGACGCTCGCCGCCGCCACCGGGGTGCCCACGTCCAGCACCAGCTTCGCGTTCGTCAACGCCCTCCACGCCCTGGGGATCACCCGGGTCGCGGTGGCCGCGAGCTACCCGGAGGACGTCGCGAAGCTGTTCGTCGAATTCCTCGCCGCCGCCGGCATCGACGTGCTGTCGATGTCGAGCGCGGGGATCGACACCGCCGCCGAGGTCGGCTTGCTCAGCCCGGAATCGGTGGTGGAACTCGCGGTCGAGAACGACCACCCGGACGCCGAGGCCCTGCTCATCCCCGACACGGCCATGAGGACGCTGGGCGCGCTGAGTACTCTCGAGCAGCGCCTCGGCAAGCCGGTCCTCACGGCAAACCAGGTGACCATCTGGGAAGGCCTGCGTCTTGCCGGCCACACGGCGGTGCAACCGTCGTTAGGAACCTTGTTCGAGAAAGGCCACAGTCATGGCTCTGACTGACCTGGAACCCGTCAGTCGTCAATCGACTGCCGAATTCATCGCGGACCGCCTGCGGGTCGCCATCATGAAGGGTGCGCTCGAACCGGGTGCCCAGTTGGGCGAGGCGGAATTGGCCGCGCACTTCCAGGTCTCGCGCGGACCCCTGCGCGAAGCCATGCAGAGGCTCGTGTCCGAGGGCATACTGCACAGCATCCGTCACCGCGGGATCTTCGTGACGGAACTGACCCTCGACGACGTCGTCGACGTGTACCGCAGCCGGTCGGTCATCGAGCGCGGGGCCCTGGAGATGATTCTCGCCGACGGACGCCGGGAAGCGACCTACCTGGCGCTCGAACCCACCGTGCTCGTGATGCAGGCCGCGGCCGAGCGCGGCGACGCCGCCGCCGTCTCGGACGCCGACCAGCAATTCCACCAGATCCTGGTGGAGAGCGCGCAGAGCCCGCGGCTCATCCGCGCGGCGCGGACGCTGCTGATCGAGACCCGGATGTGCCTGGGTGCGTTGCAGACCACCTACGACGACATCCGCGAGCAGGCGCAGGAACACGCGACCCTGCGCGAGGCGATCCGGTCGGGTACGGCCGACGAGGTGCAGAAACTGCTCGCCGAGCATCTGGACGACGCCGTCCAACGGCTCCGCGCCGATCAGAAGACGCTGTCGCCGTAGCGGCAGCGAAGTAGAGGTACGTGCCGAGGAGGGGCAATGACTCAGGTAGCTGAGGTTCAGGGAGACACCAACCGCCACGATCGCTACCCGACTCGGATCGCCGCCGAGCCGTCGATGCTCCAACGAAACGAACCGGCCGTCTGGGGAGGCGCCGCGGACGGACCCTTCGACACGGCCGCCCTCGCCGGACACGAGGCGCGCGGCTTCACCATCGTCGACGACGTGCTGGACGCCGGCGAAGTGACGTCCTGCCGTGAGGAAGTCGACCGGCTGTCCCGGGACCCGTCGATGCGCGACAGCGGTCGCGTCATCACCGAACGCGGCACCGACGAGGTCCGGTCCGTCTTCGACGTGCACCGGCGCAGTGACGTGGTCGCCGCGCTGATCCGCGACGGCCGGATTCTCGACCGCGCGCGCCAACTCCTCGGCTCCGACGTCTACATCCACCAGAGCCGGATCAACTCCATGCCCGGTTTCACGGGCACCGGCTTCTACTGGCACTCGGACTTCGAGACCTGGCACGCCGAGGACGGGCTCCCCGTGCCGCGGGCCGTCAGCTGCTCGATCACCCTCACCGAGAACTACCCGTTCAACGGGTCGCTGATGGTGATGCCCGGTTCGCACACGCGGTTCGTCCAGTGCGTCGGCGCCACCCCCGACGACAACTACACGTCGTCGCTCGTCGCGCAGGAGGTCGGGGTTCCGCGCCGGGAGGACGTGACCCGGATGGCCGCGGAGTTCGGGATCGACCAGTTCACCGGGGCGGCCGGCACCGCGTTGTGGTTCGACTCCAACGTCATGCACGGGTCGGGCAACAACATCACGCCCTATCCGCGGTCGAATCTGTTCCTGGTGTTCAACAGCGTGGAGAACACCCTCGTCGAGCCGTTCGCCGCACCGCGGCCGCGGCCGGAGTACATCGCGTCGCGCGACTTCACGCCGCTGCCCTGACCCCCATGTGAGTGGCGATGCGTGCTCCGGCACGCATTGCCACTCACCTATGCGGGGAGCTCGTGCAGGGCGCGGGCGAGGTGGGCGAGCTCGGGAACCTCGGCCGCCCGGTCCAGAGCCGACTCCAGGGTGGCGTCGTGAGTGGGACGCGCCTCGTCCAGCGCCGCCCGGCCCGCGGGGGTGAGTTCGGTGTAGATGCCGCGACGGTCGTCGTCGCACAGAATCCGGGTGAGCAGACCGCGGTTCTCCAGTCGGTTCACCAGCCTGGTGGTGGCGCTGCTGCTCAGCGCGGCCGCGCGGGCGAGCTGCGCCATCCGCATGTGCCAGCCGTCCTGGCGGCTCAGCGCGTCGAGCACCGTGTACTCGACCACCGAGAGGTCGTGACCCCGCTGCAGGGCGCGTTCGAGTTCCGCCTCGAGCAGGCCGTGCAGGGCCGCGAGCGTGCGCCATCCCTGCGACCGGATCTCGACGGCGTCGTCAGCGACTGCCATGGGCCACCTCCTGTGGATACGAGTGCCAGGTCAGAATACCAGCTTGCGCACATAGAAGGCGTGTGCAACTATTTATGACGCGCCTGCAACTAATGCAGGCGCGGTATTCGAGCTAGCGCTCTCATCTTTAGTTCGTTAGAAAGGAGTGGCTGCGATGCCACTGGGTCTGCTCGCCCTCGCAATGGGCGGCTTCGGGATCGGTCTCACCGAATTCGTCATCATGGGACTGCTGCCGGAGGTGTCGACCGATTTCCAGGTGAGCGAATCGGTGGCCGGCTACCTCATCTCCGGCTACGCACTCTCCGTCGCCATCGGAGCCATCGTCATCACCGCGGCGGTCACCCGCTTCGACCGCAAAACCGTCCTCCAGGCACTGATGGTGCTGTTCATCGGCGGCAACCTCCTGTCCGCGATCGCCCCGACCTACGAGGTCATGATGGGCGGACGCGTCCTCGCGGCCCTGTGCCACGGCGCGTTCTTCGGCATCGGGTCGGTCCTCGCCGCCGACCTCGTGCCCGCGAGCAAGCGGGCCGCCGCCATCGCGATGATGTTCACCGGGCTGACCATCGCCAACGTTCTCGGTGTCCCGTTCGGCACGTTCCTCGGCCAGCAGTTCGGCTGGCGCTCCACGTTCTGGGCCATCACCGTCATCGGCATCGTGGCGTTGATCGGCATCGCGGCTCTGGTGCCGTCCGTGTCCCGTGCTGCGGACGCACCGGAACCCGCCGGTCTGCGCAGCGAACTGCGGGCCTTCCGGAACCCTCAGGTGTGGTTCTCGATCGCCGTGACCATCCTCGGGTTCGGCGGCATGTTCGGTGCGTTCACGTACATCGCGTTCACGCTCACCGAGGTCGGCGGATTCGCCTCGACCAGCGTGCCGTGGCTCCTCGTGCTCTTCGGCGGCGGTCTGTTCGTCGGCAACGTCCTCGGGGGACGCGCCGCCGACAAGGCACTTACCCGCACGCTGACCGTCGTGCTCGCCGTGCTCACCGTCGTGCTCGTCGTGTTCGCCCTCACCGCGGGCAGCAAGCCGATGACGATCGTCGCCCTGTTCCTCATGGGACTGTTCGGTTTCGCGACCGTCCCCGGACTGCAGATGCGCATCATGAACTACGCGGCACAGGCGCCGACCATGGCCTCCGGCGCGAACATCGCCGCCTTCAACGTGGGCAACGCACTCGGGGCCTGGCTCGGCGGCATCACCATCGCCGCGGGACTCGGCTTCACGTCCCCGATCTGGATGGGAGCTGCCCTCACCGTGGCTGCGCTCGCCGTCCTCCTCGTCGCCACCGCACTCGACCGGCGGTCGAAAGCCCGGCCGGTGCAGGACGATTCTGTGGTCGTACCGGTCTAGAGGCAGAGCCGCCCCGCACCGATGCTCGGTGCGGGGCGGCTCGGACCGGGTGGGGACTACCGGTGGGTGAACTCAGGCGACCGCTTTTCGACGAATGCGGCCATGCCTTCCTTCTGGTCTTCGGTGGCGAACGTCGAGTGGAACACGCGTCGCTCGAAGCGGATTCCCTCGGTGAGGGTGGTCTCGAAGGAGCGGTTGACCGCTTCCTTCGCCATCATCGCGACGGGCAGCGACATCTCGGCGACGGTGGTGGCCGTCTGCAGGGCGTCGTCGAACAGGTCGGCGGCGGGGACGATGCGGGCGACGAGTCCGGCGCGTTCGGCCTCCTCGGCGTCCATGTTCCGGCCGGTCAGGCACAGTTCCATCGCCTTGGCCTTGCCGACCGCGCGGGTCAGCCGCTGCGAGCCGCCGATGCCGGGGATGACGCCGAGTTTGATCTCCGGCTGACCGAACTTGGCGGTGTCGGCGGCGAGCAGGATGTCGCACATCATCGCCAGTTCGCACCCGCCGCCGAGGGCGTATCCCGCCACGGCGGCAACGATGGGTTTGCGGGCCGCGGCGATGCGGTCGCCGATGGAGAAGAAGTCGGAGAGGTAGACGTCCATGTAGGACTTGGTCTGCATCTCCTTGATGTCGGCGCCGGCGGCGAACGCCCGTTCGGAGCCGGTGATGAGGATGGCCCCGATCTCGCTGTCGGTGTCGAGTTCTTCGATCGCCGTCACGAGTTCGCGCAGAAGCTGGGAGTTCAACGCGTTCAGCGCTTTCGGACGATTGAGGGTGATGATCCCCACCCGTCCCTTGCGGTCGAGGAGGATGGTCTCGAAGTCGGTCACTGCTGGTCTCCGGTCGTCGTGGTGGGGTGGGGGAGTCCGAGTTCGAGGTCTCCCAGGGGTGTGAAGAACTGTGCGACGTCGTCGTCGGTCA
>JBCEBZ010000051.1:2483-7174 GCA_039206675.1 Rhodococcus sp. (in: high G+C Gram-positive bacteria) | reverse complement strand
AGCCGGATTCGGCGGCGTGGGCGTGGTAGTTCAGGCCGACGGCGAACACCTGCCGGGGGGTGGGTGAGGGTGCACCGAGGAGGGCGCGGTCGATCGGTAAGCCGTCGTCGGCCAGAGCCGGGAGGTCCTGGGCTGTGGCCCATTCGGTGAGGTCGTCCCAGGCTTCGTAGAGGACCTGCAGGTTCGGGCCGAACCGGCCGCGGGAGGCATGGGCGAGGTCGATGCCCCGCTCGGCGCCTTCCTCACCGACGACGAGTGCGGCGCGGTGGTCGATATTGGCGATACGCATGAAAGTGGTACTCCTAGGGTGGATTCAAACGGTGGTTGCTGCAGGGCGGGGGCTGATGCGGGCTGGGTCGAGAATCCGCAGTCGGTTGCGGTATTCGCCGAGCAAATTCGTCAGTTGAGTGTTGTCGGTGACAGCGCCGAAGATGTAGTGATCCGGCCGGACGAGCACTGCGCTGATGCGCTGTCCGCGAAACCACCGAGTCCATCGACCGGTCGCGTCGAGCAGATCCGGTGCCCCGGTCTCCCCGACAGTCTTCAGCCGCACGCCGGTGCCGTCGAGGAGTCGCTGCAGTGTCGGATCCGAGTGCGCGACGTCGGTTTCGCCGAGAACCAACAGGACTGAACCGAAGCCTGTGACCTCGTCGAGGAGGTCGCTGTTGTCGCCGACGTGCACCGGAAATTGTGGTGCAAGGGTCCCTCGCAGCCCGCCGCGGTCGGTGTCGTGCGCGGTGACGCCGTCTCCGAGGACGGGAAGGACGGTGACCGGCAGGACGGTCGCGGGATCGGCGCCCCCGGAGATCATGCGGGTATCGCGTTCGGCGGCCGTCTCTTCGTCGAGAACGCAGATGACACGCCCGAGTTCGACCGACATCGTGACCGCGTGCTGCAGGTGCGCGCTGCGTTCGGACGAGTACGAATCGAGCAATGCGACGTCGGATTCTCCGCGCAGGACGCGATCGAGCTTCCAGGACAGGTTTGCTGCGTCGCGGATGCCCGAGCACATGCCTTGCCCGGCGAAGGGAGGCATCTGGTGCGCGGCGTCGCCGGCGATCGCGAGCCTGCCGGCGTTCCACCGGTCCGCCCACCGCGCGGCGAACGTGTAGACGGCGTGACGCTCGAGTTCGCTGTTTTCCGGCGTCCGGTCCCACGCCCGGAGCAACTCCCATGCCTTCTCCGGGGTGTTCAGTTCTTCCCTCGTCTCGCCCGGCAGTCGCATGAACTCCCACCGACGACGCCCCGGTCCGCCCGACACGACCGTGGTCGGCCGGGCGGGATCGCAGAGCTGCCAGTTCTGTGGTGCCCACTCGCGGTCGTCGAGCGGAATGGTGTCGACGATCAGCCAGTCGAAGAAGAAGCCCTCGTCGTGCATGGTCGCACCCATGCGCTCACGGACGAAGCTGTTCGCGCCGTCGCAGCCGACGACGAAACGCGCTCGCACCTGCCGCTGCTTGACGACGGTGCTGGTGAACGTCACGGTGACGTCGGCTGCGCCCTCATCGATACCGACCACCTCGGCGCCGCGCAGCAAGGTGACGTTCGGCATGGTCGCCACCGCCTCGGCCAACACCTTTTCCAGTTGCGGCTGGGAAAAGAAGCTCGCCGTCGGCCAGCCGTTCGGGCCGGTCCCGGACCAGTCGATCCGCACCAGCGCCTCGCCGGCCGCATTGCGCCATTCGTACCAGTCGGGCACCGCCTCGGAGATCGACTCGACCTCGTCGGTCAGGTCCATCGACTGGAAGACGCGGCCGATCTCGTCGTCGAAGTGGACTGCCCTCGGGAGTGGGTACGGCTCCGGCCAGCGTTCGACGATCACCACGTCGTGGCCGCGAAGGCCGAGCATCCGCCCCAGTGCCAGTCCTACGGGCCCGGCGCCGACGATCACGACATCGTGCGTGTTGTCCTGCATGTTCGTTGCTCTTCCTCGGGTCCGGCGGTGTGACGCTCAATTGAGCCCTATTGAGCATGTTCAATAGATACAGAATGCTGTGACGGAGCCCGCATGTCAAGAGACTCGACCCAATTGATCCGTATCAAGCATGCTGAATGCCGTAGAATGTGGGTTCGTCGCGACCCTCTGAAGACGAAATGGCGACGGGCACGACGAAACGAGGACACGATGACCGATCTCGCGCAGCGGATGATGATGGACGCATCGCTGAGCCGCACCGAACAGGCCGCGCTGGCCATCGGTCAACTCGCGGAGCAAGCGTCGCGTGGGGCGCGACTGGGTACGAAAAAGGAACTCCAAGAACAGTGCGGCGTCGCGAAGGGCACCTTCAACGAAGCACTGCGCATTCTGCAGTCACGCGGGGTGATCACCGTCCGTTCGGGACCCGGTGGGGGACTCTTTGCCGCCTCACCGACTCCGATCGCACGCCTCGGGAACTCCATACTCTCCCTCGACGCCGCGGAAGGGGATGTCGCCGATGCTGTACGCATCCGTGACGCCCTCGACCCACTGCTCATCGAGGACGCACTCGACCACAGTTCTGCCGTCGACATCACTCGCATGCGCACCGCACTCGACGCCATGCAGCAGACCGCCGATGCCGGCGACGCGACGGGTTTCGTGCGAGCCAACTGGGAACTGCATGCCGCGATCGCCCGAGTGAGCCCCAACGCAATCCTGAAGTCGATCTACCTGAGCCTGCTGGATCTGATCGAATCCCACACCGTCTCCGTCGAACCGGTCGGCGACCGGCCTCTGCCGGAATACATCGCCGAACGACAGCAACTGCACGCCGACCTCGTCGACGCCCTGGATCGCCGTGACCGGGACGCGGCCCTCCGGCTCATCCATGCGCACAACACGACACAACAGAAGCCCGAGTCCGGAAGCGCGACCACGGCCTGACACTCGGTGCGGAAGCGCCGCTGACGGTGAGCATTTAGGGTGGTGAGGTGGGAACAAGGAGCCGGGCGGCACGGATCGACGACGTGCACGAAGCTGCGGCCGGGATGCCTCACGTCACCGTCACTCACGGCCCTGGGGACAATCCGGTGTACCAGGTCGGCGGCAAGTCGTTCGTGTTCTTCCGCAATCCGCGACCGGATGCGACGGATCCCGACACCGGGGAACGCTATGACGACGTGATCGTGTTCTGGGTGCCGTCCGAAGCTGACAAGCAGGCGCTTGTCCGCGATCGCACGACACCGTTCTTCACAACCTCACACTTCGACGGCCACCCGTCGGTGCTGTTGCGGGCGAGCCGCATCGGCGCGTTGTCCCGGCAAGAATTGGTCGAACTCGTTCAGGACGCGTGGCTCTCTCGCGCGTCCGCGCGCAGAGCAGCGACCTGGCTCAGCGCGCACCCACCCGCCTGACCCGGGATCCGGCGTCGATCGGACTCTGCAATCGGTTCCGCCGCGGAGGCCGGGCGCAATAGTGTGGAAACCGGCGGGATCGGGCCGTCCAGGCACCCGATCCCGTGTTCGGAAAGGGTGAGAGGCTGGCCATGTCGGGTCGGACTGCGAAGGTCAGACGGATGTCGTTGCGGACGTTGCTGTGGCTGGCGATCGGGATCCTCGTGGCCCTGTTCGCCGTTTCCGCCGCGTTTTCCGTGTACGGGAGGCTGGTGGTTCGTGCATCGGAGGACGTGCTCTCCGAGCGTCTCCTGCCCGCGCAGCGTGCCGTGTCGGATCTGACGACCGCCTACGTGGACCAGGAGACCGGGCAGCGTGGTTACGTGCTGACCGGTGATCCCAGGTTCCTCGAACCGTACGACGCAGGCCGGGCCGCCGCGGCCGCGTCCCTGTCGGATCTGACCCCGCTGCTTGCCGGCGATCCGGAGGCTTCCGCGACGCTGGACGCGGTCGTCGAGGCTGCGGACACGTGGACCGGTCAGGCCAGCGAGCCGGAGATCGCCGCTCGGCGCAACGACGCGATAGCGGAAGAGCAGATCGTGGCGATGACCGCGACGGGCAAGGAACTGTTCGATGGCCTGCGCTCGGAGCTCCAGGACCTCAATTCCCTGACGGATGAACGGGTGACCGAACAGGTCGATCGGGTCCGCTCGGTGCAGATCCTGGCGAACGTCGCGACCGCTGTCGCGTTCGTTCTCGCCATCGGCACGGCGATAACCTCCGGATACCTGACGCGGCGGTTGCTGACGCGGCCGATCGAGCGTCTCGTCGCCGACATCAGCGCGGTGGCCGAGGGCGACTACGAACGGGAGATCGGCACCGACGGGCCGAGGGAAGTGTCGATGATCGGCGGGGCAGTCGACACGATGAGGAACAGCCTGCTCACCCAGAATCGGTTACTCGTGCAGGCGGAACACGAACGAACCCGCCACGACGAACAGACCCGGATGGCGGCAGATCTGCACGACCTGACGATTCAGCGCGTGTTCGGGCTCGGCTTGGCATTGACCTCCCTGGCCCGACGACATCCCCGTCTCACCGCGGACCTCGATCCGCTGATCGACGAAACCGACAGCATCGTTCGCGGTTTGAGGGCGGTCATCTTCGACCTTCAGGGGGGTGCGACCGCGTTGGCGAACGGGACCGCAAGTTTGAGTGCGGCGGTCGGTGAGATCGTCGAGAGCAGTACCGCCGCGCTCGGTTTCACTCCCGACGTGTGCCTGGACGGACCGGTCGACCGGTTCTCGGACCACGACGCCGGTCCGGAACTTCAGGCGGTGCTCCGCGAGGCACTGAGCAACGTCGCCCGTCACGCCCAC
>JBCEBZ010000051.1:0-2383 GCA_039206675.1 Rhodococcus sp. (in: high G+C Gram-positive bacteria) | reverse complement strand
TCGGCGGTCGCGCCGTCGTCCGGGACGGCGACCCGGGGACGGTGGTCGAGTGGGAGGTGCCGGCCAATTGTGTTGGCTAGGCAGACCACTCGACCAACGGTGGACGTACCGCAGCGCACAGGGGATTGCCCCGGGCATCGGTGAGTCCGAGTCGCGCGGTGATGTGCCCGGCGGACGCCGCCGCATTCGCGGTGGCCTGATCCACCGCGTCCCACATCAACTTTGCCCGGCGGAACATGTCGAATCCGCCGGCTCCGTCGACCGTTCCCCACGACAGGTAGACGAACCGTGCACCGGGACGGCCCTGTATGTACGGCCCGGTGATATCGAGACCGGTCGGCGTCGGGGTCGTCTTGCACTCGAGGACCCAGCGGGCGGTGGCCGCGTCCCCGGGATGCAGGTCGAGCAGATCGCCGGGAGTGCCGCGGCGCTGCACAGCCACATGGATGTCGTCGTAGCCGGGGAAGTTGGCCCCCGGCGGGCACGACGATCCGGGTAGGTCGGTTGCCTCGATCACGAGTTGCACCAGTCCATCCAACCACCTGCGAGAGCTTCCGTGCGGGCGGTCGACGAACGCGTGGTCACCAGGTTCGGCCCGCAGCGGTGAGTTTTCCCGTCGCCTCCGGTCTGTACCGATGTGAGGACCCACGAAGCGTGTTGGAGCGGACTGTGCGCCGCTCTACACCGACGGCAGACGTGTCGGCCGGCGGTATGCAGCTTCCTGAACGACAAGGAGAAGTCCCATGACCTCGACACCTCCCGCCACCGGGGCATTCGGCGCGACACCCACGCCCACGGACGGAACGACGAAGAAGGCCCGAGTCGCAGGGCTCGTCGTCAGCGCACTCGCGGTGCTGTTTCTCCTGTTCGACTCGCTCATTCACATCGCGAACACCCAGATGGTGCGTGAAGCGATGGCCGAACTGGGCTTCGCCGAGAACCTCAACCGCGTGATCGGGGTGGTCCTGCTGGTGTGCCTGATTCTCTACATCGTGCCCGCCACCTCGATCCTGGGCGCCGTGCTGCTCACCGGATACCTCGGTGGAGCGGTCGCCACCAACATGCTCACCGAGCAGCCGATCCTCAGCACCACACTGTTCCCGATCTATGTCGGCGTCTTCGTGTGGGGCGGGCTGTACCTCCGCGACCCGCTGGTGCGCTCGATCATGCCCGTTCGGCGCAGCTGAAGCATCCGCGTGCCGCCTCGTGACGATCAATCGCCGCCCCTATCCTGGTGCGACGTCGCACGTTCGAAGCGAAAGGACGCCTCATGGGTGGTGTGCGGTTCCGGTCCCCGTCGACGGGACGCTGTATTCGTGCCGTGTTGTTCGATACGTTCGGCACCGTCGTCGACTGGCGGACCGGTATCGCCTCCGCGGTGGCGGGCTACGCGAAACGCCACCAGCTCGAGCTGGACGCAGCCGCGTTCGCCGATCGCTGGCGGGACCGCTACCAGCCGTCCATGGAACCCATCCGGTCCGGTGCCCGCGAATTCGTGACTCTCGATATCCTGCACCGCGAAAACCTCGATGCCGCGCTCCGTGAGTTGGGCATCCACCCTGCCGATCACGACTCCGGAGAGTTGGACGAGCTCTCGCGCGCCTGGCACGAGCTCACTCCGTGGCCCGACAGCGTGCCCGGTCTCACCGCCCTCCGGTCCGGCTACATCATCGGTCCGCTCTCGAACGGCAACACCTCTCTGCTGCTCGACATGGCCAAGAATGCCGGAATCCCGTGGGATGTCATCATCGGCTCCGATATGAACCGGATCTACAAGCCGCATCCCCGGTCCTACCTGCACACCGCAGAACTTCTCGGCCTCGACCCGGGCGAAGTCATGCTCGCGGCTGCGCACAACGGCGACCTCGATGCCGCGCGAGCGGCGGGACTGGCGACAGCGTTCATCCTCCGGCCCCTCGAACACGGACCCCACCAGACCACCGATCTGGCCCCCACCGGTAGCTGGGACATCTCGGCGACCGACATCCCCGATCTAGCCGCACAGCTCCGCGCGGGATCGCCAGGGTAGTTCGGCGCGGTCCAGGTGAGGACGCTGTCGTCCTCCAGGGTCAGGAGGTCGAGGACGCTTCGATCAGTGCCTGGCGCTGGTTTGCTCCGAGGCCGCCGATGCGACGGGTTTCGGCGATGGACAGCTCCTCGAGGAGCTTTGCGGCCTTCACCGCTCCGACGCCGGGCAGAGCCTTGAGCAGCGCCGAGACCTTCGTCTTCTTCACGGTGTCGTCGGTCTCGGCCTTGGTGAGCACCGCTGCGACGCTGAGGTCGCCGGCTTTCACCGCTGCGAGGAGTTCGCTCCGCGCTTTGCGGGCTTCGGCGGCCTTCGCGAGCGCTTCGGCGCGTTGTTCCGGTGTCAAGACGGGCAGTG
>JBCEBZ010000050.1:0-7196 GCA_039206675.1 Rhodococcus sp. (in: high G+C Gram-positive bacteria) | reverse complement strand
CGGGTCAACGAGAAGGCGCCGAAGGACCGCGACATCGCCATGGTGTTCCAGTCGTACGCGCTGTACCCGCACATGACGGTGCGGCAGAACATCGCGTTCCCGCTCACGCTGGCGAAGATGTCGAAGTCGGACATCGCGGCGAAGGTGGACGACGCCGCCAAGATCCTCGACCTCACCCAGCACCTCGACCGCAAACCCGCCAACCTGTCCGGCGGTCAGCGGCAGCGGGTCGCGATGGGCCGGGCGATCGTCCGCAGCCCCAAGGCGTTCCTGATGGACGAGCCGCTGTCGAACCTCGATGCCAAGCTCCGCGTCCAGATGCGCACCGAGATCGCCCGGCTGCAACAGCGACTCGGCACCACCACGGTGTACGTCACGCACGATCAGACCGAGGCGATGACGCTCGGCGACCGGGTGGTGGTGCTGCGCGGCGGGGTGGTGCAGCAGATCGGGGCGCCGCAGGAGTTGTACGACCACCCGAACAACCTGTTCGTCGCGGGATTCATCGGTTCGCCGTCGATGAACTTCTTCCCGGGACAGCTGACCGCCGACGGGGTGTCGACGCCGCTCGGCGAGTTCACGCTGCCCCCGGAGACTCGCGACAGGGTCGCGGCGTCGAATTCGGCGAAGGACGTCGTCGTGGGGATCCGTCCCGAGCACTTCGAGGACGTGGCGCTCGTCGATGCGGGGCAGCGGGAGTCCGGTGCCACGTTCACGGCCAACGTCGAGGTGCTCGAATCGATGGGCTCGGACAAGTACGCCTATTTCACGGCCGAGGGGCCGCAGGTGAACTCCCGGGAGCTCGAGGAACTCGCCGCCGACTCGGGTACCGCGGTCGCGGGGGGCGGTCAGCTGGTGGCCCGGCTGTCGGCCGAATCGTCCGCGACCCACGGCAAGCCGGTCGAACTGTGGTTCGACCGGGCGAAGATCGCCCTGTTCGATCAGAACTCGGGGGCGAACCTCACCCGCTGACCGGGGTGGTGCGCTCACCCGAACGTCGGGTGTTCGCTCCACCGAGACCGCCGACCGTGCCCCACTCGGCGGCGAGGGCGGTCGCGTGGACCTCGTCCTCTTCCTCGTCGGACGGGGTGCGGGTGGTGCGGGTGATCCCGAAGAACGGCAGCAGCCCGGCGAGGGCGGCCGCGGTCGCGCCGACGACGAACGCGATCACGTACGCCGCTTCGGTCGGGACGTCCGTTCCGTCGATGGTGATGCCGGCGAGCAGGGTCGCGAGCAGCGCACTGGCGAACGAACTGCCCACGGACCGGGCGATGGAGTTGATGCTGTTCGCCACGCCGGTCTCGTCCTGCCGGACCTCGGCCACGAGCAGCGACGGCAGCGACGCGTAGGCGAGGCTGATGTACGTGTTGATCAGCACGATGGCCGCAATGACTTCCCAGGTGCGGTCGTGGGCGAGGATGAATACGACGAAACCGCTGACCCCGACGACGCTCGCGGCGATCAGGACGGCGCGGGAACCGAAGCGGTGGATCATTCTTCCGCTCAGGATCGACGCGAGGACGCCGCTGATCGCGCCCGGCAGCAGGTACACGGTGCTGGCCTCGAGGACGGTGGCCCCGAAGCCGTACCCGGCGACCGCGCGCGGCGTCTGGACGAAATACGAGCTGCCCAGGAACATCACGAACATCGACATGCCCACCACCAGGGCGGACAGATGGGTGACCAGGACGGGTGGGTCGGTCAGCAGCCGAGGCGCGACGAGTGGGTCGGTGATCCTGCGTTCGTAGAGGAACCAGCCGACCAGGACCAGGATCCCGGCGACTCCGCTGACGATCGTGACCGGAGACGTCCAGCCCCAGGTTCCGCCCTCGGCGAGCGGGAGCAGAACGAGGACCAGGCCGGCGGCGAGAGCGACCGCGCCGACCCAGTCGATGGAACCCGTTCCGGCGCGCGGGCGGCGGGGGATGGCAATCCAGGCGAGGACGAGTCCGGCGGCGGTGATGGCCGACGAGAGCCAGAAGACGCGGTGGAAGTCGGCACCGTCGGAGACCAGTACACCCGTGAGGACGATGCCGAAACAGCCGCCGAAGCCGAGGGTGCCGGAGAAGATCCCCATCGCCCCGGTCAGCTTCTCGGCCGGAAGTTCGTCACGCAGCACCGCGATGCCGATGGGGAACAGCGCGAACGACACACCCTGGAGCACACGGGCGAAGATCAGTACCCCCACGGACGTCGACACCGCACCGATCAGCGACCCCAGCAGCACGACCACGAGCACCCCGAGCAGGACCGGCCGTTTGCCGCGGAGGTCGGCGAGGCGGCCGAGGACCGGTGTCGCGGTCGCCGCCGCGAGGAGGTTTGCAGTGAGGAGCCAGCCGACGGCGGTGGGGCCGACGTCGAGTTGCGCGCCGATGGTCCCGACGATCGGTACCACCAGTGTCTGCAGAACGGCGACAATCATCACGACGAAGCACATGACGGGCAGGAGAGCCCTGGCGGCGGTTGTCGATCCGGCGGCCATGGGGTCCTCCTGCAGGGGTCGGTGAACGGGCGTAAACCAACACGGTACTGGGGCTAACTAACGAAGGGGTGCACGGTGGGGTCGGAACGCATGTCGAATCGAGCGCTGGGCCGGGCGACGCTGGCCAGGCAATCGCTGCTGAGCCGTTCGGACCTGTCCGCGTTCGACATGATCGAGCACCTCTGCGGACTGCAGGCCCAGGCGCCGGCGCCGCCGTACTTCGCGCTGTGGGCGCGGCTGAAACGGTTCCGTGCCGAGTCGCTGTCGGATCTCGTCGAGAACCGCGCGGTGGTGCGGATCGTCGCGATGCGCGGGACGGTCTTCGCGTTGACCGCCTCGGACGCCCTGTCGTTCCGTCCGCTGGCGCAACCGCTGCTCGACCGGGACCTCCACACCAACACGCAGTACCGGTCGAGTCTCGACGGAATCGACTTGGGCGCCCTCGCGGCCGCGGGACGCGAACTGGTGCGCGACGAACCCCGCACCCAGTCGCAGATGCGGCCGCTGCTCGAGCAGCGGTTCCCCGGGCGCGACGGTGCCGCGCTCGCCCACGGGGTGCGGGGACTGGTCCCGATGGTCCAGGTGCCGCCGCGTGGGCTGTGGGGCAGGTCGGGGCAACCGGCGCTGACGACCCTGGAGTCGTGGGTGGGCCGTCCGCTGTCCGAGGCGCCGTCCATCGACACGATGCTGCTCCGCTATCTCGCCGCGTTCGGCCCCGCGAGCGCGCGCGACGCCCAGGCCTGGTCGGGACTGACCCGGCTCGGTGAGGTCCTGGACCGGCTGCGGCCCGGGCTCCGGGTGTTCGCGGGGGAGTCGGGGCCGGAACTGTTCGACCTTCCCGACGCGCCCCGGCCGGACCCGGGCACCCCGGCCCCCGTCCGTATCCTCGCGCCGTTCGACAACGTGTTGCTCTCGCACGCGGACCGCGGGCGCATCGTCGACGACGACGTGCGGAAGAAGATCTTCACGCAGAACGGCATCGTCAAACCGGCCGTGCTCGTGAACGGCAGGGTCGCGGCGCACACCACGACGGTGGTGGAAAAGACCTGTGCGGTACTCGACGTGGAGCCGCTGGCGACGATTGCGAAGACGCACCGCACGGCGATCGAGGCGGAGGGCAGGCGACTGCTGAGGTTTGCGCACCCCGAGGCACCCGAACACGCCGTGCGGTTCAGGAGCTAGCCGGTTTGTGCCTTCGCGGTGCGAGGTGACTGAGCTCGGCGATGATTTCGTCGTTCCAGACATGCCGGCGCACAAGGCGATACCGCTCCCGTGCCACCCACAGGTAGGCCTCGGCGTCGGTGTGGTCGGGCAGCATCTCGGCCGCCCGCAGCATCCGGACCACCGGCAGGAATTCCTCACCGAACCAGCGCCGAGCGACGGTCTCACGATTGAGGAATTCGCCCACCTCCTGCATGAGCCGGAACCCCCAGGCCTCGACGCTCTGGCTGATCTCGGCGTACTCCCACGGATCGGTGACGATCACGGCCGCCCGCTGCGGCCCGCTCAACGGCACGCGCGTGAGGAACAGACGGCGGTGGTCCTTGACGACCAGGTCGCCGCGCTGCGCGATCCCGTCCGGGGAGATCTTGGTCTGGATCTCGGTGACGTAGGCGTCGATCGTGCTCCAGTGCATCGCGTACGCGATGGAGACGCGGTGGTGGCCGTCGCTGACGAAGTGCATCGACCCGATCCGGTACACCTGGATCGGTGGCACCGACTCGCCCCGGCGCTGCGCGGCGGCCAGCCGCTGCCAGCGCTCGCGCACCCGGGTGGACGTGGGCCGGAAGAACCGGTCGAAATCGCGCGTGCGGTCGACGCTGCCGACGATGGAATTGACGGGAATCACCTGCAGTCCGAGTGACCGTTCCCCGACCCGGCCGACGGCCGCGACCACCTCGTCGAACGGCAGGATCTCGTTGACGTCGTCCGGGTCCCGGCGCAGCCAGCTGACCAGACGCGACAGCTCGGCGCGGCGACGCTGGCGGATGAAGTCGTTCTCCGCGTCGGCGGCGGGGAACCCGGTGTCACGTGCCATGCCGGCGCCTGACGATGCTCGGTTCGGCGCCCGGCGACAACTCCATCAGGGTGAAACCCACCGTGTTGATGACCGTCGTCGCGCCGAGCGTGCGGTCCTCGGCCGCCCGGCCGTACGGGTGGACGTGCCCGTGGATCATGACGCGGGCCTGCAACCTGCCCGCCAGATTCTCGAAGCATTCGAAACCCCGGTGCGGCGGATCCTCCTGGTCGCCGACTCCCCGCGGTGGGCTGTGCGTGAGCAGCACGTCGACGCCGGACACACCGGAGCGGCGCGCGTGCCACGCGCTCGTCATCGCGAGGTTGCGTGCCCGCCGCCGCTGCTGCCGTTCGGTCCACTGATTCGGGCCGTCGTTGTAGCGGATCGATCCGCCGAGGCCGGCGATGCGCAGGCCCGCGATCCGCACGATCCGGCCGTCCGCGTTGACCGCACCACACGGACCCGGCCACGCCGACGGCAGTCCCGCCCGCATCCACCCCACCCGTCCCGCGGAATAGCCGGACAGGTCGGCGTCGTGGTTGCCCGGCACGAAGACGCACGGCGCGTCGAGGGCGTCGATCAGGTATTCCAGATAGTCGAACGGGAGGTCGCCCGCACCGAGGATCAGGTCGACATCCATGGCGCGCACCTGCGAACTCCACAGCGACTCGATCGTCTCGTCGGACACTGCGAGTACCGAGACCATGCTCCGACGCTACCGGCTCGAGAGGCCGGAGGACGGGTGAGCGGGTTCGGTGGTTTGATGACGGGGTGACTGACAGCGTTGTGGCCTCCGTTCGCGCGCACCTGCTGGGGCAGATCGGGGGGCCGGAGCCGACTGCGGCCTCGGTGACGTTCCTGGGCGTCGAACCGCTGGACGTGCTGCGGTTCGCACCCGACGACGAGGATCTGGTCCGCTACGTGACGCTGGGATGTTCCCGGCACCCGATGGGCGACCCCGGCGAACTGGTGGCCGACCCCCTCCGTGGCCCCCGCGCCGAACTGATCCTCACCCTGCGCGGCGGCGCCGGGGTGGCGTCGGGAGTGGCGCGCACCCTGGCGGTGCTGGCGGCGGCGCCGTCGGTGGAGGGGGTGGTTCTCGTGGAGGACGCACTGCTCGACCTGGGGGAGCCGCTGTGGAAGGACGCACCGTTCACCGCCGTGTTGCTCGGTGAGTCGACGATCCCCGACCTCCCGCTGCCCGAACCCGCGGAGGCGGTGCGGTTCCTCGCGGTCGTACCGCTCACCGGCACCGAGGCGGCGTGGGTCAGGTTGCGTGGCGCCGGCGCCCTGCGCGACGCCTGGGCGGAGGCGGGCATCGACGTCCGCGACCCGCGTCGCGGCGCCGCCACTCTCTAGAGCCAGTTGTTCCGGCGGAACGTGACGAACAGGCCCACCGTCACCGAGGCGATCACGAACACCACGCCGTGATAGCCGTACTGCCAGTGGAGTTCGGGCATGTTGTCGAAGTTCATGCCGTAGATGCCCGCGATCATCGTCGGCACGGCCGCGATGGCCACCCACGCCGAGATCTTGCGCATGTCGGTGTTCTGCTGCACGGCGACCTTCGCGAGGGCGGCGTCGACGAGTGAGCTGAGCACCTCGTCGTATTCGGCGATCCGCTCGGCGACGGTGGTGTGGTGGTCGAGGACGTCGCGGAAGTAGCGGCGGATCTCCTTCGGCACCGGATTGCCCGGCGACCGCGTCAGCCGGAGCAATGGATTGGACAGCGGGTTCACCGACTTGCGGAGTTCGACGATCTCACGCTTGAGCAGGTAGATGTGTTCGACCGCGACGCTGCTGCGCGGACTGAACACCGCCTCCTCCATGCTGTCGACGTCTTCCTCGATGGCCTGGGTGACCTCGAGGTAGCTGTCCACCACGTGGTCCGCGACCGCGTGCAGCACCGCGTACGGGCCGAGGGCGAGCCGCTCCCGGTTCGCCTCCAGCGCGTGCCGGACGTTCGACAGCGGCGAATGGTCACCGTGCCGCACGGTGATGACGAAGTCGGCGCCCACGAAGACCATGATCTCGCCGGTCTCCACGATCTCACTGGCCGTGGCCACCGACTCGTGCGGCACGTAGTTGACCGTCCGCAGCACCAGGAACAGCACGTCGTCGTAGCGTTCGAGCTTCGGTCGCTGGTGGGCGTGGACGGCGTCCTCGACCATGAGCTCGTGCAGTCCGAATGTCTCGGACACGCTCTCCATCTGCCCCTCGTCGGGGGCGAGCAGCCCGACCCACACGAACCCCCGACCCCGCTTGCGGACCTCGGCCATCGCCGCCTGGTGCGTGTACTTGCCGGGGAGCCTCGTGCCGTCGACGTACACGCCGCAATCCACGATGGCCCGCGCGGTCGGGATGCGGATCCTGGAACCCGGGTCCCTGTCGCCGTCGCGCTGATCCTTGTCGCTGCCGCGCCGGGGGAGCGAGGGCACAGACGGCACGGGGCCCTCCTTCACCGTCGAGTCGGAAACGCTGCCGGTGAATCGTACGTCAGCGCCGGGTCCGGGCCTGTGGCGTCGCACGACACGCCAGGCTTCCGGGCCGCACGCTCGAACCCGGTGCGGCGACACCTGACAGACTGGTCTGGTGCGCATCGATCTCCACACCCATTCGACGGCCTCCGACGGAACCGACAGCCCGGCGGACCTGGTGCGCGCCGCAGGGGCGGCGGGACTCGACACCGTGGCGATC
>JBCEBZ010000049.1:0-7244 GCA_039206675.1 Rhodococcus sp. (in: high G+C Gram-positive bacteria) | reverse complement strand
GAACGCATCTCCGAACTGCTGTCGCGGGCGCGGTCGCAGGGCGCCGCGTTCACGGCGGACGCGGTGGACGGCGAACCGCTGGCGAAGACGCTGACCGCGCTGTCCGCCGCGCTGGGGGAGCACCTCGCCGAGGAGGAGCGGCACATCCTCCCGATGGCCGAGCAGTTCATGACGCTCGCCGAGTGGCAGGAGATGGGTGACCGCGGCCGCGCGTCGATTCCCAGGGACCGGCTGCTGGTGTTCCTCGGTTTCATCCTGCAGGGTGCGACCCCCGACGAGCGCCGAATGTTCCTGTCGGAGATGCCGTTCGCCGCCAGGATGGCGTGGTCGATCCTGGGGCGGCGGGCATTCCGCAAGGACTACCGGCGCATCTACCGCACCGAGCCGGCCGCCTTCTGACGGCGGATCACCCTGCGCCGCAACCGGCCCCGGCTGGTCCGTTCCCAGAAGCTCGGCGGTGTGCGTTCGGGATCCATCAGCTCGTTCTCAGCCAGCGGGCTGTCCTCGTCCTCGACCGTGTCCGGCTCGAACTTCTCCAGGGTCCGGCCACCGCCCCGCAGGGTCTCGACGGTGCGCAGCAGCGACGAGGTCTCGGCGAGGGTGTCCTCGAACAGCCGGGCCGGGACGCCGAGGTGCTCGCAGACGAGCTGACGGCGGATACCGAGGATGGTCTCCCGCAGTTCGTCGCCGTTCGCCGTGTCCGCGGTGACCTCGACCGCCAGATCGCATTCGGAGTCGAACCCCATCGACCTGTTGTTGAGGTTCGACGAGCCCACCCGCAGGAGACGGTCGTCCATCACCAGCACCTTGGCGTGGACGTAGATCGGCTCACCGCCCGCCGTGACGGGGTAGTAGACGCCCAGCCGGTTCCCGGTGTCGGCCCGCCAGAGCAGGTGCAGCAACCGGCGGCGGGCGCCGTCCATCGCCTTCTGCTCGAGCCAGCCGTCGGCGTTGCGCGGCAGCACCAGCACGATCTCCGGCCCGTCCGGTTCGCGGAGCCGCGCGGCGATCGCCTCGGCGAGGGTGCGCGACGCCAGGTACTGGCTCTCGATGTACAGCGACCGCTCGGCGCCGGCGATCGCGGCCAGGTACAGGGCCTCGATCTCCCGGACCTCGTCCCGGTCGGCCAGTTCCGGCAGGGTGCGGGCGACACCCACGTCGACGGAGCGCATCGTCGGCTCCAGCCCCTCCGGCCAGGGCGCCGCGCCTGCGATCTCGTCGACCGCCCCGAGTTCCTGCCCCGTGGCCGCCTTCCACCGGGTGCGGGCGAGTTCGCCGATGGCCTTCGCGGCGTCCCCGTCGACGGCGGTCGTCGCGTCGTGCCACGGCCCGTACCGCTTGCCGTTCGGCTGCGTCCGGTAGTGGTTGCGATCCCGATGTTCGGGGGTGTCCCACCGGTCCACGGTCATGTCGATGCCGCCGCAGAACGCGAGCGCGTCGTCGATGACGACGATCTTCTGGTGGTGCGCCGAGCCGATCGGGTGGGCGGCGTCGAGTTCGAAGTGCAGGCGGCGGTCCGTCACCCAGTTGACCACGAAGATCGGCGTCATCCCGCGCCCGATCGCGGTGAACGCCCCGATATTCCATTTGAGCAGGTAGATCTCGAGATCCGGGCGTTCCCGCGTCAGCCACGCCAGGAACCGGCCGAGCTGGTTGGGCCCGTCGAGTGTCTTCTCGTGCGGTTCGAACTTGATCCTCGTGTCGAAGTCCCAGCCGATGAGGATGATGCGCTTGCGCGCCTGCAGCATCGCGGACTTGGCGTGACGGAAGTAGTCCGCCGCGTCGACGATGCACGCGAGTCGATCGGCGCGGGCAACCTGCCAGCAAGTGTCGCCGGGAGTCAGGATCGGGCTGTCGTCACTCATGTCTCTTCTGCTCTTCCGGTCTCGTGTGTCCCTCTTCCCCGCGAGTGGACGATTCACAGTACTGCGCCACTCCCGCGCAGCTACCGTTGAGAGGTGCGGAGGTGGTGGCGCATCGTGGCGTTGCTCGCACTGGTCAGCGTGCTGTGGGCACCAACTGTCGGTGCGGATCCGCTGCGGGCCGGATCGCGGCCCGGCACCGTCGTCGCCTTCTCCGAGTTGCCTGCCGAACTCTGGCTCCGCGGAACCGGCAGTGCGTACCGGATGACGTACCTGACCACCGACCGGCACGGCATCACCCCCTGCACCGGGATGGTCTTCGTGCCGCCCGGGGCACCGCCCGCCGGGGGATGGCCCGTCATCGCGTGGGCGCACGGAACGGTGGGGGACTCCGACGCCGACGCACCCTCCGTGACGGGGGTCGACCCGCAATCCTCGGACTACGTGAGCAGCTGGCTGCAACTCGGCTACGCGGTGGCCGCCACCGACTACGTGGGCCTGGGCACCCCCGGGGTGCCGCCCTATCTCGACGGGAAGGTCGCCGGCCGCAGCGTCGTCGACTCCGTGCTCGCCGCCAGGGAGATCGACGCCGACCTCTCCTCCACGTGGATGGCGGTCGGACTGTCCCAGGGCGGTCAGGCCGCGGTGTTCGCCGCACACGTCGCCACGTCGTACGCGCCGGAACTCGACTACCGCGGGGCCGTCGCCAACGGTGTGCCGTCGAACATCGAGATGGTGGCTAACTGGAGCGGCCCCTCGTTCCCGCCGCAGGGCCTGGCCGGTCTCACCGTGTACATGTCGTACCTGATCGCCGGAGTCCGCGACGCCTACCCGGAACTGGACGTCGACAGCTATCTGACCCCGGTCGGCAAGCAGTTCGTCGACGCGGCCCCCGAAGTGCCGTTCCGGCAGTTCGCGGCCATGACCGCGAACGTGTCGGTGGCGCAGATGCTGTCGCGGGCACTCGACGTCCCCGCGCTGCAGGACGCGTTGCGCGAATACCTCGAGGTCCCGGTCGCGGGGTACGACCGTCCGCTGCTGCTCGTGCAGGGGATCACCGACGCATCGGTGCCGCTGCCGTTGACGGAGAAACTTGTCTCCGAGATGCGCGGGGCCGGAACGGATCTCGACTACCGGGTGTACTCGGGTGGCCACTTCGGGAGCATGTACCAGGCCGGCCCCGACCAGGCCTCGTTCGTCGCCTCGCTGATCAGGTAGCGGACGCCGATCCGGCTGGTAGACCCAACTGGCGGGTGAGTTCGCGGGCCGCCGCCTGCCCGGCCCGGTTCGCGCCGATCGTCGACGACGACGGTCCGTAGCCCACGAGGTGGATCCGCGGATCCGACGCCACCTGGGTGGCCAGGCGTCCCGTCATCGTGATCCCGCCGCCCGGTCCGCGCAGCCGCAGCGGCGCGAGGTGATCGAGTGAACTCCGAAAACCCGTGCACCACAGGATCACATCGACCTTCGCTTCGTGTCCGTCGGCCCAGCGGACACCGTCCGCGGTGATCTCGCTGAACATCGGCTGCCGTGCCAGCACCCCGCGTTCGCGGGCGGCGCGGATCGCGGGCGTCACGGGCAGCCCGGTCACCGACACCACCGAGCCCGGCGGCAGCCCGCGGCGAACCCGGTCCTCGACCAGTGCGACGGCGGCCCGGCCGATCTCGGGGGTGAACGGCTCGTCCCGGAACTCCGGCGGGCGGCGCGTCACCCACGTGGTGGTCGTGACCCGGGAGATCTCGTCCAGCAACTGCACTGCCGAGATGCCGCCGCCGACGACGAGCACGTGCTTGCCCGTGAAGTCCTGCGCCGAGGAGTAGTCCTTGGTGTGCATCTGGCGCCCGGTGAACGACTCCGCGCCGGGGTAGCGGGGAATGAAGGGCCGTTCCCACGTCCCCGTCGCGTTGATCAGGCCGCGGGCCGACACCACGCCGCCGTCGGTCTCGATCCGCAGGCGTTCGCCGCGGGCGCACACCACCCTGGTGTGCACGGGGCGGTGCACCGGCAACTCGAACTGTTTCTCGTACGTGGCGAAGTACTGGGGAACCGCGCTCGACGCGTGTACCAGCGCGGCCTCGGGGTCGTTCGGGTCCACACCGACCGTCTCGGCGAAGCTGAGCCCGGGCAGGTCGTGGACACCGTTGACGGTGCTCAGCGTCAGGGACGGCCACCGGAACTGCCACGCGCCGCCGGGCCCCGGCGCGTGATCGAGCACCACGAAACCGGACTCCGGCTCCACCCCGAACCGGCGCAGATAGTAGGCGGCGGACAGTCCCGCCTGCCCCGCGCCGATCACGGCGACGTCCACATCCACGTCCACAGCACTGTTCATGTCGGTCCTCACCTCCACCCTCACAACTACCGGAGAGGCTCGTGTGTTCCGGCCGATTCGCCTGTGGTTGGCTGGCGGACGCCCGGTCGGGTGGGCGGGGGAGAATTCGGCAGTGGACAGCAATCACGACGAAAGCGAGTGGACATGATCGGGACGAGTCGTGACGGCGACGTCTTCACCCTCGAACTGCAACGACCCGACCGTCGCAATGCGTTGAACACCGAGATCTGCGAACTGCTGCGCGAGGAGACGGAGAAGTCCGTCACCGACGGCGCGCGGGTGATCGTCCTCACAGGGCAGGGCAGCGCGTTCTGCGCGGGCGCCGACCTGTCGGGCGACGTGTACGCCGACGGGTTCACCGACACCCTGCTCGAGATGCTGCACACCATCGACTCCGTTCCCGTCCCCGTCATCGCCGCGATCAACGGCCCCGCGATCGGCGCGGGCAGTCAGCTGGCGCTCGCCGCGGACCTGCGGGTGGTCGCGCCCGAGGCCCGCTTCGCGATCCCCGCCGCCAAGCTCGGGATCTCCGTGGACCGGTGGACCGTGCACCGGCTGGCCTCCCTGATCGGCGGCGGACCGGCACGAACGATCCTGCTCGGCGCGGAAGAGGTCGGGGCCGACGAGGCGCTGGCGCACGGCCTCGCCAACAAGCGCGGCGACCTCGCCGTGGCGCAGCAGTGGGCGCACTCGATCGCGCGCCTCGCGCCGCTGTCGCTGCAACACCTCAAGATGGTGCTCAACGACGACGGCACCCAGAGCCCGCCGCCGCCCGAGCAACTCGCGGCGCTGCACGCGGCGTGGAAGAGCTACGACGCGCAGGAAGCGCGGGCCGCCCGCGCCGAGAAGCGTCCCCCGGTGTTCCGAGGCCAGTAGCCGTCGGCCGCACCTTTCCCGCACGCGTGGTTACAGTTGTCGGGGTGAAAGCGAAGAACGCCGTGACGACTGTTCTGGCCACCGCCGCCCTCGGGTGGCTGACGCGCGCCGCGTGGGGGCTCCCGTCCCAGATCGGCGCGTCGCGCGCCAAGGTGCGTCCGTACGCCGCGACGTCGCCGCGGTACCGCAACCGTCAGTTCCACAACACCGATCCGAGCAGCATGATGCTGCCCGGTTCGGAGACCGGGATCCTCAAGGCGCTGATCACGCGGGGCAAGGCGGGACGCCCGCGCAGGCCGATCCCGCTCGCGACGCCCCTCGCGCCCGTCGAGGCCGCCGACGTCGCCGTCACCTGGTACGGCCATTCGAGTGTGCTCGTCGAGGTCGACGGCTACCGGGTGCTGGCCGACCCGGTGTGGAGCCGGCGGGTGTCGCCGTCCGCGCTTCTCGGTCCGTCCCGCATGCACCCGACCCCGGTGCCGCTGGCCGACCTGCCCGTCCTCGACGCCATCGTCATCTCGCACGACCACTACGACCACCTCGACATGGCCACCGTGCAGCAACTCGCCGCCACCCAGAAGGCGCCGTTCGTGGTTCCGGTCGGGCTCGGTGCGCACCTGCGTCACTGGCGGGTGCCGGAGGAGCGGATCGTCGAACTCGACTGGGACGAGTCGACGACACTCGGCGAACTCACACTCACGTGCACCGAGGCCCGGCACTTCTCCGGCCGGGGCCTGGTGCGCAACACCACCCAGTGGGCGTCGTGGGTGCTCGCCGGCCCGAACCGGAAGGTGTTCTTCGGCGGCGACAGCGGGTACACGACGCGGTTCGCCGAACTGGGCCGCCGCTACGGACCGTTCGATCTCACGCTGCTGCCCGTCGGCGCCTACGACACCCGGTGGGCGGACATCCACATGAACCCCGAGGAGGCGGTGCAGACGCACGCCGACCTCAACGCCGGCGACGCCGGCCGCGGACTGCTGGTGCCGGTGCACTGGGCCACGTTCAACCTCGCGTTCCACACGTGGTCCGAGCCGATCGTCCGGCTGCTCGCGGCCGCGCAGGAGGCCGGCACCCCGGTGGCCGTGCCGATGCCCGGACAGCGGGTCGACGCGCTGAAGCCGGCCGCCCAGACCCCGTGGTGGACCGCACTCGGCTGAGTCCGGCGCGCATCCCCTCCGAGCCGAGCCCCGTTGCGTAGCCTTTGACCATGGCATACGACGAAACGGGCACCGACAGCGTTGCAGTCGTCGCGGTGGAGGGGCTGACGGCTGCCCAGGTGGCGGAGCGGGTGGCGGCCGGCAAGACCAACGACGTCCCGGATCGGGCCAGCCGGTCGGTGCGCGACATCGTGCGCGCCAACGTGTTCACCCGGATCAACGCGATCCTCGGGGTGCTGCTGATCATCGTGCTGGCCACCGGTTCGATCATCGACGGCATGTTCGGTCTGCTGATCATCGCCAACAGCGGGATCGGCATCATCCAGGAAGTGCGGGCCAAACGGACCCTCGACAAGCTGGCGATCGTCAGCCAGACCAAACCGGTGGTGCGCCGCGACGGCGTGGCCGTCGCGATGGCACCGCGGGAGGTCGTGCTCGACGACATCATCGAACTCGGCGCCGGCGACCAGATCGTCGTCGACGGAGTCGTGGTGGAGGCGGCGTCCCTCGACATCGACGAGTCCCTCCTCACCGGTGAGGCCGACCCCGTGCACAAGGACGCCGGTGAGCAGGTGCTGTCGGGAAGTTTCGTCGCGTCGGGCAGCGGCTGCTACCGGGCCACGAAGGTCGGAAGCGACGCGTACGCCGCGAAACTCGCGGACGAGGCCAGCAAGTTCACGCTCGTGCACTCGGAGTTGCGCAGCGGCATCGACAAGATCCTGAAGTTCATCACGTACCTGATGATTCCGGCGGGTCTGCTGATCATCTACAACCAGTTGTTCTCGAGCGGCGAATCGATCCGGCCCGCACTGAACGGGATGGTGGCCGCGCTGGTGCCGATGGTGCCCGAGGGCCTGGTGCTGATGACGTCGATCGCATTCGCGGTCGGGGTCATCCGGCTCGGTCAGCGGCAGTGCCTCGTGCAGGAGCTGCCCGCCATCGAGGGCCTCGCCCGCGTCGACGTGGTGTGCGCCGACAAGACCGGCACCCTGACCGAGAACGGCATGCGGCTGT
>JBCEBZ010000048.1:0-7251 GCA_039206675.1 Rhodococcus sp. (in: high G+C Gram-positive bacteria) | reverse complement strand
GCGCGGGCGTCTCCTTGTCGATGTCGGCCTTGGTGAACTTCTCCGCACCGTCCGGGAAGTGCCCGCAGAAGATGATGGCGTTGGTCCACACGTTGCGGATCGCGTTCGCCGTCATGTTGGCGGTGAGCGTGCTCTTCCAGGCGGGACCCGTGACGGCGGGGTGGATCACGTAGTCCTTGAGGATCTGCTTGCCGATCTTCTCACCGACCTCGCGCAGCTTGCGCTGCGTCTCCTCCTTCGGAACCCGCCCCTTGGCGACCTTGCCGAGTTCGAGGTGCTGCGCCGCGACGCCGTACTGGAAGAACAGAGCCAGCAGCGTGTTGTACACCAGGTTGCCGGCGTTGAACGGCTTCCAGCGCTGGTCGCGCGTGACCCGGAGCAGCCCGTATCCCACGTCGTCGTCCATGCCGAGGACGTTGGTGTACTTGTGGTGCAGGTAGTTGTGGGTCTGCTTCCAGTGCGCGGACGGACCGGTGTTGTCCCACTCCCACGAGGTGGAGTGGACTTCCGGGTCGTTCATCCAGTCCCACTGCCCGTGCATCACGTTGTGGCCGAGTTCCATGTTCTCGATGATCTTCGAGACACCGAGCATGCCCGCCCCGAGCAGCCAGGCAGGACGCCGGCGACTCGCGAACAGCACTGCGCGGCCACCGATCTCGAGTCCGCGCTGCAGCCTGATCGTGTTCCGCACGTAGCGCGCGTCGCGCTCCCCGCGAGATTCTTCGATATCGCGGCGGATCGCATCCAACTCGCGCCCGAGCGCCTCGACATCGGCATCGGTGAGATGTGCATATTCCTTGACATCTGCAATCGCCATGGGGGACCTCCTCCTGGCTGGTCGACAGTTCACACCGGATAGGCGCTGACTTGACCTACCGTACCGTAAGTTACGGCACCGTAGGTTACCTGACTGTAGGTGTGAGTGAAATCACCGTCGACGGCGCGAGATCTTGGCCTCCGCGTGGGCGCGCAGCGCCGACAACAGGCCGCGGCGCTGCCCCGTCACAGGATCGGTGCGCAGCGTCTCGGCGATCGCGGCGCCCGCGTCGCGGGCATCGCGGAACTTCCGCTCCGAGGACGTCTCAGGGGCGTCGTCCGCCGTCGCACGCAGGAAGCGGTCGGGCAGGGCGAGTTTGTGGATCGTGCGCAGAGCCAGCAGGTACTGCTTGGCGAGCGAACCCGTGGTGTAGGGCAGGTCGTACTTCTCGCACAGCGCCCGCACCTTCACGGCGATCTCCGGGTACCGGTTGCTCGGCAGATCGGGGAACAGATGGTGCTCGATCTGGTAGCTGAGATTCCCGCTCATGAAGCCCATGATCTTGCCCGAGTCGAAGTTGGCGCTGCCGAGCATCTGCCGGAGGTACCACTCGTGCCGGGTTTCGTTCTCGTACTCCGCGACGGTGAACTTCTCGGCGCCGTCCGGGAAGTGCCCGCAGAAGATCACCACGTACGCCCACAGGTTCCGCACCAGGTTGGCGGTGGTGTTCGCCGTCAGCGTCGACTTCCAGGCCGGCCCCGCGAGCACGGGGAACAGGAGGAAGTCCTTGCCGACCTGACGGAAGATCTTGCGGGCGAAATCCTTGTTGGCCTGCGAGTTGAGCTGCCCCTTCTCGGCGCCCTCGAGTTCGGCCGCGAACGTGAGGTCGTGGAGGGCGATCCCCCACTCGAACGTGGCGGCCAGGACGATGTTGGCGAACGGCTGCAGCAGGTTGATCGGCCGCCATTCCTCGTCGCGGGTCATCCGGAGGATGCCGAAACCGACGTCGGAATCCATTCCCACGATGTTGGTGAACGTGTGATGGGAGTAGTTGTGCGCCCGCTTCCAATGCTCGGACGGACCCGTCTGGTCCCACTCCCACGACATCGAGTGGATCTCGGGATCGTTCATCCAGTCCCACTGGCCGTGCATCACGTTGTGGCCGAGTTCCATGTTCTCGATGATCTTCGAGAGGGAGAGCATCGCGGTGCCCGCCAGCCAGGCCGGACGGTACCGGCTGCCGAACAGCGCGAGCCGGCCACCGAGCTCGAGCAGTCGTTGCGCCCTGATGGCCCGGCGGATGTATCGGGCGTCGCGGACGCCGCGCGAATCCTCCACGTCGAGCCGGATCGCATCCAACTCACGCCCGAGCGATTCGATGTCCGCTTCGGTCAGATGCGCGAACTCTTTGATGTCGGTGATCGCCACCGTGCTCCTCCGTCTGGTGAGAGTCCGAGAATAGCGGAGTCAGGTGAACAACACGCTCACGCTCACGCGTCGAGCGTGCAGTCCCCTGCCGCCGCCGAGATACAAGTCTGGACTCGGTCACCTTCGGCATGCTGCTTGCCGGACCTCAGGTCGATGGCGTGCCCGGCGAGAATCGGCACGACACAGGTCTGGCAGATCCCCATCCGGCAGCCGAATGGCATCAGTGCCCCGACCTGCTCACCGGCCTCGAGGAGAGTGGTGGCACCGTCGATCGTGACGGTCTTCTCGGCCTTGGCGAACGTCACCGTTCCGCCCTCGCCGGACGTGTCCGCGCGCGAGACGGCGAACCGCTCGAGGTGCAACTTGTCCTCGATGTTCTCGTCGCGCCACAGCGTCTCGATCTCGTCGAGCATCGGCAGCGGCCCACAGGCCCACGTCTGCCGTTCGCGCCAGTCCGGGCACACCTCGTCGAGCGAGGACAACGCGAACTTGCCCTGGCTGCGCGTGAGCTGGATCTTGCACCGGAAGTCGTCGTGCTCCTCGTGGAGCTCGGTGAGTTCGTCAGCGAACATCACGTCGGCGTCGGTGGGCGCCGAGTGGACGTGGAAGACGTCGGGAAGCTGGCCGCGCCGGTTCATCGTGCGGAGCATCGCCATGACGGGAGTGATGCCGCTGCCCGCGGTGAGGAACAGGATGCGCTGCGGCGGCGGGTCGGGCAGCGCGAAGTTGCCCGTGGGCGTCGCGAGCCGCACGATCGTCCCGGACGGCACGCCGTTGACGAGGTGGCTCGACAGGAATCCCTCGGGCATCGCCTTGACGGCGATGGAGATGAGTTTGTCGTCCCAGTTCGGGGGCGAGGTGAGGGAGTACGAACGCCAGTGCCAGCGTCCGTCGACGTGCAGGCCGATGCCGATGTACTGGCCGGGCTCGTGGTCGAAGTCGAATCCCCAGCCCGGCTTGATGACGATCGTGGCGGAGTCCGCCGTCTCCGCGCGCACCTCCACGATCTGTCCGCGCAGCTCGCGCGCGGACCACAGCGGGTTGGCCAGGTGCAGGTAGTCGTCGGGGAGCAACGGCGTCGTCAGACGTGCCGCCGCACCGCGCAACCAATTGAGCTTGGACCGCTTGGCGGGCACGACCGCTGCTGCGGGCGCCTCGATCCAATCCTTCAGACCCATCCGACCTCCACCTTTTCCGTCACGACCTACGCTACCGTAGGTTTTCAAGTTACGGTACCGTAGGTTACCCCAAGGTAAGAGGACGTACCGGTCAGAGCAGTTCGAGCAGGAACGGAAGCTCCTGGGTGGCGTACCACGCCAGAACGTGATCCTCGGCGTCACCGAGAACGAACTCGGCGTCCGGATCCCCGAGATCCGCCTCGTCGATCGCCGACACGGCCCGTTCGATGTCCGGCTCCGCCTCCGCGAGGTCCACGTGCACCGACGCGACCCGGCCGATCGTCACCGGACCGGGCAACCGGACCACCGCGTCGTCGAGGTCCGGACGGGGTGTCACGTCGTCGATGTCCGCGGCGACCACGGCGCGGCGGAAGCGGACCCCGTCGCTCCCGCTCTCCCCCACCCGGCCCGCGATCAGACGTAGCGACGCGCGGGCGGCCTCGGCCATCGCGACCTCGGCCAGTTCGTCGTCGTCGCCCGACGAGTACGCCTCGCGGAGCGTGGCGGTGACGGCGAAGGCGGTACGGCTCATCGGATCGAACTCCTGGTCGGCGACGAGCCGCTGGAGGATCTCGATCGTCGCGGGAACGTACACCCTCGTCATGCGTCACCCGTCATTCGCACCGCGGAATTCTCACCGGCTGGCATCCAACAACTCCTCGAGAGATTCGTACAGCAGCGCCGCCACCACGTCCACGTCGGCCATGGCGTCACGGTCTGCATTCAAACCGTAGTAGACGTTGCCGTCGTAGGACGTGAGGCCGATGCTCAAAGTCTGGTTTTTCAGCAGAGGCGACACCGGATACATCTCGAGCATCCTCGCTCCTCCGACATACAGCGGCATCTGCGGACCCGGCGCGTTCGTGATCATCAGGTTGAACATGCGCTGCGAGAAACTGCTCGCGACACGGGCACTCATCGCGTGCAGCGTGGCCGGCGCGAACCCCGACAACCGCACCAGGGTCTCCGCGGTGACCCGCTGACTCTGCTTCGCGTGCGCCTCCATGGCGTGCGCCACATGCGACAGCCGCACCACCGCGTTCGGTTCCCCGACCGGCAGGTCGATGAGAAAGGACGACACCATGCTCCGCGGGTCCGCCCACTCGCCGCGGCGGAACGCCTCGTCGTCCGCCCCGGGGTCCGTCGCGTACACCGACATCGGGACCATCGCCCGGACGGTCGTCGACTCGGCCACCGGCTCACCGCGGGACAGCAGCCAGTACCGCATCGCACCCGACACCACGGCGAGGATGACGTCGTTGACCTCGCACCCGTACTGTGCGCGGATCTTCCGGTAGTCGCCCAGTTCGGTCTTGACCACCGCGAAGCGCCGGTTGCGGGAGATCGTCGCATTGAGCGGACTCGTGGGCGCCACCTGCGTCGCGGTGCGCACCACGGCGGCGACCTTACCGACGGCGCGCACGGTCTCGCCGAGCGCAGACGCCATGTCGCCCAACGTCATTCGCAGCGCGGCCAGCCCCTCGCCCGGCCTCGACACCAGCTCCGCCAGCGCCCCCGCGATGAGAGTGGATTCACTGGGTGCGGGGCTCGGCATCCACAGTTCCTCGGCCATCGGCCGCCGGGTCTTCGCCGGGTCCAGGATCACCTGACCGATCTCGAGCGCGGTCTCGCCGTCGACCAGCGAGGAATGCGACTTCGTGAAGATGGCGAAGCGGTTGTTCGACAGCCCCTCCACCAGATACATCTCCCACAGGGGACGTGTGTTGTCGAGGGGCCGGGACGTGAGCCGTGCGACCAGGTCGTGCAGCTGGGCGTCGGATCCGGGTTTCGGCAGCGCCGACCGCCGGACGTGGTACTCGATGTCGAAGTCCTGATCGTCCACCCACACCGGACGAGACAGTCCCAGCGCCACCTCCCGCACCTTCTGCCGGTAGCGGGGCACCAGGCTCAACCGCTCCTCGACGAGGCTCAGCAATTCCTCGTAGGACAACCCGTTTCGCGGCTTCCGGAAGATCGCCAGCGAACCCACGTGCATCGGCGTACTGCTCGCCTCGAGGAAGTAGAACGACGCATCCTGCGTAGTCAGTCTCGTCACCATGTCGGCGCCTGTCCCCCTTGCATCCCGTCTCGATCCACCTCGAGAAGTATCGCTATCTCGCCCGCCGTGGCCGCGCCGTCGACGTGATGAATGCCCACCATCCCGACAGCCACCGCGCCCCGGACGTTGACCGGCAGGTCGTCGACGAAGATACAGTCGCCCGGGTCCAGACCCAGCGCGTCGGCCGTCAGCCGGTAGATCCGCGGATCAGGTTTGGCGACACCGACATCCCCGGACAGCACGACCTGATCGACCAGCCGGCCGTCGCCGAGTTCGCGCAGCCACTGCGCGCCGGGACCGCCGGGATCGTTGCTGAGAATCGCGGTCCGCACACCACGGGTCCGGGCACCGGCGAGGACGGACGACAGGCCGTCCATGTCCGAACCGGGGCCCGCGAGTACTCCGCCGAAGTCCAATATCAATCCCCGCACGTCCCCACCCTAGGGTCCGCTCCGCGGTTCGGCGACACGACGACGGGATCCGTGCGATCATGACCGCTACGACGGCCGTCTCATGCCGCAACCGGGGGGTAAGAAATGAGTGAGTCCTACACGTTCCTGTCACGGGCGCCGCGCTTCGAGCCGGCGGCCGGTGACGACACCGAGCCGATCCTGCCGGGAAGTTCGGCGGCGCAGTCGGGTGCACGGCACAGCCGCGGGTACGGCAGGCGCCGGTCGTCGCCGCACTCGGGTGCGTCGCCGCGCACCGCCGCGACGCACCCGGGAACGCTGCCGATTCCGTCGCCGGACGTTCAACGGTTCACCGAGCAGGCGTTCCGGCTGGTCCTCGAAGTGCTGGATCGGCGACGCAACGTCCGGCAACTGCGGCCGCTGGTGACGCCGTCGCTCGTCGACGTGGTGCGCACGTTCGCGCTCGCGGAGTCGCCCGCCCGGCGACTCGGTGTGGCGGCGCTCGTCCGGGTGCACCTGCGCGCGGTGGAGCCCTGCGTGTTCGAGGCCTTCGGTACCTACGGCCGGGGACCGCGGATCTTCGTGATCGCAGCCCGTGTCGAACAGCAGTCCGACACGGGCTGGACCGTCACCTCGCTGGTGATCGGCTGATCAGCGCTTGCGCTTGGTCCGCGGGGCCTTCTTGCCCTTCGACTGCGACCGCGCCGCCTCCCGCCGCTGGCGGCGGGTTCCGGCGTCGGCGGAATCGTCCGATTCGGCCGTTCCGCGGCGGCTGAGCTGGGCGTTGCCGTCCTCGGCGGGCCCGGAATACGTGAGCCCGCGGGGCTCCCCGTCGTCCAGCCCCTTCGCGCGGAGAGCGGACGGTGCCGCCGTGCCCTGCGCCTGCTGCGCGGCCTCCTGGGTGGGCAGCGGTCGCGGCGGCGCCGGAGCGGGTGCCGCCGACGCCGTCGCCGCCGCGGAAGCCGCGGTGACACTGACGGCCGGCGCCTGCGCCGCCTGCGGGGCGGCAGCCTCGACCTGGAGGTTGAACAGGAATCCGACCGACTCCTCCTTCAGGCCCTCGAGCATGCCGCCGAACATGTCGAAACCTTCGCGCTGGTATTCGACGAGCGGATCACGCTGGGCCATCGCCCGCAGGCCGATGCCCTCCTTCAGGTAGTCCATCTCGTAGAGGTGCTCACGCCACTTCCGGTCGAGGACGCTCAGCAGGACCCGGCGCTCGAGTTCGCGCATCGATCCCTCACCGGCGACGCCGTCGATCTCGGCCTCGCGCCGGGCGTACGCGTCGTGCGCGTCCTTCAGCAGGGTCTCGCGCAGCTCGTCGGCGGTGATGTCCTTCGTCTCGTCGTCGCCGGCCAGTTCCTTGTAGTCGACGCCGATCGGGTACAGCGTCCTGAGCGCCGTCCACAGTTGTTCGAG
>JBCEBZ010000047.1:0-7289 GCA_039206675.1 Rhodococcus sp. (in: high G+C Gram-positive bacteria) | reverse complement strand
GGTCATCACCGATGCCACCTCGACGGGTCCGGCGCCCATTCCACCGTCTTCCTCGTCGAAGCTCAGGCCCAGCAGACCGACCTCGGCGAGTTGCTTCCACACCTGCGGGCTCCATCCCTGCTCGGTGTCGGTGACGGCGTTGCGCTTCTCCGCGTCGTAGCTACGGCCGAGCAGTTCCCGGGTGGTGTCGCGCAGCAGTTTCTGTTCGTCGGTCAGTTCGAAGTCCATGTCACGCCCTCACAATCCGAGGATCGAGGAGGCGATGATGCTGCGCTGCACTTCGCTCGATCCGCTGTAGATGGAAACCTTGCGGTAGTTCAGATAGGTCGGCGCCGTCCGCTGCGCCCAGCGCGGTGAGGAGATGCCGTCACCGGCGGCGAAGGGCAGGGAGTCGGGTCCGGCGACGTCGGTGAGCAGTTCGAGTGTCGCCTGCTGCAGTTCGGACCCGCGCAGCTTCAGCAGCGACGACGCCGGGTTCGGCTTGCCGTCGGCAGAACTGGCGACGACGCGCAGCTGGGTGAGCTCCAGCGCGATGATCTCGTTCTCCAGTTCCGCGATGCGGGCGGCGAACAGCGGGTCGTCGAGCAGCGTCCCCTCGCCGACCGAGATCTCCGCGGCGCGCTTCTTCGCCTGTGCCAGCCGGACCTTGGAGAACCCCAGGCGGGTGACGCCGGTGCGCTCGTTGCCGAGCAGGAACTTGGCGTAACTCCAGCCCTGGTTCTCCTCACCCACGAGATTCTCGGCGGGCACCCGCACGTCCTCGAAGAAGATCTCGTTGACCTCGTAGCCTCCGTCGATCAGCTTGATCGGGCGCACCGTGACGCCGGGCGTCTTCATGTCGACGAGGATGAACGAGATGCCGGCCTGCTTCTTGGGGGCGTCCGGGTTGGTGCGGGCGAGGACGAAGATCCAGTCGGCGTGCTGCGCGAGGGTGGTCCACGTCTTCTGGCCGTTGATCACGTAGTCGTCGCCGTCACGAACCGCTCGGGTTTTCAGCGACGCGAGGTCGGAACCGGCCTCGGGTTCGGAAAATCCCTGGCACCACCAGATGTCGAGATTGGCGGTCGCGGGAAGGAACTTCTCCTTCTGCTCCTGCGAACCGAACGCCGCGATGACGGGGCCGACCATGCTCGTGTTGAACGCGAGCGGCTCGGGCACCGACGCGAGCTGCAGTTCGTCGAGCCAGATGTGATTCTGCACCGGCGTCCAGTCGCGGCCACCCCACTCGACCGGCCAGTGCGGCGTCGCGAGCCCGTTGGCGTTCAGAATCCGCTGAGACTCGATGAAGCCTTCTTTCCCCACTTCTTCGCCACGCGCGTACCGCTCGCGGATCTCCGCCGGAATCTGTGTGGTGAAGAACGTTCGCATCTCGTCGCGGAACGCCAGCTCCTCGTCGGTCAAGGCCAGATTCATCGGAATTCCTTCGCACTCGAGGTCGGATTCATGTTCTGGTCCCGACGGTACCCCCACCTCTCTCGGGACACCACGACATCCCCATGTTGTAGTCATATCGACTACGGCAGTCCGACGGTTTCGTAGTCACAACGACTACAAGGAGTTCGCCCGCGGTGACAGCGTTCGGAACGACGACGAGCTGGGCGGCATCGCGCTCGCCGTGACCGGGTGGATCCGCGGGCGCGCCGGCAACCCGTTGCCCGTCACCGGAACGTCGCCGGAAGAATGGAGGTGGCTCACCGGAGCCGGGACCGACCGTCAGTCACGCACTGGCGCAGCGCTTCCGGTCGGGAGCGGCGCAACCTCCGCCCCGACAGCACGCGGGCGGCAGAGCACCGACCGGGACGCCACGCCCTGTACCTGATTACCGACCACGTCGGTGTCCCCTTCGTGCAGGATGGGTTGCGTGACGGAGAGTCGATCCGGGAGGGGATGAACAGGCACGCGCCCACCGATCGACGTTCGCCGCACCACCGGGAGGCTGACAGTGCACGACGCGACCGACTACCCACCGTTCGCCGTGACTGTCGATCTCGCGATGTTCACACTGCGCGGCCCGTCGCTGTCCGTCCTGCTGGTCCGGCGCGGCGAGGAACCGTTTCCGGGGATGCCCGCGCTGCCCGGAGGTTTCGTTCACGCGGACGAGTCGGCGGAAGCCGCGGCGCGGCGCGAACTGGCGGAGGAGACGGGGCTCGACAGCTTTCCCGGTCACCTCGAGCAGTTGGCGACGTACAGCGAACCCGGCCGCGACCCGCGCATGCGGGTCGTCTCGGTGGTGTTCGTGGCGTTCGCGCCGAATCTGCCGGAGCCGTCAGTCGGCTCCGACGCCTTCTGGATGCCGGTCACGGACGCGTCACGCGAGTCGCTGGCGTTCGACCACGCGCGGATCCTCGCCGACGCCCTCGAGCGGGTGCGCTCGAAGCTCGAATACACGACGTTGGCAACCTGTTTCGTGGAGTCCCCATTCTCGATCCGGGACCTCCAGACGGTGTACGAGGCCGTGTGGGGCGTGACGTGGGACCGCGCGAACTTCCGCCGCAAGGTCCTGGGGACACGGGGATTCGTCGAACCCGTCGAGGGTGTGGCCGACGCCGCGTCCACGGGCGGCAGACGCGCCCAGCTGTACCGGCCGGGCGACGCCACCACCCTGCACCCGCCGATCCCCCGCCCGTGAGTACTTGTCAACCGCCGGCGGTTAAGAAGTACTCACGGGTGGCGGAGCCGCACCACGAGCAGGAACGCGCCCCCGGCCGCGTCGATCTGCGTCTCGACGTTCAGTTCCGGTGCGAGACGGGACAACCGGTCGAGCAACCACTCCGACGCATCCTCGGCGTCCGATCTGCCCGGGCACCGCGCCACCGCCACCCGTCCACCCTTGCGGCCGAGTTGTTCGACCACACCGATGATCGGGGCGGGATCGACGACGAACAACCGGTCGGGCCACGGCACGACCGGTTTGACGGCACCCTTCTTGGTGTTGCACGCACGGTGAGCGAGACGTTCGACGCCGCCCTTCGCCTTGGCCTTCTTCGCAGTGACGACACTGTCGATACTGGGGCCGCGCGGGTCGTTGACCGACATGTCGGGATCCACCGGTTCGTCACACAACCAACAGCGCCACGATTCGCGGTCGCCGACCTCTCGAAGAGTGCTCATGGGCGCCAACGCTACCCGTGGGCCTGGACGGGATCGAAGCCGGAGATCAGCCAGACGTCACCGGACTTGGTCAGTTCGACGGCGATGCTCGTCTGCGTCACCGCCGGTTCCGGTTTCGCGGCGCTGGTGGTGGTCTGATCGACGAACAGCAGCACCGTCGCCGTGTCGGCCGCCACCTCGACCGGACCGGACGCCGCCACCGTCGCCTGCGTGGCGACCCGGCTCTCCTTCGCCGCCGGAACGACGACGTCCGCCGTGAACTGCGTGTAATAGTCGAGGAATTCCCCCGTCAGTCGTTCCTTCGCGGCGCCGACGTCGTTCTCCACGGTGTCCGGCCCATACGACAGCAGGGCGACGGCGCCCTGAGACGCGGTGTCGGTGACGGCGGCGCGGACGGTGTCGTCGACGCGCCGGTCCGGCCGATACAGCGTGAAGTACAGCACCCCGGCAAGCACGGCCGTGACCACCGTCAACGCGCCCAGGACCAGGAGAAGTCTGCGCGACTTCGCCGATGCGTCGGTACTCACTGCACGAACCCCGCCTTCACGATCTTGTATGTGCCGTCCTCGAGCTGCATCGTGACCCGCATTCTCTGACCGCGGGGCTCGTCGGCGGCCCCACCCGCATTCGACACCTTCTGGGCGACCGCGACGAGCACGTCGGCGGAGTCGCCGTCCTGCCTCTCGATCGCAGCCTCGCGTACTTCCCCCACCGATGTGACCCGAGCCTCCTGCATGACCGCGATGAGATCCTTCGAGCGGGCTTCGAACTCGTCGCGGAATTCTCCGGCCGAGCCGTCGAGCACCTTCTGCACGTCTTCGTCGGCCCGTTCGAAGTCCATCGTCGTCAGATTCACGACACCCCGGCGCGCGGCGTCCACGATCTCGGACCGCCGCTGCGCCTCCTGCTCCGCCTGCCGGTGCGTGTAGCCGAAATAGCCGCTCACCGCGAGGAAGACGAGCGCGAGAACGGACAGAACCGCCACACCCGCGGTGACAGCCGGCGTCCGGGGCTCGGGGGCAGCATCCTCGTCGGGGGCAGTGTCCTCATCGGGGGCAGCGTCCTCGTCGGGGGCCACTTCCACCATGGGGTTCCTCTCGTCGTGCCGCGGCTCTGTTACCTGGATCACGTCATGCTACCGGGTAGTCATATCAAATATTTTTCGGATGGGTCTCCGGACAGATCCACGGGCGGAAAGGCGCGTGGGAGACCCCGCGTACCGTCCGTGATCATTACTGTTGAGGAGAAGGCAGGCGACTCGAAGGGGATCCACGATGACCAGCGATTCAGGCGCACGCAGCCGCGTGCAGTTCGGTGCCGGGGCGACTCCGGAACTCGTCAGTTCCGAGGGACGGACCATCATCGCGGACGCCGTCGTCGCCAAGATCGCCGGTATCGCCACACGTGAGATCAACGGCGTCTACGACGTGGGCGGCGGCACCGCGCGTGCCGTCGGCGCCCTCCGGGACCGGATCCCCGGCGCCCGCGTCAACCACGCCCAGGGCGTCGCCGTCGAAGTCGGGGAGAAACAGGCCGCCATCGACATCGGCATCGTCGCCGAATACGGCGTCGCACTGCACGAACTCGCGGTCGGCATCCGACGCAACGTCATTGCGGCCGTCGAGCGCATGACCGGACTCGAAGTGACCGAAGTGAACATCACCGTCTTCGACGTCATGCTGTTCGACGAATCCGAGGCCGCGTCCGAGCTCGACGGCAAACCGAGGGTGCAGTGACCGGACCGCTCCCCCCGGCCACCCACGCGGAGGACATCTCCGAACGCATCGTCGCCGCCGTCCTCGCGACCCCGGGAGTGGCAGCGATGCACGGCGGCGCATTCGGCGAAGTCGCGACGTACCTGCCCGGACGCCGGGTGACCGGGGTGACCGTGGGCCCCACGTCCTGTGCCGTCCATCTCGCGGCGCGCTATCCCGCCAATGTCGTCGACACCGCCGACAGAGTGCGGGCGGCAGTGGAATCGCTGGTGGACGTCCCCGTCGACGTGATCATCGAAGATCTCCTGACAGAGACAGGACAAGCTCAATGAACAGCACAATCACAGGCCTGATCGTCGGATTGCTCCTCGCCATCGCCGGTATCCTCGGCGGTTTCAGCGGATTCGTCTTCGCCGTCCTGCTCGGCGCGCTGGGTATGGCCGTCGGCGCGCACCGCGACGGGCACCTCGATCTCGGCGCCATCCTCCGAAGCCGCGGCCGTGGCTGAACCGTCCACCGCACCCCCCGCCGGCCCCCGGGACGACGCGGCGCTCGACGACACCGCCCAGCGCGGCGAGTTGGTCATCAAGGAACGCGCCGTCGTGAAGATCGCCGTCGCCGCAGCGCTCCAGGTGCCCGGCGTCGTCAAGCAGTCCGGCGGGCTGTCCCGGCTGACGGGCCGGGAACTCCCCCGCGCCGACGTCTCGACGGGAGCGGACGCCGTCGCGATCAACCTGTACATCGCGGTGCAGTGGCCGTGCCATCTCGATCTCCTGGGCCGCAGGCTCCGCGCGCAGGTGCACCGCCAGGTCGCGCAGATGACCGGCATGCCGGTCATCGAACTCAACATCGTGGTCGTCGGAACGGAATCCGCGGCGCCCGAGGACAGCGGGGCCGACAGCCTCTACTCCGAACAGGGCGATCCGACGGTGCCGCCCGCCCCGGTGGCGCCGATCCGGCCACGCACGCCGCGCGCGACGCCCGCCGCCGTGCCCGCCGCGATCATCGTCGCCGTCGCCGCCCTCGGTCTCGCGGTCGTCGCCGCGCGTGAACTGCTCATCATGCGCGGCACGTTCGCCAACGCGCCCTGGATCCGCAACACCGCGCAATGGCTGGGCCGGCTGCACTGGTCCGACTGGATCGTCCCCGTCGCCGTCGGCGCGATCGTGCTGGGAATCGTGTTCATCGTCGCTGCCCTCAAACCGCGGCCCCGCACCCATCTCCCCCTCGCGGTGGGTGACACCCCGATCGTCTGGCTTCGCCCCACCGACCTCGCCCGCAATTCCAGTAGTCACGCCAACACCGTCCCCGGGGTGCTGTCGGCGCACACGACAGTCGACCGGAAGCACGTCACCGTCCGCGTGGTGCGCACGGAGTCGACACCGGCCGCGGACGTGGCCATCTCCGTCCGCGAGGCGGTGGAGCCGACACTGTCGCTGCTCGGCACGTCCCCCGAACTCCGAGTGCAGGTGAAGCCGTGACGCATCGGACCGCCGCCGTCAACCGGCTGATCGTCCTGCTCGTCGGGCTCGCGCTCCTCGGATTCGGCGCCTATGCCATCGCCTGGGACCTGCGGGTTCCGATCGTCCGGGAATGGGTGTCTCGGTACGACCGCGCACGCGTCACCGCGCTCCCCGACCAGGACTGGTGGGGCTGGGCCCTCGCCGCGGCAGTTGTCGTGGGACTGGTCTTCGGGATCGTGCTCCTCGCCCTCGACCTCACCCGGCGGCGCACGTCCCCCGTCGCCGTGCCGGACCGTGAATCGGGCACCTACGTCACCGTCGACCTGGGCTCCCTCGCGGGCGGGGTCGCCAGCGAACTCGGCCAGTACCCCGGGGTCCGGCAGACGCGGGCCCGCGCCGTCGTCGAACGTGGACTCCCCACCCTGTCGATCGTCGTGACCGCCGACCCCACCCTCGACATCCACGACTTCACCCGCAAGTCGGAGGACGTCGCATCGTGGGTCGCGTCGACACTCGGCGGTGAACGGGTCGCCACCCAGGTACTGCTCCACCTCGACCGCGCCGACCACCCGGTACACGTCGAAAGCTGATTCCGACCCCGAAAACGCCGATGGCGCCCACCCCGGAGGGTGAGCGCCATCGGCGTTGGTGAAGCTAGATCACTTGTTGATCTTCGTGACCTTGCCGGCGCCGACCGTACGGCCGCCTTCGCGGATCGCGAAGCGCAGGCCCTCGTCCATGGCGACGGGCTGGATCAGCTTGACGGACATCTCGGTGTTGTCACCGGGCATGACCATCTCGGTGCCCTCGGGCAGCGTCACAACGCCCGTCACGTCCGTGGTACGGAAGTAGAACTGCGGACGGTAGTTGTTGAAGAACGGCGTGTGGCGGCCGCCCTCGTCCTTGGACAGGATGTACGCCTGCGCCTCGAACTCGGTGTGCGGGGTGACCGAACCCGGCTTGATGATGACCTGGCCGCGCTCGACGTCCTCGCGCTTGA
>JBCEBZ010000046.1:0-7316 GCA_039206675.1 Rhodococcus sp. (in: high G+C Gram-positive bacteria) | reverse complement strand
AGAGGAGCATGGTCTCCTCGTCGAGGTACGCGGCGACCGCGCCCTGGGCCTGCTGTGCGAGGCGGCCGGTCTCGAACCGGACGACGCGCTTGCCGAACTTGCCGTTGTCGATGACGGCTTCGGCGAACTTGATCTCGGGACCCTCCAAAAGGGTGCCTCCTCATGACTCGCGGAGCACGGCGCTGGACCCGTGCCTGGCCAGCAGTAGAAGTGTTCGGGACCGACGTCCCCGCCCACCACCACCGATGACCAGCCTCGTACCGGCCTGCTCCGAGTGATTGATGTAGGTCTGGGAACACGGTTCCCGGACGCGGAAACCCTATCATTCGGCTCCGAAACGGCGGCATGGCTCCCAGCGAACGGGCGTGTCCCCGATAGCCTCGTCACATGCGCCACTCCCTCCCCACGCGCGTCCCTGCGCGCCGTCGGGCGACGCTCGCAGCGCTCACCGTCGCCGTCGGGGCCCTCGTCGTCCCGCTCGTCGCCGCCGCGCCGGCCTCCGCGGACACGCAGTACCCGACGTGGGCGGACGTCCAGGCGGCGCAGGCGAACCAGGCCGCGAAGCAGGCCGAGATCGGCGTCGTGCAGCAGGCTCTCCAGTCGGCGCAGGCGGACGCCGCCGCGAAGTCCGCCGCGGCGCTCACCGCCTCCGAGGCCGCCGCGAAGGCCGAGTCGGACCTGCAGGCCGCGACCCAGACCGCGACCACCCTGAACGCCCAGGCCGCCACCGCCTCGACGACCGCCAAGCGCGCCGCGACCCGTGCCGGACAGCTCGCCGCGACGCTCTACCGGGACGGCAACTCGAGCGCGGTCACCGCACGGATCGCCGCCGCGAAGAAGCCCCAGGACCTGCTGTACCAGCTCGGCACCCTCGACCAGCTGTCCTCGACGTGGTCCGGTGTGATGTCGGACGCCACGGTCGCCGCGAACACCGCGACCGCGCTCCACGAGCAGGCCACGCGCGCCGAGCAGGAGCGCCAGACCCTCGCCGACGCCGCGGAGACGAAGTCCCAGGCCGCGGACGCCGCCGAGGCCTCCGCGAACGCCGCGGTCGCCTCGACCCAGGCGCACAGCGACACCCTCTACGCCCAGCTCGCGTCGCTGAAGAACACGACGGCGCAGGAGGAGCAGCAGTACCAGGTCGGCCAGGCCGTCGCCGCGCAGGCCGCCGCCGTCGCCCGGGCGAACCAGCTCGCGGCCGAGCGGGCCTCGAGCGGCGGGTCGTCCTCGTCCTCGTCGTCGGCCAGCTCCTACCCGGACCCGACCGGCGTCGTCGCGGACCCCGCGGCCGCCAAGGCGTACGCCCAGGGCGCGATCGGCTCGTACGGCTGGGGCTCCGACCAGTACTCGTGCCTCGTGTCGCTGTGGACGCAGGAGTCCGGCTGGCGCGCGAACGCCCTCAACTCCTCGAGCGGCGCATACGGCATCCCGCAGGCGCTCCCGGCGTCGAAGATGTCCGCGGCCGGCGCCGACTGGCGGACGAACGCCGACACGCAGATCAACTGGGGTCTCGCCTACATCAAGAGCGCCTACGGCTCCCCCTGCGCGGCGTGGAACCACGAGATGAGCGAGAACCCGCACTGGTACTGAGCGGCGTGTGGGTGACGAGCGCCGCGGGCACCTGAGGTCGGCACGATCACGGCCGACTGCGGTGTTCCTGCGCCTTCGCACGGGCATTCCGCCCAGCGCCTGAGACGATGAGGATCAGAAAGAATCCCGCTGCGATGATGAGGACATCCCGAACGCTGTTCACCTGACCGCGAGCCACGAACACGATCGCTGCGACGAGCCAGATCAGGGGTGCGACAGCCAGTGCGATGGGCGGCGCCCATCGTCCTCCGACCCACGCGACGGCGAACAGCCCGATCGCGCTCGCCCAGATGATCATCTCAGCAGCTGCCATCTCTGGCCTCCCTCTTGTCGAACATCGGAATGGTCTTGCGGCGAGAGCGTGTATCGGATCTCGGCGAATGTCCTGGCACCGCGTTCCTGCACCCGAATCCTTCGGGATCGAGAGGCGCGGAACGACAGCGTCACCCAGCAGATCGAACGGCGTCCGGATCCGAGGCGGTGCCACGACACGCGATCGATGACGGAGCAGCGAGCGGCCCACTGCGATCCGGGCAACGCCATGCGATCCGTGATGACCCACCGCTCGTCGGCGCTCCCATGCAGACGAATCCGCCCGCGGAACTCGCCCGCGAATCCCACGATTGCGAGTCCGATGATGAGTCCAGCTGCCACCACGAAGGCGCGTGGCTCGGAACGCAGTCCCAGCACGGCGAGCACCGTCGCTCCGACGATTGCGCCGACGCACGCGCGGGCCCACGTCGCGCCTGTCCGTTCCGGGAACGACGCCCCGATGAAGAGCCGATCGGCGGCACGAGCTCGGTCGAGATCAGCGATCGGAAGCACCATCCCGCCGGTCAGCCCCGCGGCGTCTCCCGCTGTGAGGCACCGAACGCGGGTCTTGCCGAACGAAGCCAGAACCAAACCGGGCCGGCACACGATCGCGGCGACGTCCTGTACCTGCACGGTCCTGGCTTCTCGACGAAACAACCCGGCCGAGAAGTTCAGCGCATGTTCCTCGCGGCTGACGCGGTAGCCGCGGTACCGCACCCATGAGAGCACCGCCCCGTAGAGAGCGGCCGCCAGTGCGAGCCCGAGAACCATCGGGATGACGGCCGCATCGTCGACGTGCACCGCACCGATGACGAAACGAAGCGGATCGGCTGAGACCCCGATCAGGGCGCCGACACGCTGAACCGCTCCGAGGGTGAACGGAACCACCAACAGCGCCCGACCGGAACTGAGACCCAGGACGATGTGATCCTTCACACCGAGTGGTGTCGAGAGCGGCTCGGTGACGACCCCGGGCGCCGCTGCGGTCCGTTGCGTCGTGCCCACTCGACCTGCGGACGACCGATGCGAGTACAACCGCCGGATTCGCATCGCCTCAGATTCGCGGACACAGGGGAGGACCACGACGCTCCCGAACGGCCCGATCGTCGACAGGGTCACCTTGCGACACTTGGCGAGTCGCTGCGCCACCTCGTCACCCAGTTCGACCGCCGTGACGGCATCCCATCGAATCACCCTGACTTCGACCGAGAGCAGCCCGGATCGAACCTCGACGCCGCGCGCGGATGCGCGGTATCGAACGCTCAACCAATCGACGAGGACCCGGGCTCCTCGCGAGTACAGGTAATAGCACAGGAGCGCGAGGCAGCCGACACGAAGCCATCCCGTGCTCGTTCCGATCACGACGATCAGCGGCGCGAGCACGATCCACGACGACCTCGCGACCTCGAGTCCTCGGATCGCGAGGAGACGCCCTGACTGCCGACGCATCGGCGGCGGCCATCGTTCCATCACGGCACCGATCGCTCAGCCGACAGCAGTCGACCGTCTTCGTCGTCGATGGGCAACGTGGAGAACTCGGCGGAAGCGGTCAGGATCGTGCACGAAGCGAGACCGAACCGGCGCAGAATCGGACCGGTCCGAGTCCGGACGGCCGTGATCTTCGACATCGGGATTCGATCTATTCGGCGCACGAGCGCCCCTTGACGAACGACGACCTCCGTATCCGTCACGCGGAGGGAGAAGTTTCGAACTCCGGCGGGCAGGACGAACAGGATCTCGACGCACGAATGACACACCGTCCATGCAACGACGACCCAACCCACGAACGCCAACCACGTCGGCCCCGGAGTGATGACCAGAACGACGCCGAACACGACTCCGATCACCATGCCGACGGCCGAGGCGAGTCGCGCGGCACGCAATGTGTTCCGCGACGCACGGATGGTCAGTCCCGTCCGTCCCATGGCCGCCCGATCATCGGCGAGCATGACCAGCGCCGGACATCGCTGCGCGGTAATAGTCCTCCAGAGATGCCGATTCCTCGCTCAATCGGGTCAGCGGTACGCCGCTGCTCGCCGCGATCAGGAACACGGCCTCAGCATCGAGTCCTGTGATCTGAGCCGCTCCGGATTGCTCTGCTCTGAACACGCCACCCGCCGATCCGATCGGGTCGCGGAGGCGCCTGAGATCCGAGCGGCTCTCGATGACCACGAACCGCGAGTCGCCCCACCCCGACGAAGCCTCAGCCTCGTGCACCGTCCCCTTGTCGAGGAGAACGACTCGATCGGCAATGCGTTCCATCTCCGACATGAGGTGCGACGAGAGCAGAACTGCGCCTCCGTTGTCCGCGAAGTCACGAAGCAACGACCTGAACCAGAGCACTCCGTCCGGATCGAGACCGTTCACCGGCTCATCGAGGATCAGGAGCCGGGGTGCGTGGACGGTGGCCACGGCGAGTGCGAGACGTTGGCGCATCCCGAGGGACAGGCCGTTCACGCGTCGGCCGAGCGCCTCGGCGAGACCGACCGAGCGCAGCACGCGATCGACGACGCGCTGGCGCGGGTCGAGGCCGTGTGCTCGGAGGGCGATCTGGATGTGATCTCGGCAGGTGAGCCGCCTGTCCAGCCATGACGGGTCGAGCATTGCACCAACCGCGCCTCGGTCGAGGCGTACCGTTCCGCCGTCTGGCCGATCGATGCCCGCGACGATCCGGAGCAACGTGCTCTTCCCCGCGCCGTTCGCGCCGAGGAGTCCGACGACCTCCCCGGGCCCGACCTCGAACGAGACGTCCCGCAGCACCGTCCGCCTGCCGTAGCGCTTCCGCACGCTCTCGACGTTGAGGATCTCGTTCATCGCACCGCCACCCGCAGACCCCGCATGACCCCAGCGCTCAGCAGCACACCGTCGAGGAGGGCGAATCGCCACAGCGCCGACCAGCTCGGACCTTCCTCGACGAGACGGGAGGTCAAGGTCACCGGGCTGAAGTCGAGGATGCGCTGCCCGGCGCCGGGGACCCAGATGCTGAGGACGGACGCCGCCAGCGGCAGCGCGAACAACATCGTCAAGTACAAGACGACCGCGGACACTGAACGACATGTGACGAGTGCGACACCGGCGCCGAGCGCGGTGTAGGCCAGCAGGAGGGTGAGCGCAGCAACGCTGACGGCACCCCACGCGGTGACCGTCCCGAGGGCTCCGGACGCGTTCAGCTGATGCAGGACGAATGCTGCGCTGGTCACCGCTACCGACGCAGCCGACACCGCGATGGCGAGGATGCCCACCGCCAGGAGCTTCGATGCGATGACGGTGTTCCTGGAAGGCGTCAGCGTGAGCGTTGTGCCGATGTATCCGAACCCGAAGTCACCGACGACGAAGATCACGGCGCCGAAGCCGACGATGATCGGGGCGATGTCGATAGCTGCGTTCGCGGCGCGCAGCGACCGTTCGGCAGTCGCCTCAGCGGGCATCGTCCCAAGGGTGATGAGCGCCGCGACGACGACGATCGCGAGGGTGGTCCCGAGTATCCATCGCATCGACCGAAGTCGGCGCATGCGGAAGAGTTCAGCGCGCGTCGCTGACACGAGCAATCCACGATCATCCGACACTGAAGCCCCCACTGCCGAGGCGTCGACGCCGGATGGCGGCACGCCGAGCCACGACGAGGACGACTCCCGTTGCGATCACCGCGCTGAGACCGACGACCAACACCCAGATCGCGAGCAGCGACTCGGACGCGCTTGCTTCGGTTTCCTCCGACACCTGCTCCTGCACGGCGAACAGCGGCAACGCGCTCACCGTAGCGACGCCGATCAGGACACTGAAGCCCCAGATCCACACTCGCTTGGACTTGAAGTCCATTTGGCTCCCCTTCCGTCCAGACGAGCATAGACCACAATTTTAAATTGACATTCCACGACGTTTCATGCCAAGTTCTGAGCGCCACAGAACGGTCTGTGGTGATGCGACCGGGTGCACACGGATCCATCACGCATCCATCAGAAGGGAGCGTTGCCGTGGCAGCGTTCGCACGTGTCCTCCAGCTCGTCGCCAAGTACGGTCAGCGCGCCGTCGACTGGGTCTGGGCCAACAAGCAGCGGATCCTGGACTGGATCAACGCCGGTCAGGCGATCGACTGGATCGTCGCCCAGGTGAAGAAAGCGCTCGGCATCAAGTAGGCGCGACCAACGGACATGGCGCCCACCCCGACCCGGGGCGGGCGCCACGTCGTTGCAATGGGATGGGGCTACTGCCCCAGGGCCTCGAGCATGGTGCCGAAGTCGGTGATCTCCGGTTCCGCGGACGGCTGCTCCCGTCGGGAGGCACGGATCACCCAGGCGAGATCGGCTCCGGCCCGGCGGACCCGGGCCTCGAGCGCGGCCGTCCCGTCGGCGGACCCCCAGTCCTCGGTGGCGGCGAACACCGCGGTCGGCGCGACCGCCGCGCGGAGGTAGGCGAACACCGGGCGAAAGCCGTGCTCGATCGCGAGCGAGTGCCGCGGGGAGCCGCCGGTCGCCCCGAGGAGCACCGGCATGTCGACGAGGGCGTCCGGGTCGAGGACGTCGAGGAACGCCTTCGCGAGTCCGCTCATGCCGGCGGTGAACACCGGGGCGACGAACACCAGGGCGTCCGCCTCCTCGACCTCCGCGATCGCGGCCGCGAGCGCCGGCGGCGCGAACCGCGTGAGCATCGCGTCGGTGATCTCGTGGGCCAGCGGACGCAGGTCGACGTGCACGACGCGCACCGGGCCTCCAGACCGGTTGTCGAGGTCCAGGGCGGTGACGGCGGCCTCGGCGAGGCGATCCGCGAGGAGCCGGGACGACGAGGGCTCGGAGAGCCCGGCCGAGACGACGGCGATGGTGGTCATGCGGACACCTCCTCCTGGGACGCGGCGGGGGCCGCGGCAGCGGCCGCGACGAGGGACGCGTGGGTCGGCGCCTCGGGGACGTCGGCCGGCTTCATCGCGGCGAACTCCTTGCGGAGCACCGGGACGACCTCCTCGCCCAGCAGGTCGAGCTGCTCGAGCACCGTCGCCAGCGGCAGGCCGGCGTGGTCCATGAGGAACAGCTGGCGCTGGTAGTCGCCGACGTACTCGCGGAAGCCGAGGGTGCGGTCGATGACCTCCTGCGGGCTGCCGACCGTGAGGGGCGTCTGGCTCGTGAAGTCCTCGAGGCTCGGGCCGTGGCCGTACACCGGCGCGTTGTCGAAGTACGGGCGGAACTCGCGCTTGGCGTCCTGCGAGTTCTTCCGCATGAACACCTGGCCGCCGAGGCCGACGATGCCCTGCGCCGCGGTGCCGTGCCCGTAGTGCTCGAAGCGCTCCCGGTAGAGCCGGATCATCTGCGCGGTGTGGCTCGCCGGCCAGAAGATGTGGTTCGCGAAGAAGCCGTCGCCGTAGAACGCGGCCTGCTCGGCGATCTCCGGCGTGCGGATCGAGCCGTGCCAGACGAACGGGG
>JBCEBZ010000045.1:0-7326 GCA_039206675.1 Rhodococcus sp. (in: high G+C Gram-positive bacteria) | reverse complement strand
GGTCAACAGTGCCCAGCACACCAGCACGGTGAGGGGAAGCCAGCCGGTTGAGATTCCTGCGCCGCCGTGATGGTGGCCGGAGGGTGCGGGCGCCGCCGGGGCGGGAGCGGACATCGGGGCCAGGAGCAGCAACATCCCCATCGCCGTGAGATCGACCGCGCAGGGAACCGCGGTCTGGCGGTGCATGGTCTCACCGGTGACGAACACGGCGAGCGTGATGAGAACGGCACCCTCGAGCAGGTGAATTCCTGCCGGCACGCCGGGGATCATCATCGCGACCATGGACACCGCCATCGCACCGTGCGCGATCCGGACTCGGCAGTCCGTTCCATGTGCCCGCCACATCGGAACGAGGGCTCCGACCGCTCCGGCGAACATCGCCGCGTACGCGACTGGGATATCGAACATCGTCACTCTCGGATCTTCTTCAGTGCTCGGCCCTCGACGAGAGCGCCGAGGGCCGAGAACACTACGGCGCCACTGGGTAGTGGCTGGTGATGGCAACCCGGTTCCAGGCGTTCATCACGATCGCAAGCCAGCTGATCGCGGACACCTGCTCGTCGGTGAGGGAGCCGTCATCCCAGGTGCGCTGTTCCGGAACGGCGAGGCCGGTGACCTGTTCGGCGAGAGCGAGCGCCGCGCGCTCCTGGTCGCTGAAGTACTGCGCCTCCCACCACGCCGCGACGACCGCGAGTCGATCCGCCTTCTCTCCCTTGGCGAGAGAGTCGCGGGTGTGCATGCGAAGGCAGAAGGCGCAGCCGTTCAGCTGGGAGACGCGGATCTTCACCAACTCCACAAGGAGCGGATCCACGCCCGCCGCATTCAGGGTGGATTTCACTTCCGCATCCAGCGTAACCAGGCTCTTGTAGACGGCCGGGTGCTGCTTGCCGATATTCACGCTGCTCATAATGTTCCTTTCGGTTGGGTTGTCGATCGGTTGTGGGACTGAATGTTTGAGTCGATTGCGCGGTTGACGTGCGCGACGATCACCTCGTACGTCCGTCGTGTTGTCTCGGTCTCCTGGGTCATGATGTCGTAACCGTGATCGACACCGCGCACCTCGACGTATTCGGCGAGCGCACCGACCGCCTCGAGTTTGTCCGCGTATCGCCTGGCTTCAGTGCGCAGCCGGTCGAACTCCGCGGCGATGACCAATGCCGGTGCGATACCTGCTATGCCGTTTGCGTTGTCTCCCCATGCCGGCGAGACGAACCGGTGACTACGCTGCGCGCGATCAGGGGTGTAGGCGGTGTCGAACACCTCGCACAACCAGGGCTGCAGGACGGCTTTCGAGCCCAGCGGCGACGGCTTGTGGGAGGGGGGCGTCACGATATCGAGCGGCGGGTAATGCAGAATCTGCAACGCGATGGCGGGGCCGTCGTTCTCCAGCGACATCCGTGACACGGCTGCCGACAGATTGCCGCCCGCGCTCTGGCCACCGACGCACAACCGCGTGCCGTCCCACTCACGCTCCGGTGCTGATGCCCACTGAACTACATCATAGAACTGCTCGGCAGGCGTGGGAAACCGTCTGCCCGGGGCCAACGCGTAATCCGTGTTGAGCACGAAGACATTGGCATGGGCGGCAAGGAAGCGGCACCAGGCGTCGTCCTGTTCTCGGTGTCCCACGACGAACCCACCGCCGTGAGCATTGACGTACACTCCGGGGGTGCCCGTCGGAGACTGCGGGGGATAGATGGTCGCAGCGACCGGACCGTGGCGCGTTTCGATGCTGACGTCGGTTGTGCGGATGGTGATTTCAGGGAACCGAGGTTCGCCGGCGGGGTGGATCGCGGAATTGATCTTGGCGGCGAACCTGCGGGCAACGATGTCGGCCACCGACCGTCGCGACAGTATTGACATGAATCCTCATTTCGTTTCGATGCGATTGCACGACGTGTCGTCGCAGCGAAGATCAGCCTTGGTGCTGTCGCGCGCTGGGGTGGCGCAGATGGTCGCGGGCGATGATCTCTTCTGGTTCGAGCATGGTGATCATGTCTACGTCCGGAGCGCAGATGCACACCGCGACGAACCGGCTCCAGGCCAGCGGATCGGGATTGGAGACCTGGTAGTGCACGACGTCGCCGCCGGGTTCCCAGAATGCCTCGCCCGCAACGATTACCCGGGGTTCCTCGCCCTCCAGCTCGAAGAAGATGCTGCCCTCCAGTACGTAACCGAACACCGGTCCGGAGTGGCGATGCGGGGCGAGCCCGGGGTCGGCCGGCGGGAGTTCGACGAGTTGGGTCATCGCGTGCGAACCCTCGGGAATGGCGGGTGGGGTGGCGCAGAGCAGGTCGGTGACCTGGACGTTTCCTTTGGCCAACATGGGTGTGTCCTTTCAGAAGGTGGTGTTTCGTACCGTGTGACTGACTAGCTCGCCTACTGCGCCAAAGGTGAAGTGTGTTGGCAGTTCACCCGTCTCGTCGAGGCCGAAGAGGGCTCCGTACGATCGCAGGGACGTGATGTCGCGGTGATCGGCAATGGTGACCGCCGCGGAGGGGAGAACCTTTTCCCGCGAGGCAAAGACGTAGATTCCGGGACGCAGTTCATAGGTCGTGCACTCGTCGGTGTCCGCAAGTCCGGCAGCGGGGCCGGCCAAGCAGTGCCACGTGTACGAATGCGGTCCGAGGTAGACGTGCTCGTAGCTGTGTTCGTCGCTGTAGGTCCACAGCACTCTTCGGCCGAGGAGTGCGGTCGTGGGTGCCGGTTCCGGCCCGCGCGTCTCGAGTCCCTCGATGCGGCCCTGCAGGAAGTTGTGTTGCACCCGGGTCCGACCCTCGGCCGGATCTTCGATCGTGCTCACGATGGCGAGGCTGCGTCCGTGGTCGAAGTCGAGGACGAGGCTGACTGCTGTGTTCGGCACGTTGTCGCGATGATGGAATTGCGTGTACACCAGTCCCTCTGCGACGTCGAAGGCCTCGTAGTCGTCCTTTCCGGAGATCGCCGGGTGTGGGTCGCCGGGTCCGGGCTCGTAGCTCCACTCGACGGTGGTCGTGCCGAAACGGTGTGACACCCGGCTGCCCTGGGAGTTCGTGAACACGATGTCGCGGCCGGCCACACTGCTCGACCTGACGGCCTTGTTGCCGTCGAATCCCGGCGCAATTCTGTCCAGTGGTGGCCAGGTCCTGGTGTCGGAGAAGTCGATGGAGTTGGTGGTCATGCGTGCTTGCTCCGTTCGTAGCGTTCGGTAGTACTCGAGAGCGCGGGCGCCGATCAGGTGAGGATCGGATTCTTTTCGACATCCCAACTGACGTGCAGCGCCTCCGGGCCCCGGAACGAGGTGTTCGGGACGTAGTGGAACTGCTGTTGGTCGAGGGTCATGTGGGGCAGGCGTCGCGTCAGTTCCTCCAGATAGATGATCATCTCCAGCCGGGCGAGATGGTTACCCAGGCACATGTGTGTTCCCGCGCCGAATGCGATGTGTGCTTTGGCGTCTCGATCGATGTCGAATCGTTCGGGATCGTCGAACACGGAACTGTCCTGGTTCGCCGACGCGATCACCATGAGGATCTTTCCTCCCGCGGGAATCGTCACGTCGCCGACCTGCACGTCTTGCTTCGCGACTCGGCGCCAGGCGGCCACCGAGGGATTGAGTCGCAGGCACTCCTCGACCGCCGAGGGGATCAGGGATGGCTCCGCACACAGGCGGTCCCACTGGTCGCGGTTCCTCAACAGAGTGACGACGGCATTCGCGGTGGCATTCGTCGTAGTTTCGTGGGCAGCCATCGCGCCGCCCATGACGTTCGTCTGCAGCCACGTATCGGAGATGACATCCGGGTGTTCGCGCTGCATCGTGATCGCATGTCCCAACCACCCTGGTGGATTGTCGAGTTCCTTGAGTTTCCCGATGACCCGCTCACCCATTTCCCAGAATTGGCCCAGGCCGTCGGCGGCTCGGATCTGCTCCTCGGGGCTGGGCCGCCCCCACACGAATTCGGTCATGGATGTGGCTAGCTTGCGTACGGTGTCTACGTCCTCCTCGGGAATCCCCAAGAACTGCAGAGCGACCAAACAGGGAATGTCCCAGAGCATATCGGCGACGAGATCGGCATGACCCTCATCGACGAAGCGATCGATGTAGGCGTTCGTCGTCTCCCGAATGTAGGGAGCGAGGGGGTCGATACGGTCCGGCATGAATGCGGGAGCGTTCAGCCGGCGGTACTGCCGATGCATGGGCGGGTCGGAATCCGCGAGGACGGGGCAGGGCGCGAAGTTGTACTTGCCGAGTTGCTCGCCGGCCTCCGCGGAGGGAGGTGTGACCGGCGTCAGTGTGATGGCCGCAGAGAATTGATTGAATTGGCTGAAGACCGATTTCACGTCTTCGTGCCGCGTGACGACCCAGTAGTCCGAGTCGTCGTTGTAGAACACCGGTTGGCTCTCGCGGGCCCACGCCAGCGAGGCCCCCGGATTTTCCTGATATTCGTGGTCGAAGAACGAGAATCCTGCGGCGGTATGAGCGACCGGGCACCCAGTCATTGTTTTCCTCTCTTCGGTGGGCTGTCAGAGGTCGAGTTTCAGCTTTGGACACGCGGCTCTACTGATGCAGATCATCAATGTGCTGTTTTCTTCCTGCTCCGTGGGGCTGAGCACTGAATCGCGGTGGTCGGCAGAGCCCGACACGATGTTTGTTTCGCAGGTTCCGCACGTGCCCTCGGAACAGGAGAATGGTGCGGGAATGCCGACTGCCCGTGCTGCGTCGAGAATTGACTGATCCGATCCGACCGAGACAGTGATACCGCTCCGCACGAATTCGACTTCGAATTCATCGAGGACGGGTGCGTCGGTTCGAGTCTTCGGAGTAAACCGCTCGAGGTGAATTTCGCCGATATTGTCGAGCTCGGCGGCTATCTCCTCTGCAGCACACAGCAGGCTCTCCGGGCCGCACACGTATACCGCGGTATCGGGAGTGGCACCCGCAAGGATGCGAGGGAGGTCGATGCGCCCGTCGATGTCGGCTGGAACCAAGGTCACGCGGTCGCGGTGGGCCTGTTTCAAGCCGTCTGCGAATGCCATGTTGCGTCGGCTGCGGCCTCCGTATATCAAGGACCATTTGGCTCCTGCCCGCTCGACCGACGTGATCATCGGGAGGAACGGGGTGATTCCGATTCCTCCGGCAATGAACAGGTAGCGGGGTGCGTCGACGAGGTGAAAGTTGTTTCGTGGCCCACGGACGGTGACGCTTTCGCCTTCGTGCACTTCGTGATGAAGGCGTGCGGAGCCGCCTCGGCCGTCGGGTTGGTACAGGACGCTCACCTGCCACGAACGACGGTCGCCGGGTTCACCGCAGAGGGAGTACTGCCGGATCATGTCCGGTCCGAGTACGACGTCGATGTGTGAACCCGGCGTCCACCCGGGGAGGTCTCGACCGTCGGCGCGGACCAGGGTCAGCTGCGTAACGGTGTCGGTGACAGGCGTCTTGGCCTTGATTTCCATCGCGAGGTCTTCGTGTGCCTGATTCGCGGTGTCCGCTCGCCGAGGCTGTTGGCCGGAGTGTCGGGCCTCGAACTGCGATGCCATGGGGACTCCTTCGAATTTCGGCCGGATGCGCCGGCGGTGACTGTGTTGCACCGAGCCACGTCGGCGACGCGTTGGACGCGTGCGTGGCCGACTGACCCGTAGTGATAGGCCGCGCCGCCGGGCTGTCCGCATGGGGTAGGTCACAACGTGTGGCACGTTGTAATCTGCCGCACTGTGTGGCTACGCACATGGGGCAGATCACGGTAGGAGGTACGGAAGTTGCGGACCTCCGTACCGGGTGTCGTCAGCGGGAGTGCCCGATGTACCACGAGGCGATCTGGCTGCGTGAGACGAAGCCGAGGCGGGTCATGATGTTCTCGATGTGGCTCTCCACGGTGCGCACGGAGATCACCAGAGCCGTCGCAATCTGTGGGCTGGTCAGCCCTTTCGATATCAGGGCTGCGATCTCTTGCTGCCGACTGGTGAGCGCGGGTGGCTCATCTCCGGGAGTCGAATCGGCGACCTGTTCCGCCAGTGCATGGGCGATGATTCCCGTCGGGGATCGCTCTGCTCCCGCCTGTAAGGCTGTCGACAGCGCCCGGGGCGCCATGGCCTGCTCGAGCTGACCGCGACAGGCGGAGTGATAGCCGATGAGTGTCGGCCCGAACGCCACCAGTTCCGTACCCGTGCGGCGCCACAGGCTCCGAGACGCTCCGATCAATTGCGCCGCGCGCTCGAACTGACCGCTTGATCCCGCTATCCAGGCGAGAAGCTCGGTCATCAAGGCGGTGCCCAGGGATGGATCGAAGGCACGGTGATCACGAAGCGCATCGGCCGCGGTCGCATGCGCTGCGGTGAAGTCGCCTTGCAGCCAGTAGTCGAGGCCTTGGCTCCACTTCAGGTACGAACGCGCCCATCGTTCGCCGCGCTCTCGGCATACGGACAGCGCCGACGTGCTGACGGCCAGTGCCTCCGCGCTGCGGCCGCCGAGGGAGAGCACGACGGCGTACTCGAAGGACGCCATCAGCCACTCGGCGGTCTCGCCGATGTCGGCCAACTCGCGCAGCGCGACCTCGAATTGCCTCTCAGCCTCGGCGAGGTCGCCGCGAAGCTGTGCGGCGAGTCCCCGCAGGCCGAGGCAGTGGGCCGCCGCATCAGCGAGGTGAAGCTGTGTCGCCGCTGCTTCACATTCGTCGAGGCGCCGTGCTGCCGCCTCGTGGTCGCCCTGGAGAAGGCACACCCTGGCAGCGACCCACAGCGCTTGTGCGCGGGCCGGCGTGGGCGTTCGATCACCGTCGGGAGCGTCGAGCGCTTCGTCCGCCCAGCTGCGGCCCTCGGCTATGTAGCCGTCGGCGTACCAGCGGTATCGCAGTCCGGCGATCAACTCGAGTTGATAGTTGTCGCCCGGGGCGGCGGTGTCCAACGCAGCTCGGAGATTCTCCCGCTCGACGCGCATCCACCTGGCTGAGGCGGCTTGCTCGGGCCCGCACCAGGAACTGTCCAGGTCTTTGACCACGTCGAGAAAGTACTGGCGGTGGCGACTGCGGAATTTCTCGGAGTCTCCCGTCAGCGCGAGTATCTCTGCACCGTACGCCCGGATGGTCTCCAACATCCGGAAGCGCATCGACGACTCTTGGTGTTCGACTCCGAGAACGGACTGATTTACCAGGGAACTCAAGAGGTCGAGCGTGGTCGCCGTCGGGTGGCCGCCCTCGGCGTATTCGTCGCCGCACACCCCTTCGGCCGACGTCAGGTCGAAACTGCCTGCGAAAACGGATAGGCGTGCCCACAGATGACGTTCCGGTTCCGTGCAGAGTGCAAAACTCCAATCGACGAGCGATCGGAGGGTCTGCTGGCGCGGTGCGGCCG
>JBCEBZ010000044.1:0-27775 GCA_039206675.1 Rhodococcus sp. (in: high G+C Gram-positive bacteria) | reverse complement strand
AGGCCGTGTACCGCTTCTTCGAGTGACCCACCTGTGAGTACTTGTTAACCGCCGGCGGTTAACAAGTACTCACGGGCGCGAAGCGCACGCCTATTCGGGCGCCTGGTCGTCGGGCTCGACCTGTTCCGCCTGCTCGCGCTCGGACGCGTTGCCCGCGATTCCCTTCGCCTCGCGTTCGGCCGCCAGGCGGTCTTCCATGTCGTCGACGAGGTCTGCGATCCGCTGGTGTTCGGGGAGCTGATCGTGTCGATCCGGATTCGCCTTCATCACGCTCCTTCCGCCGGGTGCGACGTACCGGAATCCTGCGACTCCTGGACGCACAATTCGAACTGTACGCCGCGGACCCGGCGGAAGCGGGCATTCGTCACGGTACGAACTGGACGGCCGTCTTTCACGCATTCCGGGCCGCCAACGAAACCCGTTGCCGAACAGCGCCTTACGGAACATCGATCCGCCAATACCGCACTGCGCAACACCATTTCGGGATCGACGCGGGCCCCTCCACCGCGACGAGCGGGCGATGAATTCGATGCACAATCGACACCGTCTAGCGAATACCCGCAGCCGGCACCTCGTACTCTGGACCGGGTACCACCCGAAGGAGGACCTATGCCAGCAGTCACCACACCGCACGTCTACGTTCATCGCGCCGGCGATCGACTGAAAACCAAGATTTCCTGGTTGGATTCGAAGCACTCGTTCTCCTTCGGCCAGCACTACGACCCCGACAACACGCACCACGGACTGCTCCTCGTGAACAACGACGACACGGTGCTCCCCGGTCAGGGATTCGACACCCATCCCCACAAGGACATGGAGATCGTCACCTGGGTGCTGCGCGGCTCGCTCGTCCACCAGGACTCGATCGGCCACTCCGGCATCATCTATCCCGGCCTTGCGCAACGCATGAGCGCAGGCAAGGGCATCATGCATTCCGAGAAGAACGACAGTTGGCGCCTCGCCGGTGAGCAGCACCACGAGCCGGTGCATTTCGTCCAGATGTGGGTGGTACCCGACGAACCCGGACTCGCCCCGAGCTACGAACAGCTCGAGATCGAGGACGAGATCCTCAAGGGCGGGCTGGTGCCCGTTGCATCCGGAATGCCGCAGTACAAGGACAATTCGGCGATCCGGATCAACAACAAGCACGCGGCGCTGCATGTCGCGCGAATCTTCCCCGGCGCACCGGTGACCCTTCCCGAAGCGCCGTTCCTCCACGTGTTCGTCGCCCGCGGCACCGCGGAGATGGAGGGGGTCGGCACCGTGTACGAGGGCGACGCCGTCCGGCTGAGCGCCTCCGGTGGCCAGCAGATCTCCTCGCACTCCGGTGCCGAGGTGCTCGTCTGGGAGATGCACGCCCGCCTCGGCGGCTGAGTTCCCAGCAAGTTCACAGCCTGACGGCACGCCGCGCGCAGGTTCGTGCGCCACGATCGAGGCACAGCCCGATCATGGAGAGGTACCGATGGTGAACAAGGATGTCGAGAAGAGCCGTCTGCGCGTCAGCCGCCGCCGCGCGCTGGCGGTGGGTGGCACGATGAGCCTGGGTGGGCTCATCGCCGCCTGCAGCGGCAACGGGAGCAGCACGTCGGCGGCGGCCACGTCGACCGCGGCCGCCGCAGGCACCACCACGAGTGCGGACGCCGTGACTGCCCTGCTCGACCAGGCGCCGCAGTGCCTGATGGCCGTCGAGGAGACGCAGGGACCGTACTGGTTCGACGTCGACTCCATCCGCAGCGACATCCGCGAAGACCGGCCGGGGACGAACCTGCAGCTCGCACTGCGCGTGCAGGACCTGACGAACTGTTCCGCGGACGGTTCCGCCGCCGTGGTGAGCAATGCGGTCGTGGAGATCTGGCACTGCGACGCCGGCGGTGTGTACTCCGGTTTCGAGTCCGGCTCCAAGGCCGCGGACCTCAGCGGCAGCGGCGCGCCCGGTGGCGACCAGCCGCCGGCAGGCGGACCCGGCGGCGGACAGCCCCCGGCCGGTGGTCCCGGCGGCGCAGGTGGTCCCGGCGGTCCCGGCGGCGACATGTCCGGCGGTTCGGGTGAGACGTCCGACGGGTCCTACAGCGTCGGCGACAGCGAGGCCACCACCACCGACGACGGCACGTACCTGCGCGGTGCCCAGACTACGGACGCGAACGGCATCGCCCAGTTCACCACCATCTTCCCCGGCTGGTACATCAGCCGGACCACCCACATCCATCTCAAGGTGCACATCGACAAGAAGACGGTGCTCACCACCCAGCTGTTCTTCGACGAGGCCCTGCTGAACGAGGTGTACGCGACGGCGCCGTACTCCGATCACACCGGGCGCGAGAACAACGTGACCAACGCCACCGACAGCATCTACGACGACGCAGGCCTGCTGACCGTCGCCAAGCAGTCGGACGGCTACCTCGCGGCGATCAACCTCGGCATCGACGTCTGACCGTTCCCCGGTTCCCTGTTTCGCCCTGAGCGCAGTGGTGGACCTGCCGGCGCGGAACGGTGTAAGGATGGAACGCATGACCACGGCTCAGCGCTCCGGCATCGACCTCAACCACCTCGACAGCGACACCCGCGCCCAGGACGACCTGTTCGTCCACGTGAACGGCAAGTGGATCGACGAATACGAGATTCCCGCGGACCGGGCGATCGACGGCGCGTTCCGCACGCTCTACGACAAGGCCGAGGTCGACGTCCAGAACATCATCGAGGACGCGGCGGGCTCCGGCGCTGCCCCGGGGACCGACGCGCAGCGCATCGGCGATCTGTACGGCAGCTTCATGGACGCGGACGTCGTGGAGACCGCGGGGCTCGCTCCGATCGCCGGGGAACTCGCCGACGTGGCCTCGGCCGCCGACCGCTCCGCCCTCGCCGCCGTCGTCGGCCGCCTGCAGCGCACGGGGGTCGGCGGCGCCGTCGGTCACTACGTCGACACGGACGCCAAGAACTCCGCGCGCTACCTCGTCCACTTCAGCCAGGCCGGCATCGGCCTGCCCGACGAGTCCTATTACCGCCAGGACGAGCACGCGGAGATCCGCGCCGCGTACGTGGAGCACATCGCGAAGATGTTCGCCCTCGCCGGGGTCGACTACGACGCCCAGCGTGTGTTCGATCTGGAAACGAAGATCGCGGCAGGCCATTGGGACGTCGTGAAACGTCGCGACGCCGAGCTGAGCTACAACCTGCTCACCCTCGACCAGCTGCCTGCCGGCTTGGACTGGTCGTCGTGGATCGGCGCACTCGGGGGCACGTCGGAGCAGTTCGCCGAGATCGTGGTCCGCCAGCCCGACTACCTCACCACCCTCACCGGGCTGTGGACGTCCGAGGACCTCGACGACTGGAAGGCGTGGGCGACGTGGAACGTCATCCGCTCCCGCGCCCCGTATCTCACGCAGGCCCTGGTCGAGGAGAACTTCGCGTTCTACGGGAAGACGCTGACCGGCGCCGAGGAGATTCGTGACCGCTGGAAGCGCGGCGTGTCCCTCGTCCAGGATCTGCTGGGCGAGGCCGTCGGCAAGCTGTACGTCGAGCGGCACTTCCCGGCGGACGCGAAGGCCCGCATGCAGGAACTCGTCGCGAATCTGCAGGAGGCGTACCGCCGCAACATCTCCGATCTGGACTGGATGAGCCCGGAGACCCGGCAGGCCGCGCTGCGCAAGCTGGAGAAGTTCACGCCGAAGATCGGGTACCCCGACAAGTGGCGGGACTACTCGGCCGTCACCATCTCCCGCGACGACCTGGTCGGCAACTACCGCAGCGGCTACGCGGCGGAGTACGACCGCGATCTCGCGAAGCTCGGCGGCCCGGTCGACCGCGACGAGTGGTTCATGACACCGCAGACGGTCAACGCCTACTACAACCCGGGAATGAACGAAATCGTCTTTCCCGCAGCCATTCTGCAGCCGCCGTTCTTCGACGCCGCGGCCGACGACGCCGCCAACTACGGTGGCATCGGCGCCGTCATCGGTCACGAGATCGGCCACGGCTTCGACGACCAGGGCGCCAAGTACGACGGCGACGGCAACATGATCGACTGGTGGACCGACGACGACCGGACCGAGTTCGGCAAGCGGACGAAGGCGCTGATCGAGCAGTACAACGCGTTCGAGCCGAAGGCGCTGCCCGGGCATACGGTGAACGGCGAGTTCACGATCGGGGAGAACATCGGCGACCTCGGGGGCCTGTCCATCGCCATCGCGGCGTACCGGATCGCGACGGACGGGTCCGAGCCGGAGGTCCTCGACGGCCTGACCGGGATCCAGCGGGTGTTCTTCGGCTGGGCGCAGGTGTGGCGCACCAAGGCCCGGGACGCGGAGGCGCTTCGCCGGCTCGCCGTCGACCCGCACTCGCCGCCGGAGTTCCGCTGCAACGGCGTGATCCGCAACCTGGACACGTTCCACGACGCGTTCGACGTTCAGCCCGGTGACGCCCTGTATCTCGATCCGGAGGAGCGGGTCAAGATCTGGTAGCCCGCTACCGCAGACGGTCGCCCGTCGCCGCGGAGAAGAAGTACACCTCGCCGGGATTCGGCTGCAGGTGCAGCCTCTGGCCCGCGGCGACGGTGCGGGTGCGGTCGACCCGCACCACCACCCTCCCGGACGTGCCGTTCGCGTACACGAACGACTCGGCACCGAGTTCCTCGATCAGGTCCGTCTCGACGGTGTACGAGTCCTTGCGCCACGACCCGACGAGCGTCCACGACTCCGGGCGCACTCCGACGATCACGGAGCCGTCCCCGATCGCGGAGCGCGGCACGGGAATACGCAGGCCGCCCAGTTCGGCGACGCCGTCCCGGATCGGGGTGTCCAGGAGGTTCATGCCCGGAGAGCCGATGAATCCGGCGACGAACGTGTTGACCGGGTTGTCGTACAGATCGCGTGGCCGGGCGACCTGCTGGAGGCGGCCGGCCTGCATGACCGCCACCCGGTCGCCCATCGTCATGGCCTCCACCTGGTCGTGGGTGACGTAGACGGTGGTCGTGCCGAGCCTGCGCTGCAGCCGCGCGATCTGCGCGCGGGTGCTCACCCGCAGTGTGGCGTCGAGGTTGCTCAGCGGTTCGTCCATGCAGAACACCTTCGGGTGCCGCACGAGGGCGCGGCCCATCGCGACCCGTTGGCGTTGCCCGCCGGACAGTTTCGCCGGTTTGCGGGCGAGCAGCGGTTCGAGTTCGAGCATCCGCGCCGCTTCCAGCACCCGCGCGGCGCGTTCCGCCTTGCCGACGCCGGCCTTGCGGAGCGCGAACCCCATGTTCGCGGCGACGGTCATGTGCGGGTACAGCGCGTCACTCTGGAACACCATGGCCACGTCCCGCGCCCGGGGCGGCAGCGCGGTGACGTCGGCACCGCCGATCTCGATGCGGCCCGACTCGACGGCGTCGAGGCCGGCCAGCATCCGCAGACTCGTCGACTTGCCGCATCCGGACGGACCCACGAGGACGAGGAACTCGCCGTCCGCGATGTCGAGGTCCAGCCGGTCGACCGCGGGCCGGTCGGCTCCGGACGAGCGGTGGGTGACACCCGCGAACCGCACGTTGGCCATGAACGTTCCTCCCCCTTCTACCGGGGCAACTCGGCGGTGATCGCGGGCCGCTCGAAGACGTGCACGGGCCCGGGCATCACCGTGATCGAGAGGAAGCAGGCCGTGGCGACAGGGTTCGTTTCCGGACTCGATCTCATTTCGGCAGTCTGACCACCGATTACGAATAGCCGGTGAATTGCCGTGGCCCGCACATTGAACTGTGCGGGCCACGGGAAGGTGGGTGTTCGGATCAGATTCAGCGGTTCCAGTCGCCGAGTCCGTCGGAGCCGTTCAGCGTGCCGCCCGCGGTGTTCTGCACGACGACGGCGTCACCCTTCTTCGAGTTCTCGTAGAACCACTTGGCGTCCTCGGTGCTCACGTTGAGGCAGCCGTGGCTGACGTTGGTGTTGCCCTGCGCGTCCACCGACCACGGTGCGGCGTGGACGAAGATGCCGCTGTACGACATGCGGGTGGCGTACTCGACGTACGTGCGGTAGCCCTCGGCGGAGTCGACCGGGACACCGTACGTGGAGGAGTCCATGTACATGTCACGGAACTTGTCGCCGATGATGTACGTGCCGTTCGGGGTCTCGTGATCGACCTTGCCCATCGACGTCGGCATGGTCTTGACCACCTCGCCGTTGCGGGTGACGGTGATCTGCTTGGTGTTGTCGTCGGCGGTCGCGACGAACGCGTCACCGATGGTGAACGTGGAGTGCGAGTCGCCGGCATCCACGGTGACCTCGGTGTTCGCGGGCCAGAATTCGGTGGGCTTCCAGCGCACCTGGCTGTCGTTGATCCAGTAGAAGCCACCCTCGACCGGCTGGCTCGTGGTGACCTTGATGGCCTTCTCGGCGGCGGCGCGGTCGCCGATGGCCTCGTTGAACCGGATGATCACCGGTTGCGCGACACCCACGACCTCGCCCGCACCCGGGTTGAGGGACGGGGCCGAGAAGTTCGCGGGAGCGGGCGCCGGTTCGGGCAGCGGGAGCTGCGGCGCGCCCGGCAGACCGGGCAGGGTGGGAAGACTCGGAATCTCCGGTCCACCGGGAAAGAGCGGCGCGGCCTGTGCGGCCCCGACCAGCGCAGTTCCGGAGACGACTGCCCCGGTCAGTGCGACAGCGACGCGTGACGACCAGATTCCTGACTTGCCCATATGACCACTCTCGTTCGACGACGTGTACAACGCGCGTCCCCGACGGACCTATCACTCGCGCACTGCCATTAACACACATCATCCGGCCGCGAGCAATTTGCCCGCAATCGTTGCCGCTCCGCGGCCTGCGGGCAGTCGGTGTCACCGAGTGGTCAAGAAGACCTCACGATCAGGTCTCGGCGCGGGCGGCGGCGAGCATGCTCTCGATGGTGATCAGCTTCGTGCGCGTACGACCGGCCGCCCTGCCCTCGGCACGCTCGGTCTTGTCGATCCGCTGCCAGCCCTGGTAGTCGACGGCGTCCGGCGCACGCTCGGCGATGAGCCGGTCGAGACCCTCACGGTCGGCGGGCGCATCGAGACGGCCGGCGGAGAAGTCGTCGATGAGCATCCTGACCGTCTCCGCGGAGCAGTACTTGTTGGTGCCGATGACGCCCGTCGGCCCGCGCTTGATCCACCCCGCCACGTACACGCCGGGTACCGGCGCACCGGTCTCCGGATCGATCACCCGCCCGTTCTCGTTGGGGATGACGCCGCGGCGGTCGTCGAACGGGACACCGGTCACCGGTCGACCGCGATAGCCGATCGAGCGCAGCACCAGGCCGGTGTCCAGCGTCGAGGTGTCGTCGGAGGGTTTGGCACCGAGCCTGCCGGACGCGTCCGCGACCAACTCGTTCTTCGCGATCCGCACGGCTTCGACGGTGTCGGTGCCCAGAATTTCCACGGGCGAGGTCAGGAAGCGCAGCACGATCCGCTTCTTCGCCGGATCGGCGGTGCGCCGGGCGAACTCCTCGACCTGGCGGACCTTGTGGCGCTGGAACGGCTCCGCTTCGTCGCCGTCGATGAACGCGCGGCTCGCCGGGTCGAGCACCGCTTCCTCCGGGTCGACGACGACGTCCACGTTCGGCATGCGCCCGAGTGCCAGAAGTTCGGGGTTGGTGTAGGCGGCCTGGGCGGGCCCCCGGCGGCCGAGGATGACGACCTCACGGATGTTGCTCGCCCGCAACGCTTCGAGGGCGTGGTCGGCGAGATCCGTCCTGGCCAGGATTTCCGGGTCGGTGACGAGGATGCGGGCCACGTCGAGAGCCACGTTGCCGTTGCCGACGATCACGGCCCGCTCCCCCGACAGATCGAACGTGCGGTCGGCGTAGTCGGGGTGCCCGTTGTACCAGGCGACGAACTCGGTGGCGGCGTGGCTGCCGGCGAGGTCCTCGCCGGGAATGCCCAGTTCGCGGTCGCCTGCCGCGCCGACCGCGTAGATGACGGCGTGGTGGTGGGCGAGCAGTTCCTCGTGGGTCACGTCCGTGCCCACGTTCACGTTGAAGTGGCAGTGCACCGTCCGCTTGCCGACCACCGAGCGGAACTGGTCCGTGACGCCCTTGGTTCCCGGATGATCCGGGGCCACCCCGGCGCGCACCAGACCGTACGGGGTGGGCAGACGGTCGAAGATGTCGACCTCGACGCGGGGCTTCGCCGTCAGTTCCATCGCGGCGTAACACGCGGCCGGACCCGACCCGACGACCGCGACATGGAGCGTGCCGAGGGCTGCGTCGATCTGCGGCAGCTTGAGCGGCTCGGGCCAGTCGGGGCCGATCGGGTGCTTGGTGTAGTACTGCGCGTTGATGTCGAGGTACGGCTCGTCGACCTCGTCGAGGTCGTTCTCCGCGTAGATGGCCTCCACCGGGCACTCCTCGACGCAGGCCCCGCAGTCGATGCAGGTGTCCGGGTCGATGTACAGCATTTCCGTGCTCGCGAACGGCTTCTCGTCCGGTGTGGGATGGATGCAGTTCACCGGACAGACGTCGACGCACGAGGCGTCGTTGCAGCACGGCTGCGTGATCACATATGCCACGGTTCTCCCCTACCTGAGTACGCGCAGTCCGACGTCGGGATATGACCCCAGACTATAACGTGTTCCACTTTTGTGCGAGAACCGTGCGCGAGGTCAGACCGCGTCGCCGGGCTCCACCCGGAATCCGACCTTCACGGTGACCTGGTAGTGCGCAATGGCACCGTTTTCGACGTGGCCCCTGGTCTCGACGACCTCGAACCACTCGACGTTCCGCACGGTGTCGTTGGTCCGTGCGATGGCGTTCTTGATCGCCGCATCGGTGCTCTCGGGCGACGAACCGACGACCTCGACGACCCGGTACACGTGATTGCTCATCAGGATTCCTTTCGTGGGTTACTTGCCGTTCCGGACGATCGCCTGTGCCTCGACACCGAGCCGGGCCAGACGAAGATCTCCGAGAGCCGTGAAGGAACTCCCGAGGCGGTTGGTGACGAAGCCCAGGGACAGTCCGCTGTCGAGGTCCGCGTACGCACCGGACCCGCCGACCCCGTAGTGCCCGATCGCGTTGTGCGGCTGCTCCCGGGACGCGAAGATCGGCCGGTGGTAGCCGAGGGACCACAGCGGCCGGATACCGAGGACGTAGTCGCGGTCGCGGGTCTGCACCTCGGACATCTGGGCGATGGTGGACTTGCGCAGGAACCGGCGTCCGTCCAGCCTGCCCCCGTTGGCGATGGCGCCGTACATCCGCGCGAGTGCCCGCGCGCTGAACACGCCGTTCCAGCCGGGCATCACGGCATCGTGCACCGCAGGGTTCCGGACCAGCGCGTCGAATCCCTGCGGCATCGCCGCCTCGGCGAGCCCGCGGGTGGGGCCGACCAGCGAGAGCACGTTCGAGGTGAGCTCCCAGTTGAGTCCGGCCGGGTTGATGTGCGGGAACAGCTTCGCGATCCGTGGACGGTGCTGCCCGGGAACCTGATACCAGAAGTCGTCGACGCCGAGCGGTCCCGCGATCTCGTCCTGTACGACCTGGACGAACGGTTTCCCGGTGGCGCGGGCGATCAGTTCGGCCACCAGCCACCCGTAGGTGACGGCGTGATACCCGGGGCCGCGCAGCCTGCGCGGATCCGCGGGGGCCGCCGCGAGGGCCTCCACGACGGCGTCGTATTCGAGGAGATCGAGCGGGCTCCGCATCAGCCCCCGGACCTTGTGCAGTCCGGCGCGGTGGGTGAGGAGTTCGCGGACGGTGATGTCGTCCTTGCCCGCGGCACCGAATTCGGGCCAGTAGCGCGCCACGGGGGCGTCGTAGTCGAGGAGCCGGCGTTCGGCGAGACGGTGGACGACCGTGCTGGCCACGCCTTTTCCGGTCGAGAACGACAGTGCGACGGTGTCGCGGTCCCACCGGCGGTCGCGGTCGGCCCAGCCCGCCCAGATGTCGAGGACCTTCTCGCCCCGGAAGTACGCGGTGAGCGCCCCGCCGCCGTGCTGAGGCTGCCGGTACATCGCGAAGAACCGGTCGGCGAGCGGCAGGAATCGCGGATCGACGTGCAGTTCCGTCCGTGGCACGGACGCGGGCCGGGAAACTCGAACGCTGGTCGTCATCGACCACCTCCGATCTCGCTGCCGTAAGTCCTACGGCAGGTGCGTCAGCCCATTGTGACTACCGTCACCATACGACGCGGACCGGGGTGCCGTTCAGGGAAGCCGCCAGACAGTTGTGCCGTCACTCAGACATGCTTGACCTGCAAGGAAATTGATGGCCAGCGAGGGGCCGGCCGCGCACACCACGCCTTTGGCCGGATCCGCGACGAGCGCCTGCCCGCCGGGACCGCTCAGCACCAGCGCCGGGCCTGCGCTGTCGACGGTTCCGATGGCGACGCTCTCGGGCCCGACCGCGACCGCGGCGACGGCGCCGCGGCGCGCCTCGGCCGCGCCGACACCGCCGCCCAGTCCGGCGCCGAGCGCCGCTCCCGCGTGGGCCGCGTCGGCGAAACCGACACCGTCGGTGCCGAAGGCCGCCGAGTTGCTGCTCGTGTCGGCGTTGGCCCCGCACGCCGTGCGGTCGACGATCGTCGTGTCGCCCCGGCCCGGGGGTGACACACAGGAGAGGGAGACGGCCGACGCGGTGGCCGGCGCGATCATCAGGGCCCCGAGTGCCGTCGCGACGACACCGAGGACGATTCGGGCGATCCCGACCGTCGTACGTTCCATGGCGACCTCACTTCGTTCCGACCCGACCGTCCCGAGCCTACGTGAGGGCCGGCTATTTGCGGTCTCGGTCCCGACTCGGTTGCACCCGCTTGGGTTCTCCCGGCATCTTCGGGTAATTGGGCGGGTACGGGAGGTCGCCGAGGCCGTTCGCGACGTCCCGCTCCGCCATCTCGAGCAGCACGTCGAGGGATTGCGCCACGTCACCCATGGTCGCCATGGGGTCGCCGCGCTTCTCGAGCAGCGCGGGCACCGTGGCGATGGTGAAATCGTCGGGGTGGACGTCGACCAGTTCGTCCCACGTGACCGGTGTCGACACGGTCGCGATCGGCGTCTTGCGGGCCGAGTACGCGGACGCGATGGTCTTGTCCCGGGCGTTCTGGTTGAAGTCGAGGAAGATGCGTTCGCCGCGTTCCTCCTTCCACCAGGACGTGGTGGCCCGGTCGCCGCTGCGCCGCTCGACCTCCCGGGCCAGGGCGATGCCCGCACGCCGCACCTCGATGAAGTCCCACCGCGGCTCGATGCGGAGATACACGTGCAGGCCGCGGCCGCCCGACGTCTTGGGGTAGCCGATCAGGCCGAGTTCGTCCAGCAGTGGCCGCAGCACGTCCAGCGCGACCGCCCGGGCGTCGTCGAATCCGGTGCCGGGCTGCGGGTCCAGGTCGATGCGCAGTTCGTCGGGGTGATCGACGTCGGGACACCGGACCGCCCACGGATGGAACGTGATGTTGCCGAGGTTCGCCGCCCACACGATGTTCGCGGCGCTGCGCACGCGGAGCACGTCGGCCTTGCGGCCGGACGGGAACGTGACCTCACACGACTCGACGTGGTCGGGGCGCTTCGCGGGCACCCGTTTCTGGTAGATCTCCTCGCCCTCGACCCCGTCCGGGAACCGTTGCAGGTGCGTCGGCCGATCGAGCAGGGCGCCCAGCAGCGCACCGTTCAGTGCCACCGTCCGGTAGTACTCCACCAGGTGCCGTTTCGTGCCGCCGTCGGCACCGAGTTTCGGGTAGTAGATCTTGTCGGGACTCGACAGCCGCACGGCGACGCCGTCGACGTCGAGTTCTTCGGCAGGACTCGCCATCTAGGAACCTCCGGCCAGGACGTCGGCAAGGTCGTATCGCACCGGGACCTCCAATTGCTGGTATGTGCACTCGTCGGGCGTCCGGTCCGGGCGCCAGCGCAGGAACCGCGCGGCGTGCCGGAACCGCGCACCCTCCATCTGGTCGTACGCCACCTCGACGACGCGTTCGGGGCGCAACGGCACCCAGGTCCGGTCGTTGCCGGACTGCCACCGCGTGGGCGCCCCGTCGGCGACGACGTCGTCGCCGACGCGCAGTTCGCCGAGCTCGGCGAGCAGTTCGATCCGCCGGGCGGCCGTGAACGCCGACGCCCCACCGACCATCGCCATCTGGTCGCCGTCGTACAGTCCGAGCAGCATCGACCCGATTCCCGGCTGGCTCTTGTGCGGGCGGTATCCGATGACGACGCAGTCGGCGGTGCGGGCGTGCTTCACCTTCACCATCTCCCGCTTGTTCGGCAGGTACGGGCCTGCCAGCTTCTTCGCCACCACCCCGTCGAGGCCTGCCCCCTCGAACGCCTCGAACCACTCGGTGGCCGTCGCACTGGATTCGGTGGCCGCGGTGACGTGGCAGGAGGGCCCGCCGCCGACGGTGTCGACGAGTTGCGCGCGGCGTACGGAGAAGTCTTCCCGGCTGAGGTCGCGGTCGCCCAGCGCCAGCAGATCGAACGCGACGAACTGGGCCGGGGTCTTCTCCGCCAGCATCGTCACCCGGCTCTCCGCCGGATGGATGCGCTCCGACAACGACTCCCAGTCGAGGCGGGTGCGGCCGTCGATGGTGCGCGGGACGACGAGTTCGCCGTCCACCACGCACCGCTCGGGCAGTTCGTCCTTCACGGCGCGGACGAGTTCGGGGAAGTACCGGGCCAAGTCTTTTCCGCCGCGGGAACCGAGCACCACCTCGTCGCCGTCCCGGAAGACGAGGGTGCGGAACCCGTCCCATTTGGGTTCGTACGACCAGGCGAGCCCGGACTCCGGTTGCGCCGGAACGGACGACGCAGCCTTCGCGAGCATCGGCTGTAACGGAGGCATCACGGGGAGGTCCACCCGTCCATACTGTCACCACGATTGGCAAATCGGACAGCGATGTAATCAAATAATGCGCGACACGGCAATCGCGGTGGACACGGTCGAGGTGGCAACGGTCATCTCAGAGGCAGGGGTGGCGGGACGTCACCCGACGGAGGGGTTCAGACATGACAGGGTTAGTTCGGCGGGTGTGTACCGCGGTCGTCGCGTTGTCGGCGACGGCAGTTCTGGTGGCAGGGTGCGGTTCGGACACGACGCCCACCGCGGTGCCGGAGTCGGGTGCCTCCGCGGCCACCTCGTCCAGCGAATCGACCACCGTGATCGACGGGCAGGAAGGCGAGGACGCCGGCGGCGACGTCGACTTCGAGGTCGCGATCGGTGAGTGCGTGAAGCTCGGCGGCACCGTCACCGACGCCGAGATCGACAAGGCGGTGTGCGGCAGCCCCGATTCCAACTACAAGGTGATCGCGAAGGCCGCGAAGAACAGCCAGTGCATCAGCGACGCCGACTCGTACTACTACGAAACCCTCGGCGGCATCGAGCAGGGTGCGATCTGCCTGGACGTGGACTGGGTGATCGGCGGCTGCATGGACGTCGGCGGCGAGGACCCGGCGCGCATCGAGTGCACCGACACGACGGCGGTCGACGGGGTGAAGGTGACGGAGATCGTGCAGGGCGCCACGTCCGTGGACTCGTGCAGCACGTCGTCCAACGGCTACGAATACTCCGAACGCAAGTTCGTCGTCTGCGTCGACGAACTCTGACGGTGGGCACAGGCCGGCTGCGGGTTCCGCCCGCAGCCGGCCTCGCTCACAACCAGCCCCGACGTTTGAAGATCGTGTACAGCCCGGCGCAGGTGAGCATCATCAGCGACAGGGCGAACGGATACCCGCCGACCCAGTGCAATTCCGGCATGTGGTCGAAGTTCATGCCGTACACGGTTCCGATCAGGGTGGGCGCGAAGAGGATCGCCGCCCACGCCGACACCTTCTTGATCTCCTCGTTCTGCGCGTAACTGGCCTGGGTCAGGTTGCGCATCTCCTCGTTCTGCTCCTGCGACACCAGGGTGGCGTTGACGGTGAGGATGTTCCCGAGCAACTGGCGGAACCCGTCCGCCCGCTCCACGACGACCGTGGCGTGGTCGGTGACGTCCCGCAGGTAACGCTGCAGTTCCTCGTCGGTGTTGTACTTCTCGAAACCCTGCGACAACCCCCGCAGCATTCCGAGCAGCGGCCTTGTGGCCCGCTGGAATTCGATGACCTCGCGGGTGAGTTCGTAGATGCGCCGCGACACGCCCGGCGCCCCGCCGAACACCTCGGTCTCGATCTCGTCGATGTCGTTCTGCAGCCCGGCCACCACCGGTGCGTACCCGTCGACCACGGCGTCGAGGATGGCGTACAGCACGGCCTCGGGTCCGAGCCGGAGCAGGTCCGGGTTGCTCTCCATCCGCCTGCGGACCGCCGACAGGTCGGGGGATTCGCTGTGCCGGACCGTGAGCACGAACGTCGGGCCGCAGAAGACGTGCAGCTCACCGAATTCGACGCGCTCCGTCTCGTCGCAGTACCGCGCGGCACGGAGCACCACGAACAGCGTCTTGCCGTACCGCTCGAGCTTGGGCCGCTGGTGGGCGACGATGGCGTCCTCGACGGCCAGCTCGTGCAGGTCGAATTGCTTTGCCGCCGCGTACAACTGGGCGTCGTTGGGGCGGTACATCCCGATCCAGGCCATCGACGACGAGTCCGGCAGGTTCTCCAGGGCCTCCGACAGGGTCGCGGGGGTGGCCGTCTTCCGGCCGTCGCGGTAGACGGCACTGTTGACGACGGTTTCCTCGGCCGGCGTCGGCTCGAGAGGACGCCGAGGGGCCGCGTGACCGGCGGCGGCGTCGGACAGACCGGCGGAACGGCTGGGCAGGAGGGAACGGATCGGGCGCAGCTGAGGCATGGCACGGAGCTTTCGAGGAAAAGTGGGCAGCGCGGGACGGCGCTGAGGAACACGGACCGTGAAACCGTGCACCTACCGGTGGAACGGTTTCAGTTGGTACTCGGAGGTCGGCTTCTCATCGGATGCCACACCTCCTTGCTCTCTCGAAAAGGCAGCTCACGACGTGGGCGAACTGCAGACCGCACGACACGATACTCCTGGCGACCGGCGGCGACAACCTGGGATCCCCGCCGTGTCGGTCCCCGATCCGGCGCACGCCGCGGCAGATACTGGGCCCGCACCGAATCACCACCGAGAGGCCCCCATGACCAGCTGGTCGGACAGACCGATCTGCGCGTTCGATCTGGAGACGACGGGGCCCGACCCCAGCGACGCCCGCATCGTCTCCGCGTGCATCGCCGTCGTCGACGCTCACCACTTCGAGTCGCGCACCTGGCTGCTCGACCCGGAGGTTGCCATCCCCCGGGGCGCGTCGGACGTGCACGGAATCTCCACGGAATACGCCCGGGCCCACGGGCAGGACTACGCCACCGGGTACGGCGAGATCCGCGACGCCCTGCACGACGCGTGGACCCGGGACCACACCGTCGTCGCGTTCAACGCCTCCTACGACCTGACCGTCATGCACACCGAGGGTCTGCGACTCGGACTGCCCGAACTCGTGACCGGCATCGTGGTCGACCCCTACGTCATCGACCGCGAGATGGACCGGTACCGGAAGGGCAGGCGCACCCTCGGCGCGGTGTGCGAGCACTACGGCATCGCGCTGGAGGACGCCCACGAGGCGGAGGCCGACGCGCTCGCCGCCGCGCGCCTCGCCCGGACGCTGGCGCAGGAGTTCCCGAATCTGCGGGCCCTCGACATCATGACCCATCAGGCCGACTGGCACGCGGAACGGCAGCGCGACTTCGCCGACTATCTCGTCCGGCAGGGTCGCGATGCGTCGGACGTCAACGGCGAGTGGCCGATTCGCGGACTCACCCCGTTCCGCATCGCCTGACCCGGGTCACGGGCGGTCGGACAGCGCGCGCGCGAGCACCGGCCCGATGACGGCGAGGGACTGCGGCTCGATCATGTCGTTGTGCCCGCAGTCCACGGGCCGCGCATCGATCCGGCCGGTGACGAGCGGCCGCCATTCGTCCGCCGAGCGCGCACGGGTGGTCCCGTCCCCGTCGCCGGTGGCGGAGAAGATGAGCAGGTCCCCGTCGTAGGCGCGGGGCACGAAGTGGTGCGCGAGCCACCGGGAGTTCTCGTAGCCGGCGGAGATCCGTTCGAGGTCGCGTCCCCGCACGCCGGTCTCGGTGCCGAACGACTCGTCGATCAACCGCGCGGCGTGCTCGTACGTCATCTCGGCGTCCGGGTCGGCCTGGAGTCCCAGCCCACGCAGGAGCTCCCGGATGTCCAGCCGGCCGGACGGCGGTTCCTCGCCGCCGACGGGATAGCTGTCCATCACGGCCAGTGTGCCGACCTCCTCGCCCGACGCCTGCAGTTCGACAGCCATGGCGTGCGCGATGAGCCCGCCCAGCGACCAGCCGAGCAGGTCGTACGGACCGGTGGGCTGGATGGCCCGCATCTCCTCGAGGTAGCGGTGCGCCAATTGCTCTATCGTCCGGTAGTCGCCGTCGCCGCTGATCGTGGGCAGTTGCAGCCCGTAGGCGGGCCGGTCCGGCGGGAGGTACTGCACCAGACCGGCGTATCCCCAGGACAGCCCGATTCCCGGATGCACACAGAACAGAGGCCGGCCGCTGCCGTGCGCGCGCAGCGGAATCACCACGGCCAGTGCCTCTTCCAGTCCTGCGCTGCGGTGCGGAAGGTCGAGTCGGCCGGCGATCCCCGCCGGCGTCGGGTCGAGGAACATCCATTGCAGTGGAACCGGGCGGTCCAGTGCGGCCTGCAGTGCACTGACGATCCTCGTCGCGAGGAGGGAGTTTCCGCCGAGGTCGAAGAAGCTGTCGGCGGTGCCCACCCGGTCCAGCCCGAGAACCGACGCGAAGACGTCCACGACGATGCGTTCGGTCTCCGTGGCCGGGGCCCGGAACTCGGCGCCGGTGGAGCCGAACTCCGGCGCCGGCAACGCCTTCCGGTCGAGTTTGCCCACCGGGGTCATCGGGATCCGATCGAGCACGACCACCGCGGACGGCACCATGTGGGCGGGCAGGCGTTCGGCCGCGTAGGTGCGCAGTCCGGCGGGCTCGACCTCCTGCCCGTCGTGAACGCGCACGTACGAGGCGAGCACGGTGTCGCCGGACGGGCCGGTGTGACCGACGGTGGCGGCGAAGGCCACCGCCGGGTGCCTGCCGAGCACGGCGTCGATCTCCCCGAGTTCGATGCGGAAGCCGCGGACCTTGACCTGGAAGTCGCTGCGGCCCAGATACTCCAGGGTGTGGTCGCTTCTCCAGCGCACCACGTCGCCGGTCCGGTACATCCGGCATCCCGGCTCCCCGAAGTTGCAGGCCACGAACCGCTCCGAGGTGAGGTCCGGCCGGTTGTGATACCCACGTGCCGTGCCCGGCCCGGCGATGTACAACTCGCCGGGCACCCCGGCCGGCACGGGCTGTAGCCGCTCGTCGAGGACGAGGAACGCGAATCCCAGTGCGGGCGAACCGATGTTCACGCCCTCGCCGGGGCGCATCGGGGCGCTGACACTCGCCTGGATGGTGGTCTCCGTGGGTCCGTACCCGCTGTGCAGGCTCCGGCCCGGCGCCCACCGCGCGACCACCTCCGGCGGGCACGCCTCGCCCACCAGGTCGAGGACGCGAAGCGAATCGAGTCCGTCGTTGTCGAGCGCCGCCAGCGCGGTCGGGGTGATGGTCGCGTGGGTCACCCGCTCTCGACGGAACAGGTCGGCCAGCTCACTGCCCCCGAGGACGGCCGGCGGCACGATCACGACCTGCGCCGACGCACTGAACGCCATCATCAGTTCGAACACGGACGCGTCGAAACTCGGGGACGCCAGTTGCGACACCCGGGACTCGTGGGTGACCTGGAACCGTTCGTGTGTTTCCGCGGTGAAATCGGCCATCCCCCGGTGGGTGACGGTGACGCCCTTCGGTCTGCCGGTCGACCCCGACGTGTAGATGAGATAGGCCGGGTGCGCGAGGTGCAACGGACTCGTCCGGTCCTCGTCGATGACCGGCGCGGGCGACACCGCCGCCACCTGCGCGGCGACCTCCTCGTCGTCGAGCATCAGCCACGGGACGGTGTCCGGCAGGTCGCCGCGGCGACTTCTCACGGTGAGGCCGAGCGCCGCGCGACAATCGGTGAGCATGTAGTCGATGCGCTCGCGTGGATACGTGGGATCGACGGGCACGAACGCCGCACCCGCCTTGGTGATCGACCAGATCGCGACGACCGACTCGATCGAGCGGGGCATTCCGACGGCCACGAACGTCTCCGGTCCCACCCCGCGGCCGCGCAGGACCCGCGCCCACCGGTTGGACCACTCGTCGAGTTCGCGGTAGCTGACCCGCCGGTCCTCGTAGGACAGGGCCACCGAGTCCGGGTCGCGCGCGGCGGCCGCGGTCAGCAGGTCGGGCCACAACTGCGGTCGCACGTCCGGCCCGCCGCGCGCAGGCGCCATCGCCGTCAGCTCTGCCTCGCCGAGCAGCGGGAGATCGCCGACCGGCCGTTCGGGGTTCGCCGTGACGACGTCGAGGATCCGCACGAACCGGTCGGCAAACCCGCGGACGGTGCCGGCGTCGAAGAGGTCGGTGGCGAAATCGACGGCGCCGCTCATCCCCGCCGGTGCGCCGTCCGCGCCGAACTCCTCCGCCAGCAGGAATTCGAGGTCCACCTTGACCACGGCGAGCCCGGAGTCAATGGCGCGGACGTCCAGCCCCGGCAGCGTCAGGACCGGTCGCTCGGTGTTCTGGAATTCCAGCGAGACCTGGGCGAGCGGCGCGAACGCCGTCGATCGGGTCGGGCCGACCGCGTCCACCACCCGCTCGAACGGAACGTCGGCGTGCGCGAAGGCCCCGAGGTCGACGTCCCGGCAGTGCCCGGCCAGGGCGGTGAACGACGCGGCCGCGTCCACCCGGGTGCGGAGCGCGAGCGTGCCCACGAACATGCCGACGAGACCGTCGAGTGCGGGGTCTCCCCGGCCGGCGATCGGGGTGCCGACCGCGACGTCCGGGGTGCCGCCGAGTCGGCTGAGCAACACCGCCAGGGCTGCGTGCACGGTCATGAACTCGGTGCAGCCGAGACGTCGCGACAGTTCCCGGATGCGCCGATGCAGGTCGCCGTCGACGGCGAAGTGGATGCGCGCACCGCGGAAGGACTGCTGGGACGGCCGATCCCGATCGGTGGGCAGTTCCAGGAGGTCGGGGGTACCGGCCAGCGCCGTCGTCCAGTAGTCGAGCTGCCTCGACAGCAGCGTCTCCGGGTCGTCGTCCGAACCGAGCAGTTCCCGCTGCCACAGGGCGTAATCGGCGTACTGCACCGGCAGCGGTGTCCAGTCGGGCGCGCCGCCGGACGCGCGGGCGCCGTACGCCGCCATCACGTCGCGCACCAGCGGGCCCATCGAGAACCCATCCGCCGAGATGTGGTGCACCACCACGGCGAGGACGTGCTCCGTGGCGCTCAGCGAATACAACCCGGCCCGCAGCGGAAGCTCCACGGTGACATCGAAACCCGCCGAGACGAGCCGGGACACCTCGTCCCGGAGGCGCTCGTCCGTGACGGCGACGGGAATCAGCGCGGGCACCGCGCCCGCGGCGGGCAGGATCTGCTGCACCGGCCAGTCCCCGCGGACCGGGAACATCGTGCGGAGCGACTCGTGCCGGACGAGGACGTCGGCGAGTGCCGAGTTCAGCGCTCCCACATCGAGATCCCCGCTCAGTGTCACCACGATCGGGATGTTGTAGGCGGCCGAGGTGGTGTCGAGCTGGTTGACGAACCACATCCGCTGCTGCGCGAACGACAGCGGGATGTCGTCGGGGCGGATACGGGCCGCCGTGAGCACCGGGCGGCCGGACGACCCCGCCCCGGCATGCGAGATCCGCTCCGCGAGCGCCGCGACCGTGGGCGCCTCGAACAGGTCCCGCACCCCGCAGTCGACGCCGAGCGACGCGCGCAGCCGCGCCGTGACCCGGGTGGCGCTCAGGGAGTTGCCGCCGAGGTCGAAGAAATCCGCGTCGGCGCCGACCCGCCCCAGTGCCAGCACGTCCGCGAAGACACCGGCCACCGCTTCCTCGATCGGACCGGCCGGAACCCGGTAGTGCCCCGCCCCGGACAGCAGGTCGGGCTCCGGCAGTGCCGAACGGTCCAGCTTGCCGACGGCCGTCAGCGGGATGCGCTCCAGCACCGTGATCGAGGTGGGCACCATGTGCGGCGGCAGACGGTCGGCCAGGTGCCGGGTGAGTTCGGCGGTGTCGAGGGCGGAACCCGCGGACGGGACGACATAGGACACCAGCAGGGTGTCACCCGCGGGACCGCGGTGCGCGAGGGTGGCCGCGAATCCGACGTTCGGCTCCGACATCAGCGTGGCGTCGACCTCGCCGAGTTCGATGCGGAAGCCGCGCACCTTGACCTGGAAGTCGGTGCGGCCCACGTACTCGATGCTGTGGTCCGGTGTCCACCGCACGATGTCCCCGGTCCGGTACATCCGCTCACCGGGCCGGAACGGGTCGGCGACGAACCGTTCGGCGGTCAGTGCCTGGCGGCGGTGGTAGCCGCGGGCCAGACCCGCCCCGGCGAGATACAGCTCGCCTGCGACACCGACGGGGACCGGTTGCAGCCGGGTGTCGAGCACGAGTTCCGTCACGCCGCGAATCGGCCCGCCGATGGTGATGAGTTCCCCGGGGACCATCGGTGCGCTGATGTTGGACATGATCGTGGTCTCGGTCGGTCCGTACGCGTTGTACAGGCGGCGGCCCGGGGCCCAGCGGGCGACGAGTTCGGGTGGGCACGCCTCCCCGCCGAACACCAGATCCGTGAGGTGCGTCAGCCCGGCAGGGTCGAGCGACGCCAACGCGGCCGTGGTGATGAAGGCGTGGGTGACGTTCCGGCCGGCCAGCAGCCGCGCGAGTTCGTCGCCGCCGAACACGGTGGGCGGCGCGATCACCATCGTCGCGCCGGCGCCGAACGCCTGGAGATACTCGAACACCGACCCGTCGAAGCTCGGCGTCGAGAAGTGCAGGGTGCGGGATCGCGGTGTCGCACCGAGACGTTCGAGTTGGTCGAGGGCGAAGTTGTCCAGACCGCGGTGGGTCACCACCACGCCCTTGGGCAGCCCGGTGGAGCCCGACGTGTAGACGGCGTACGCGGCGGTGTCCAGCGTGACCGGACCGGTCCGGTCGGCGTCGGTCACCGGTGTTCCCGGACGGCCCGCGCACTCGACCGCGAAGCCGGGTTCGTCGAGGAGCAGCCACTGCGCGTCGCCCGGGAGCCGGTTCCGGTGCCCGGTCGTGGTCAGGCCGAGCGTGACTCCCGAATCGACGAGCATGTGGGTGATGCGCTCGTCGGGGTAGTTCGGATCGACCGGCACGAACGCCGCACCGGTCTTCGCCACCGCCCACACCGACAGCACCGAATCGAGGGACCGCGGAATCCCGATGGCCACGAACGTCTCCGGGCCCGCCCCGCGCGCGATGAGGGCGCGGGCCAGACGATTCGAGCGCTCGTCGAGCTCGCCGTACGTCACGTCGACGTCCTCGTAGGACAGGGCGACCGCGTGCGGGTCGAGCGCGGCACCTTCCGTGAGGATCTGCGGCAGCGTGCGGGTCGATCCGCCCGGGCGGCCGCGGACCGGCACCAGTTCGGCGCGCTCCCGGTCCGTCAGCAGCGACAGTGCGGCCAGCGGCCGGTCCGGACGGGTACAGGCGTCGAGCACCCGGAGCACCCGCCCGGCGAGTCCGGCGACGGTGTCCGCGTCGAAGACGTCCGGGAGGTACTCGAATTTCAGGTGCAGCCGCGCGTCGACCGACGCCACCAGGCTGAGTGGGTAGTGGGCGGCGTCCCGCGCGTCCACCCCGGTGACGCGCATGCCGGCGATGTCGGTGTCGGTGGTGAGCCCGGCGCGGTCCACGGGGTACGACTCGAACACGGTCAGCGTGTCGAACCCGACCTCGGGCCCCGCCGCATCCTGAATCTCGGACAGGCCCAGGTAGTGGTGATCCAGCAACGCCGCCTGCTCGGCCTGCACCCGTTCCAGCAGTGCGCCGACGGTCTCGCCGGGGCGCAGCCGGATCCGGACGGGCAGCGTGTTGATGAACATCCCGACCATCGTCTCGATGCCCGCCAACTCGGGAGGCCGCCCCGACACGGTGGCACCGAACAGCACGTCGTCGCGGGCGGTCGACGCGCCCAGCACGATTCCCCACGAGACCTGGACGAGCGTGTTCACGGTCAGCCCCCGCGCACGCGCGACCTCCCGCAACCGGGCGGTGCGGTGCTCGTCGAGGTCGAAGACGAACTCGTCGGGCATCGTGGACAACCGGTGACCGCGGTCCGCCGGGGCCAGCAACGTCGGACCCTCCACCCCGGCGAGAGCCCGGGCCCACACCTCACGGGACGCGTCCTGATCGCGGCGGGTCGTCCACGCGAGGTAGTCGCGGTACCCGCGGATGCGGGGCAGCGGCGACGCGTCCCCGTCGGTGGCGTACAGCGTCAGCAACTCCCGGACGAGCAACGGCATCGACCAGCCGTCGAGCAGGATGTGATGGTTCGTCGACACCAGCCGGTATCGGTTCGGCCCGGTCGCGATCAGCAGAAACCGGATCAGCGGGGCGCGCGTCATGTCGAACGGGCGGACCCGGTCCTCGGCCAGCAGCCGCGCGATCTCGGACGCCGCGGCATCCTCGCCCAGAGCCGTCAGGTCGACGTCGAGCCAGGGCGCCTCGACCTGTCGCCGGATCACCTGAACGGCGTTGCCCTCGGCATCCCGGAGGAATCCGGCGCGCAGGTTGTCGTGCCGGGCCAGCAGCGCATCGGCCGCGCGGCGCAGTCGGCGCGGATCCACGGCGCCGTCGAGTTCGAGGCTCACCTGCACCAGATAGGCGTCGAGGGAGTCGTCGGCGAGTTCGGCGTGGAAGAGCATGCCGGACTGCAGCGCCGACAGCGGCCACACGTCCGTCAGGTCCGGGCAACGGCTTTCGAGCGCCTCGATCGCGTCCTGCCGTAGTGCGACGAGGTCGAGGTCCGACGGCGTGAACCCGGTGCCGCCCGACTCCGCGTGCCTGCCGAGGGCGGCGAGGGCCTGCAGCCACAGCTGCGCGAGTTCCTCCGCCTCCTCGCGGGTGAGGACCTCCGGCGGGTAGGTCCACGTCGAACGCAGCTGGGGGCCGTCGCCCGAGTCGACGGTCATCGCATTGACGTCGACGACGGCCGCGACCGGCACCGCCGGGTCCTCGCGCAGTCCGGGTTCGTCGACCGGCGCCCACCCCTCCGCGGTCTCCGTGGCGGCCGCGCCCATCCTGCCGAGGTAGTTGAAGCTGACCTGAGGCATCGGCAGCGTCGAAAGCGACTGCGCTGTCTCGCTGTTCAGGTACCGGAGCAGCCCGAACCCGATGCCGTGATCGGGAACGGCGAGGAGTTGCTCCTTCACGGACTTGAGCGCGGTCCCCGCGGACGGACCCCCGGCGAACGCGTCGTCGAGGTCCACCCCGCTCAGATCGAGTCGCACGGGGAAGATCGTGGTGAACCAGCCGATGGTGCGAGCGAGATCGGCGCCGGGCACCACCTGCTCTTCACGACCGTGGCCCTCGAGCCCGACGAGCGCGCCGGGGACGTCGATGCCGCGGTTCCGCCGCCATCGCGTCAGCGCCATCGCCAGGGCCGTCAGCAGGGCATCCGCCACGCTGCCGTGGAACGCCCCCGGCACGGTCGTCGACAGCGTCTCCGTCAGCGACGCCGGAACCCGCACTGCGACGTCCGCGGCGCCGGCGGCGGTGTCCGAGACGGTCAGCGGGCGTGACCCCAGCACCGGGTCGGGTGCGTCCAGCATCGCGCGCCACAGGTCGAGTTCGGCGGCGCGCCGGGGCTCCCGCGCGGCGTCGGCGAGCGCGTGCGCCCACCGGCGCATCGACGTCCCCGGCCGCTCCAGGACCGGCGCTTTGCCGGACTGCAGTTGCGCGCACGCCGCGGCGAGGTCGGGGACCAGGATCCGCCAGGACACACCGTCCATCGCGAGGTGATGCACGACGATCAGCACGCGAGGAGGATGTTCGCCCCCGTCGAACCAGACCGCCTGCACCATCACGCCCGACTCCGGGTCGAGCCGATCGAGAGCGCTGTCGAATTCGGCGCCGACGTCGTCCGCCCGGCCCCGTCGCAGCACGGTCGCCGCCCGCACCGACCCCTCGGCCGCCGCCTCCATCGACCAGCCCGCCTCGGTGCGGGACGTGCGGGACAACCGCGCCCGCAACACATCGTGCCGGTCCAGCACGGCCTGCACGGCCTGCGTCAGGGTGTCTTCGGTCATCCCCGCCGGGAGGGTGAATACCGCGGACTGCGCGTAGCGGCGGAAATCCCCGCCCCTGGCGAGCATCCACCGCACGATCGGCGTGAGCGCGATCTCGCCGATCCCGCCCCCGGGCAACTCGTCGAGAACCACCGCCTCGTCGCCGGTGCCGGCTGACGCGGCCAGCCCGGCAACGGTTTTGCGCTCGAACACGTCCCGCGGCGAGATCAGCACCCCGGCGGCCTTGGCGCGGGTGACCAACTGGATCGACATGATCGAGTCGCCGCCGAGGGCGAAGAACGAGTCGTCGACACCCACCGAGTCCAGGCCCAGAACGTCCGCGAACAGGTCGGCGAGGATGCGTTCCGTCCCGGTGACCGGACCGCGCCCCGCGGTGACCCGCTGACCGAAGTCCGGTTCGGGCAGCGCTTTCCGATCGAGTTTGCCGTTCACCGTCAGCGGCATCCCGTCGAGCACCACCACCGCGGCCGGCACCATGTGCGACGCCAATCGCTCCGCGGCCGCGTCGAGGACCGCGGCCGGGTCGATCGCGACGCCGGCCTCCGGCACCACGTATCCCACCAACCGGTCGCCGCGCGCCGTCACCGCCGCCTGCGCCACCCTCTCGCTCGCGAGCAGCGCCGACTCCACCTCCCCGAGTTCGATCCGGTAGCCCTTCACCTGCACCTGGAGGTCGTTGCGGCCGAGGTACTCGAGCTGGCCGTGCGCGTTCCACCTGCCCAGATCGCCGGACCGGTACATCCGGGCCCCGGGCACGAACGGGTCGGCGACGAATCGGCCGGACGTGAGGGCGGGCCGGCCGAGGTAGCCGCGCGAGACCTGCGCCCCGGAGACGTACATCTCCCCGGCCACTCCCGGCGGCACCGGGTGCAGTCGCCCGTCGAGCACATATACGCGCAGTCCGGGCAGGCCCCGGCCGATCAGCGATCCGGACGCCTCCGCGGCGAGGTCCCGGTCGACCGGCAGGTGGGTGACGTGCACGGTCGTTTCCGTGATGCCGTACATGTTCGCCAGCACGGGCGCGGTGTCGCCCCGGCGGGCGTACCAGCGCCGCAACTGCCCGAAGTCGAGGGCCTCCCCGCCGAAGATCACGTACCGCAGAGACAGTGCGGGACCACCGGCGAGACGATCCGCCTCCGCCAATTGGTAGAAGGCGGTCGGGGTTTGATTGACGACCGTGACGTGTTCGTCACGCAGGAGTTCGAGGAACTTCCCGGGTGCGCGCGCCGTGAAGTAGTCCACCAGCACCAGACGGCCACCGTGGGCGAGCGCACCCCACATCTCCCACACCGAGAAGTCGAATGCGGCGGAATGGAACATGGTCCACACGTCGGCCGGTCCGAATCCGAACAGCGTCTGGGTGTTCGCCACCAGTGTGACGACGTTGCGGTGGGAGACCTGCACGCCCTTCGGCTGCCCGGTGGACCCGGAGGTGTAGATCACGTAGGCCACGGAGTCCAGGTGCAGCGGAGTGCGCCGGTCGTCGTCGGTCACCGGAAGGGGCGACAGCGGCTGCAGCGCACTCACCGTCGCGGGGTCGTCCACCACGACCACCGGCACCCCGGATCCCCGGAAGGTCTCGGCGTCCGCGGTGGTGGTGAGCACACACTCCGGCCGGGCGTCGCCGAGCAGGAAGGCCAGCCGCTCGGCGGGAGAGGCCACATCCACCGGCACGTAACCGGCACCTGCCTTCACCACCGCCACCAGCGCCGCGACGAGGTCGATCGACCGCGTCATCCCCACCGCCACCAGTGTTTCCGCGCCCGCTCCCCGCGCGAGCAGCAGTCGGGCGAGCCGGTTGGCCCGCTCGTCGAGTTCCCGGTACGTCACGGACGCGCCTTCGGAGCGCACCGCGACGGCCTCGCCCTCGGACGCCGCCACCCGATCGAACACGTCCACCAGCGACAGCGGTGCGACGTCGGTTCCCGGCCGATACGCGGAGGCGAGCACGAGGTCGCGTTCGGGCGCGTCCAGGATGTCGACGTCCCCGACGGGAGCGGCCGGGTCGGTGGTCACGGCTTCGATCACCCGCACGAAGCGCTCCGCGAACCCCTCCACCGACGCACGATCGAAGACGTCCGTCGCGTAGCGCACACCGGCGCTGATCCCGGCGGGCACGCCCTGCTCGTCGACCCGCTCCACCAGGCTCAACTGCAGGTCGAATTTCGCGACGTCCAGATCGACGTCGAGCGACCGGGCGGTCAACCCGGGCAGTTCCAGGTGCGTGCGGGTGGCGTTCTGGAATTCGAGCAACACCTGGAACAGCGGTGAGTGCGCGGTGGACCGCTCGGGTGCGAGTTCGTCCACGAGCCGCTCGAATGGCAGGTCGGCGTGCTCGAACGCACCGAGGTCCACCGACCGCACGCTGGTGAGCAACTCGGTGAACGACGAACCCGCGGGCACGGGCGTGCGGAGTACCAGCGTGTTGACGAACATCCCCACGACGTCGTCGAGTGCGGCGTGGCCACGGCCGGCGATCGGGGTTCCCACCACCACGTCTGCCGATCCCGTCACTCTCGTCAGCAGCACGGCCAACGCTGCGTGCACCGCCATGAACAGCGTCGAATTATTGTGGCGTGCAATATCGGTCAAGGTCTCGTGGACATCGGGTGGGATGTCGAACGCGGCGACGGCTCCGAGGTGGGACCGCTGCGCGGGTCGTGGCCGGTCCAGGGGCAGCGGCAGCACGTCCGGGATGCCCGACAACGTCCGGGTCCAGTAGCCGAGCAGGCCGGAGATCATCGAATCGGGCTGCTCTTCGGTACCGAGGGCCTCGCGCTGCCACAGGCCGTAGTCGGCGTACTGCACGGGCAGCGGCGCCCAGCCGGGTGCGTGCTGCTGCGCGCGTGCCGTGTAGGCCAGCATCACGTCCCGCGCCAGCGGCGCCATCGAGAAGCCGTCGGCCGCGATGTGGTGCACGACGAGGGCGAGGACGTGCCGCTCGGGCGCGAGTCGCACCAGCCGCACCCGAAGCGGAAGGTCCTCGGTGACATCGAATCCGGCGCCGAAGAACGCGGTGAGGGAATCCCGGAGCGCTCCTTCGGCAACCGGGACCGGTTCGAGGTCGGGGGTGACGAGCGCGGCATCGGCGATCGTCTGCCGGGGGCCGTCCGCGGATCCGGGAAACACGGTGCGCAGCGATTCGTGCCGTTCCAGGACGTCGCCGAGAGCCGCGCGCAGCGCATCCGGATCGAGCACGCCGTCCAGTTGCAGCGCGACCGGGATGTTGTAAGCCGGTGAGGCGGTGTCGAACTGGTTGACGAACCACATGCGCTGCTGCGCGAGGGACAGCGGAATCCGCTCGGGCCTGCGCCTCGCGGTGAGCGCCGGGGATGCGGAACTCGTCATCACGTCCGAGTCGATCCGGGCGGCGAGATCGGCCACCACGGGTGCGTCGAACAGCGCGGCGACACCCAGATCCGTGTCGAGTGCGCTGTTGATGCGTCCGACCGCCCTGGTGGCGCTGAGGGAGTCGCCGCCGAGGTCGAGGAAGCTGTCGTCGGCGCCGACGCGGTCGATACCGAGGACGGCGGCGTAGGCGGACGCGACCGCTTCCTCCGCGGGGGTCGTCGGCACGCGGTATCCGCGGGTGGTCGTGCCGAAGTCGGGGGTCGGCAACGCCTTCCGATCGAGCTTGCCGTTCACCGTCAC
>JBCEBZ010000043.1:23482-28033 GCA_039206675.1 Rhodococcus sp. (in: high G+C Gram-positive bacteria) | reverse complement strand
GTATTGCTGAGCACGGCGTTGTGAACAGGTCGCAGGGAGTCGGGCCGGTTTCCGTACTCCCTGCAGGCACGACCGCCGTGTCTCTCTCGTCACGACCGTTCCGTGGAAAATGTTCTGCCACCGGTGAACCCGGCGGGCATGTGATTCGTGTGTATTTCCAGTGGGTGATTCCAGGTCGCCCCGTCCGATCCACGACACGGGGGTCTGCCGATGAATCTCACCCAGCACGAGCCGCGGAAAACCGGTCGGAGCATGCGTGTCGCCGACTACATCGTCGCGGTGCTGGCCGCGGAGGGGGTCGAACACGTCTTCGGTGTGGGAGGCGCGAACATCGAGGATATCTACGACGCGCTGCACCGTTCCCCGGACGTCGAGGGTGTCGTCGCCAAACACGAGTTCTCGGCGACGACCATGGCCGACGGATATGCCAGAACCGCGAACCGGACAGGGGTCGTTGCCGCGACGTCGGGCGGTGGCGCACTCAATGTGATTGCCGGGCTCGGTGAGGCATTCGCGTCCCGTGTGCCGCTGCTGGCGTTGATCGGGCAACCACCGACGTCGCTCGAGGGGGCGGGTGCGTTCCAGGACACGAGTGGGCTGGCGGGGTCGATCGACGCTCACCGGCTGTTCGGCGAGGTGTCGCTGTACTGTGCGCGCGTCGAATCGCCGCTCGACCTCGACCGCCATCTCGCCGAGGCGCTCGACGCGGCGCGTCGCGGCGGACCGGCAGTACTGCTGCTGCCGAAGGACATTCAGCAGGCGATCGGCGAGTTCCCGGAACCGTGCCGAACGGCCCCGGCCGCACCGCACACTGCTCCCACGGACGTCGCGCGGCTCGCGGAGGCCCTGCGCGACGACTACGGCCGCATCACCGTCATCGCCGGTGACGAGGTCGCGCGGGCAGGCGCGCGAGGGGAACTCGCGGAACTCGCGCACGTGCTCGGGGCCCGTATCGCCGTCACACCCGACGCGAAGGACGTGCTCGACCCGGCGGCACCGGGACGACTCGGGATCACCGGCGCGATGGGGAACCCGGATGTGATCGACGCACTGCAGGATTGCGATCTCTGCCTGCTCGTCGGCACCCGACTGCCGGTGATGGCACGGGGAGGCCTCGACGCCGTGCTGGAGAAGACGCTCGTGTACAGCGTCGGGTCGGCGACGCCGTATGTGCAGGCGCGGCACGTGCCGACCCGGGATCTGCGGGAGGCGCTGCGCAGGCTGGTCGCCGACATCGGACCCGCCGCCGCACCGGCACGCGTCGCGCACGGCGATCCGACTCCGATCGACGTACCTCGCTCCGACACGTCGGGCATGCTCTACACGGACGCGGTGACGGCGCTCGCCGCGTCGATGCCCGACGGCGCCGACGTGTTCGCGGACGCCGGGAACACGGGCGCCGCTGTGGTGCATCACCTTCCGGTCTCGCGCGGAGGCCGGTTCGTGGTGGCGCTCGGAATGGGCGGGATGGGCTACGCCTTCGGCGCCGCGATCGGTTCCGCGTTCTCGCGGGGCCGCCGCACGTTCGTGATCGCCGGCGACGGCGCGTTTTACGCGCACGGACTCGAGATCCACACGGCCGTCGAATACGACGTTCCGGTCACGTTCGTCGTGTTCAACAACAACGCGCACGCGATGTGCCTCACCCGCGAACAGGTGTACTTCGAGGGCGCGTACACCTACAGCCGGTTTCGCCCCGCCCGCATCGCGGCCGGAGTCGGCGCACTGTTCCCCGGGCTGCCGTGCCACACGGTCGACACCCGCGCCGACCTGGCCCACGCCCTGCGGTCCACGGCGGAGTCGACGGGACCCGCCGTCATCGAGGTCGTCTGCGACGCGGACGAACTGCCGCCGTTCCTGCCGTTCCTGACCGCACGCGGCACCGCCCGGAAAACCGAATCCCGAGAAGGAGCACGCCGATGACCGCCCACGAGATCGCACCGCTGCCCGACCTTCCCGCCGACCTGCCCGGCCTCGTCCGCATCGAGACCTCGGACCGTCACGCGACGACACCGATCATCATGGACATGCTGAGGTCGGTGTACCCGCACGACCAGGTGTTCGGGAAGTACTGCACCGTCCAGGAATACGTCGACTGCCCGCCGGACGAGGTGTTCCGCTACCTCTCGCACACCCGGAGCCTCGAGGAATGGACGTACAGCCTGCGGGGATTCACCCCCGCCGGAGAGCCCGGGCTGTGGCTCGCGTACGACCGGCTGGGCGACACGACCGAAATCTACACGCGCACCGTGGCGCACCCCGCCGCGATGACCGTCGACTATCACTGCGCCTGGGACCAGGGAAACCACCTGTGGATGGTGTACCTGATGCGGGTGGTGGACGCGCGCACGGTCCTGGACGTCGACGGATCCGTCGTGCTGTGGACCAACTGCCACCACCCGTTCTACGACGAGAATCCCTACCCCGAGACCGCTCCCGCGGACCGGGTTCCGTGGGTGGGGGACTTCTGGGAGATGTTCGCCGCCGGACACCAGCTCGAGATGGGCAATCTCAAGGCCATCTGCGAATACCGGTGGGCGAACGACCTGCCGGTCACCCCGGACTGGATGAGTGAGTGAGTGAGACATGGACACCGTCAGCCTGATCGACATCGCCGGCTACCTGCCCGAGAACCGGGTGAGCGCCGACTATTTCGCCCAATTCGCCGCCACCGACCGGCTGGCTCACAACATCATGTTCCGGGCGCCGAAGTTCCGCCACCACATCGCGAGCGACGAGAACGCCGTCGACATGGCCGAACGCGCGGTCGCGCCGCTGATCGAACGGAACGGCTCCGAACTCGTCGCCAACGTGGACATCCTCATCACGCACACCCAGCTGCCCGACGTCCCGGTCCTGGGTACGGGCGGAGAACTCGCGCGCCGGATGGGGATCACCCCGGACTGGGTGGTGGACCTGCACAACGGGGGCTGCGCGTCGTTCGTGTACATGATCAAGCTGGCACGTCAGATCATGCAGACCGGCGACGCGTCGACCGCCCTGATCGTGTCGGTGCAGAACAGTGCGGGTCAGATCTTCACGCAGCCGGACGTGCGCGTGCTGGCGCAGTCCGCGGTGCCGGGGGACGGCGCGGGCGCGTGCCTGCTGGTGAAATCGGAGGCCGCCCCGGTGCTCGGGCTCGAATGCCGGACCTACCCCGAGTTCGCCGGGGACATGACGGCCGCCGTCGATCCGCCGCGCAAGTACTGGGAGGCGGGAACCGGCCAGTTGCACATCGGGTTCACCGAATCGAAGATCGCGAAGGTCTTCGCCCGCGGGAACCGGCTCGTCCCCGAGGTGGCGCTCGCGGTGTGCAAGCAGGTCGGCATCACCCCGGACGGGATCGACACCCTGGTCACCAACCAGCCCAACCGGCTGTTCCTCCGCAACTGGCGGGACGCACTCGAGCTTCCGGAGGAACGACACCCCGACACGTTCGACGAATGTGGGAACCTGTTCGGCGCCGCGATTCCCGTCACCCTGGACATCGAGAACCGGGCGGGCCGGATCCCCAACGGTTCGCTCGTGATGATGTCGGCCTTCGCGCACGCGGGCGACTTCGCCGGGGCCGGGGCGATCCGGTGGGGCGCCGCCCCGGCGGGGGTGTGAGATGACGGCGCCGACGGTAGCGGGACCCGGCGTGAGATTCGATCTCGCGCTGAGCGAGAACCCCTTCGCCCCGCTGCCGTCCGTGCTCGCCGCGCTCGACGGTGTCATGCGACAGGCGCATCGGTATCCGGAGTTCCTGCCCGACCGGCTGATCGAGATCATCGCGAAACATGAAGCCCTCGAACGGGATCAGGTGGTCGTCGGGGCGGGCGCGACCGGCGTCGCACTGCAGATCATGCGCTCCGTCGCCGTGCCCGGGGAGCGGATCGTCTACACCGCGCCGACGTTCGACGGATACCCGATCATGGCGGGCATTGCGTCACTCGACGCCGTGCCGGTGCCGATTCGACCCGACGGCGGGCAGGATCTGGCAGCGATGGCGGCCGCGATCGACGGCCGCACCCGACTCGTCGTGGTGTGCCGTCCGCACAACCCCACCGGAACGCTGGCCGACGCCGCCGAACTGGCGGACTTCCTCCACCGGGTGCCGGAGCGGGTGGTCGTGATCCTCGACGAGGCGTATGTCGAATTCGTCGACCGCGCGCTGATCCTCGACGTGCACCGCGTCGTCGCGGAACACCCGAACGTCGTGTTCCTGCGTACGTTCTCCAAGGCGTACGGTCTGGCCGGATTGCGGATCGGATTCGGCTTCGCGGCTGCGGCTCTGGCCCGGAGGATTCGAACGCTGCAACTGCCGTTCGGGATGGGCAGCGCCGCCGTTCCCGCGGTCACGGCGTCGTACGCCGCCGAACACGAACTCCGCACCCGGGTGTCCGCCATCGTCGCCGAACGCGAGAAACTGTGGCGCACGCTGAGGGCGGCGGGAATGCCGGTCCCGCGCAGTCACGCCAACTTCCTGTACCTCCCCGGGGCGGGAGTCGGTGACGCACTCGCCCGCGGCGGCATCCACGCGCGCACGTATCCCAGTGGTGACGTGCGGAT
>JBCEBZ010000043.1:0-23382 GCA_039206675.1 Rhodococcus sp. (in: high G+C Gram-positive bacteria) | reverse complement strand
GCCTCGACCAGCCGGGCATCGTGCCCGAGGACGTCGGCCTGCCGGACGTGCAGGTGGGGATGACGGAGGCGGGCGGCGTCCAGGAGCGCCGGAAGGTCGACGCGTGCGTGGAACGCGCTGCCCAGCAGCATCGGCACGACCACGGCGGAGGAATGCCCCTCGGCGGCGACCGCGTCGATCACCTGGTCCACGGACGGCGCGTTGAGGTCGAGAAAGCACAACCGGACGTCGAGATCCGGACGCCGCTCCCGGAGCGCCGACACGGCAGCCGCCACCACCCGCGCACTGCGGGGGTCGCGACTGCCGTGTGCGACAGCGATCAGCGGAGTCATCGCACTAGACGCGCTCGCCGAGCTCCACGGCTGCGATGGCATCTCCGACGAGCCCGGCCGCGAGCGTGTTGCCGCCTGCCGGATCGATCAGCAGGAAGCTGCCGGTGTGGCGGTTCACGGTGTAGTCGTCGGCGACGATCGGCTCCGCGACACGCACCGAAATCTTGCCGATCTCGTTGAGCTCCAGCGACTCCGGGGCGGCCTCCGACGTCAGCTCCTGCTCGTTGAAACGCTCGACGAGCGTGCCCACGATGGCCTGCGTGGTGCGGGTGCCGTGCTTGAGCAGCAGGCGGGCACCGGGACGCAGCGGCTTCTCGGCCAGCCAGCAGACGGTCGCGTCGAACTCGCCGAGCGGCTCCGGGGCGTCGGCGGGAGAGGCGATGACGTCGCCGCGGGAGACGTCGACGTCGTCGGCCAGCACGAGGGTGACGCTGCGGCCGGCGTGGGCGCTGTCGAGCTCGCCGTCCGCCGTGTCGATGCGGGTGACGGTGGTGCGGACGCCGGACGGCAGGATCACGACTTCGTCGCCCGGGGTCACCTCACCGGCGGCGACCTGTCCCGCGTACCCGCGGTAGTCCGGGAACTCCGCCGTGCGCGGACGGATCACGTACTGCACGGGGAAACGGAGACCGACCCGGTGCGGTTCGGCGTCCACCGGGATCGACTCGAGGTGCTCGATCAGGGTGGGGCCGTCGTAGTACGGGGTGTTCTCGGAGCGCACGGCCACGTTGTCGCCGTGCAGGGCCGACACGGGGATCTCGACGACGTCCTCGGACGCCCAGCCGAGCGAACTGGTCAGCGAGTTGAACTCCGCCGAGATGTCCGCGAACACGGTGGCCGGGTCCTCGACGAGGTCGATCTTGTTGACGGCCAGCACCAGCTTGGGGACACCCAGCAGCGCCAGGACGGCCGCGTGCTTCCGCGTCTGCGAGATGACGCCCTTGCGCGCGTCGACCAGCAGGATCACCAGCTGCGCGGTGGAGGCGCCGGAGACGGTATTGCGGGTGTACTGCACGTGGCCGGGGGTGTCGGCGAGCACGAAGGTGCGGTTGGGCGTCGCGAAGTAGCGGTACGCCACGTCGATCGTGATGCCCTGCTCGCGTTCCGCGCGCAGGCCGTCGACCAGCAGCGACAGGTCCGGGGTGGACAGTCCCCTGTCCACCGACGCCCGGGTGACGGCGTCGATCTGATCGGCGAGAACCGATTTCGTGTCGTACAGCAGACGGCCGACGAGGGTCGACTTGCCGTCGTCCACACTGCCGGCGGTGGCAAGCCTCAGAAGATCGCTCATGATCAGAAATAGCCCTCTCGCTTGCGGTCTTCCATGGCCGCTTCGGAAACTCGGTCGTCGCCTCGGGTTGCGCCGCGCTCGGTCAGCCGGGACGCCGCGACCTCGGCGAGGATCGCCTCGTTGTCGCCGGCCTCGGAAAGAACTGCGCCGGTGGTGGACCCGTCGCCGACGGTGCGGTACCGCACCGACAGCGTCTGCAGGTCCTCACCCTCGGACGGCCCGCCCCAGACGCCGGGCGTCATCCACATGCCGTCACGCTGGTACACCTCGCGCTGGTGCGCGTAGTAGATGCTGGCCAGTTCGACGTTGTCGCGGGCGATGTACCGCCAGATGTCGAGTTCGGTGAAGTTGCTGAGCGGGAACACGCGGACCTGCTCACCGGGGGAGTGCTTGCCGTTGTACAGGTTCCACAGTTCGGGGCGCTGCTTCTTCGGATCCCACTGGCCGAAACTGTTGCGCAGCGAGAAGATCCGCTCCTTGGCCCGGGCCCGCTCCTCGTCGCGGCGAGCGCCGCCGAAGACCGCGTCGAACCGGTTCTCGGCGATCGCGTCGAGCAGGGGAACCGTCTGCAGCGGGTTCCGGATCCCGTCGGGACGCTCGGTGAGCCGGCCGTCGGCCAGGTAGTCCTCGACCTTCGCCACGTGCAGTCGCAGGTTGTACTTGGACACGACGTGATCGCGGAAGTCGAGGACTTCCTGCAGGTTGTGGCCCGTGTCCACGTGCAGCAGCGCGAACGGCAGCGGTGCGGGCCAGAACGCCTTGATCGCCAGGTGCAGCAGCACCGTGGAGTCCTTGCCGCCGGAGAACAGGATCACGGGGCGTTCGAATTCGCCCGCGACCTCACGGAAGATGTGGATCGCTTCCGACTCGAGTGCGTCGAGCGTGTCGAACTGCGTCCCGTCCAACTGCGGCCGGGCGGCGGCTTCTGCGAGGGAAGTGGAGATGTCGATGGTCATGAGGCGTGCAACCCGCATTCTGTCTTGGCCTGACCGGCCCAGCGACCGCTGCGCGGATCGCTGCCGGGGGCTGGCTTGCTGGTGCACGGAGCGCACCCGATGGACGGATAGCCCTCGTCGACGAGAGGATTCACCAGAATCGAGTGCTCGTCGATGTAGGACTGCATGTCTTCGTCGGACCACGCGGCGATCGGATTGATCTTCACCAGACCGAACGCGTCGTCGAACGAGATCAGGGGGGCGTTGGCGCGTGTGGGGGCCTCGACCCGGCGGATGCCGGTGACCCACGCCTTGTAGCCGGCGAGCGTCTTCTTCAGCGGGGCGACCTTCCGCAGTGCGCAGCACCGGTTGGGTTCGCGGGCGAACAGATCCTTGCCCTCCGCCGCGTCCTGTTCGGCGACACTCGCCTCGGCCCGCGCGTTGATCACGTTGACGCCGTACACCTGCTCGACGGCGTCACGGGTGCCGATGGTCTCCGCGAAGTGGTAGCCGGTGTCGAGGAACAGCACGTCCACGCCGGGATGAACCTGCGCGGCGAGGTGAACCAGCACGCCGTCCTGCATATTCGACGCGACGATGTAATCGCTCCCGAAGTTGTCCTCGGTCCACCGCAGCAGTTCCCGCGCCGAGGCGCCCTCGAGGCGTGCCGCCCCCTGCACGGCGAGTTCCCTCAGGTCGTGCTCGGTTGCGCTGGAAAGGTCGACGCTCATCGCAGGTCCTCCTCGTCTGCTCGGACGGTCCACTCGGCGAATCGCTCGCCCTCGTTGCGGTGCTTGACGAACTGGCGCACCACGCGCTCGATGTAGTCGCCCAGCTCCCCACTCGTCACCTTGTGCTGGCGCAGCTTGCGGCCGAAACCGGCGTCGAGGCCGAGGCTGCCGCCCAGGTGCACCTGGAAGCCCTCGATCTGGTTGCCCGCACCGTCGTCGACGAGCATGCCCTTGAACCCGATGTCGGCGATCTGGGACCGGCCGCAGGAGTTCGGGCAGCCGTTGATGTTCACCGTGATCGGCACGTCCAGGCTGGCGTTGATGTCCGCCAGGCGCTCCTCGAGCTCCGGCGCGAGCACCTGCGAGCGCTTGCGGGTCTCGGTGAACGACAGCTTGCAGAACTCGATGCCGCTGCATGCCAGCAGGTTTCGACGCCAGTGCGACGGACGCCCGTGCAGCCCGAGGGGCTTGAGCTCGTCGATCAGCCATTCGACCTTGTCGTCCGGCACGTCGAGCACGATCAACTTCTGGTACGGGGTGAAGCGGACGCGATCGGAACCGACGGCGGCCACCGCCTCGGCCACCTTGGTCAGGATGGTGCCCGACACCCGGCCCGCGATCGGGGAGAAGCCGATCGCGTTGAGCCCGTTGCGCAGCTTCTGCACACCGATGTGGTCGATCGGGCGCTCCGGCTTGGCCGGCGCCGGGCCGTCGATCAGCTTCCGCTTCAGGTACTCGGTCTCGAGCACCTCGCGGAACTTCTCGATGCCCCAGTCCTTGATCAGGAACTTCAGCCGCGCCTTGGAGCGCAGCCGGCGGTAGCCGTAGTCGCGGAAGATCGAGACCACGGCCTCCCACACGTCCGGCACCTCGTCGAGCGGCACCCACACGCCGACGCGCTGCGCGAGCATCGGGTTGGTGGACAGGCCGCCGCCGACCCACAGGTCCAGGCCGGGTCCGTGCTCGGGGTGGTTGACGCCGACGAACGCGACGTCGTTGATCTCGTGCACCACGTCCTGCTGGCCGGAGATCGCGGTCTTGAACTTGCGCGGCAGGTTCGAGTACTCGGGCTTGCCGATGTAGCGGCGCACGATCTCGTCGATCGCGGGCGTCGGGTCGAGGACCTCGTCGAGGGACTCGCCGGCCAGCGGGGAGCCGAGCACGACGCGCGGGCAGTCGCCGCAGGCCTCGGTGGTCTGCAGGCCGACGGACTCGAGGCGCTTCCAGATCTCCGGGACGTTCTCGATCTCGATCCAGTGGTACTGGACGTTTTCGCGGTCCGAGAGGTCGGCGGTGTCGCGACCGAACTCGGTGGAGATGCCGCCGAGGGTGCGCAACTGCTCCACGTTCAGGGCGCCGGCGTCGCAGCGGACCCGCATCATGAAGTACCGGGCCTCGAGCAGGTCGATGTTCTCGTCGCCGGTGAAGGTGCCGTCGTAGCCCTGCTCGCGCTGGGTGTACAGACCCCACCAGCGCATGCGGCCGCGCAGGTCGCCCTTGTCGATGCTGTCGAAGCCCTGCTTGGAGTAGATGTTCTCGATGCGGGCCCGGACGTTGAGCGGGTTGTCGTCCTTCTTGGCCTGCTCGTTGGCATTGAGGGGCTCGCGGTACCCGAGGGCCCACTGGCCTTCGGCGCGACGCCGGGCCGGCTTCGCCGTGCGCGTGCGCGCGGGGGCTGCCTGGGCGGCAGCGGGGGAGGCGTCGGTGGTCGACGTCATGGAGCACTCCTGAATCTCACGATGCACCGGCTGAGGCCGAGGAGGAGGGCTGGTCCTCGCTCGGGGCATTCGAATCCGGCCGGAAGTCGAGAAGAATGATGAACGGGCTGACAGGCTGAATTACTGCGCGATACAGGGCAGACAACAACAGCTGCAGACACGCTTGAGATCGACGTGACGACGCGCCACAAGTCGCACTCCGGGTCCGGTCATGGGGACCATTGTGCCACGTCAGATCGCTCACGCAGAGCCGGGCACCGATTTCCACCATTTTTGCGGGAAATATCACGACGAGCGGTCGCCGCGGTCGGGTGGGGAGCGCCGGGCTCGAGGCCTGGGAGACTGTAAGGGTGAACGGATTGAGTACTTCCACGGTCGGTCGGGGCGAGGCGGCGGCATTCGCGTTGCCCGAGGGTGCGCTGGCGGGTGTGGGGAGTAGGCCGTTCGGGATCTACGTGCACGTGCCGTTCTGTGCCACACGCTGCGGATATTGCGATTTCAACACGTACACGGCCGGTGAGCTGGGGACGTCGGCGTCGCCGCAATCGTGGATGGAGGGATTGCGCCGCGAACTCGACCTGGCCGCGCAGATGACGGGCGCTCCGGCCGTCGACACGGTCTTCGTCGGCGGCGGCACGCCGTCCCTGCTCGGCGGCGACGGCCTGGCGGACGTCCTCGGCGCGGTCCGGTCGAGTTTCGGGCTCGCGGACGGCGCCGAGGTGACCACCGAGTCGAACCCGGAGTCCACGTCGCCGGAGTTCTTCGACCGATTGCTCGCGGGCGGATTCACGCGGATCTCGCTGGGCATGCAGTCGGCGGCGCAGCACGTGCTGAAGGTGCTCGACCGCACCCACACGCCGGGCCGCGCGGTCGCGGCCGCGCTGGAGGCGCGGGCCGCCGGGTTCGGGCACGTCAATCTCGACCTCATCTACGGCACGCCGGGGGAGCGGGACGAGGACCTCGACCTGTCGCTGGACGCGGTGCTGTCCGCGGGCGTGGACCACGTGTCCGCGTACGCGCTGATCGTCGAGGACGGCACCGCGCTGGCGCGGAAGGTGCGCCGCGGCGAACTGCCCGCGCCCGACGACGACGTGCTGGCGTCGCGGTACGAACGGATCGACGCCCGGCTCGCGGAGGCGGGCCTGACCTGGTACGAGGTGTCGAACTGGGCGCGCGACGGCGCGGCCTGCCGGCACAATCTGGGCTACTGGGACGGCGGGGACTGGTGGGGCGCCGGGCCGGGCGCGCACAGCCACGTCGGCGGTGTGCGCTGGTGGAACGTCAAGCATCCGGCGCGCTACGCGGACCAGCTGGCGGCGGGAAGCCTGCCCGTCGGTGGCAGCGAGCAGCTGACGGCGGAGGACGTCCACGTCGAGCGGGTGATGCTGACGGCGCGGCTGCGCACGGGACTTCCCGTGGCGGAACTGGACGACGCGGCGAAGAGCGCGGCCGAGACGGTGATCGCCGACGGACTGCTGGTGCGGGCGGGGGAGCACCTGGTGCTGACCGACCGCGGGCGGCTCCTCGCCGACGCCGTCGTCCGGACGGTGCTGCGCTGACGAGCAGCGTTCGACAGCGCGGCCGGCTCAGGCCGTGACGATGCCGGGCATCTCGTCGTAGTCGAACACGCGGGCGTGCAGCACGACGCGGTTCCGCAGCGCCGAGCGCACCGCCCGGTGCAATCCGTCCTCGAGGTAGAGCACCCCGTGCCACTGCACCGCGTGCGGGAACAGGTCGCCGTAGAACGTCGAGTCCTCCGACAGCAGCCGGTCGAGTTCGAGAACCTTGGTCGTGGTGACGATCTCGTCGAGCCGCACCTGCCGCGGCGGGATCTTGGACCAGTCTCGCAGCGACAACCCGTGGTCCGGGTACGGCTTGCCGTCCATGACACCTTTGAAAATCATCGCCTCGCCATCCGCCCCTGGTGGTTGCCTCTGCTCGTCTCCGCCCACCACAGTAAGGCCTCAGCCGGTATCGGCGACGCGACGATTAGACTGGACCGAGCCGAGACGCACGCGCATCTGCGCGTAGCTCAGGGGATGCGACGGCCGACCCGAACGAAGGTTCGGTGACGCCGCTGCTCGTGACGATCGAGAACTGGAGGTGGACGGCGATGTCGAGCACGGACGACAGACGGTTCGAGGTTCTCCGCGCCATCGTCGCCGACTACGTCTCGACCCAGGAGCCGGTGGGATCGAAGGCGCTGGTCGAGCGGCACAACCTGGGTGTGTCCAGTGCGACGGTGCGCAACGACATGGCGTTCCTCGAGAGCGAGGGTTACATCGCCCAGCCGCACACGAGTTCCGGTCGCGTCCCCACCGACAAGGGCTACCGGCTGTTCGTCGACCGGCTCGCCGACGTGAAGCCGTTGTCGACGGCGGAGCGCCGCGCGATCCTCGATTTCCTCGAGTCCGGGGTCGATCTGGACGACGTGCTCCGGCGCGGTGTGCGACTGCTCGCGCAACTCACACGCCAGGTCGCGGTTGTGCAATATCCCACACTCTCGGCGTCGTCGGTCCGGCACCTCGAGGTGGTCGCGCTGACCCCCGCCCGCCTGCTGCTGGTGCTCATCACCGATTCGGGCCGGGTGGATCAGCGCATCGTCGAACTCGGCGACGTCCTCGACGACGAGGACCTGGCGCGGCTGCGCGGACTGCTCGGCGGCGCCCTCGACGGCAAACGGCTGGCGGCGGCGTCCATCGCCGTGTCGGAGCTGGCCGACGAGGCTCCCGAAGATCTGCGCGACGCCGTGATCCGTTCGGCCACCGTGCTGGTGGAAACGCTCGTCGAGCATCCCGAGGAGCGTCTCGTCCTCGGCGGCACCGCGAACCTGACCCGCAACGCGGCCGACTTCACCGGAATCAGCGGATTCCCCGGTTCGCTGCGCGCGGTCCTGGAGGCCCTCGAGGAGCAGGTGGTGGTGCTCAAGCTGCTGGCCGCCACCCAGGACGCAGGCACCGTGACGGTGCGGATCGGCGAGGAAACCCAGGTGGAGCAGATGCGCGGCACGTCCGTGATCTCGACCGGCTACGGTGCGGCGGGCACCGTGCTCGGCGGAATGGGCGTGCTCGGACCCACCCGGATGGACTATCCGGGAACAATCGCGTCGGTGGCAGCCGTTGCGAGATACATCGGCCAGGTGCTCGCCGAGCGGTGACGGCCGGCCCGGCGACTGCGCCGCACGCAGTGCGGCGCGCACACGGACCAGTGGCGAGATAACGAAGTAGAGAAGGACGAGAGACTCAACGTGGCACGGGATTACTACGCAACGCTCGGCGTCGATCAGAAGGCGACCGACCAGGAGCTCAAGCGCGCGTACCGCAAGCTTGCGAGGGAACTGCATCCCGACGTGAACCCCGACGAGGCGGCGCAGGCCCGGTTCCGGGACATCTCGACGGCCTACGAGGTGCTGTCGGATCCGGAGAAGCGCCGCATCGTCGACCTCGGCGGCGACCCCCTGTCCTCGGGTGGCGGCGGAGGCGGTGCCGGCTTCGGCGGTGGTTTCGGTGGCGGTCTCGGCGACGTGTTCGAAGCGTTCTTCGGCGGCGGGGGCGGTGCGGGCCGCGGGCCGCGCGGCCGCGTCCAGCCGGGCGCCGATTCACTCCTGCGCACCAAACTGACGCTGGCGGAGTGCGCGACCGGCGTCAGCAAGCACGTCACCGTCGAGACGGCGATCCTCTGCGACAGCTGCACCGGTTCGGGTACCAACGGCGACTCCACGCCGGTGCGCTGTGAGACGTGCGGCGGCGCGGGCGAGGTCCAGTCCGTGCAGCGTTCGTTCCTCGGCCAGGTCATGACGTCCCGGCCGTGCCCCACCTGCCGCGGTGCAGGCGAGACGATTCCCGACCCGTGCCACAAGTGCGGCGGCGACGGCCGGGTGCGCGCCCGCCGCGACATCACGGTGAAGGTCCCGGCCGGTGTCGCGGGCGGCATGCGGATCCGTCTCGCCGCACAGGGCGAGGTCGGCCCCGGCGGCGGACCGGCGGGCGACCTGTACGTCGAGGTGGTCGAGCAGGCGCACGAGGTGTTCGTGCGCGACGGCGAAGACCTGCACTGCACGATCCGGGTTCCGATGATCGACGCCGCCCTCGGCACCACCGTGACGATCGACACGATCATCGACGGTCCCAAGGAGATCACCATCGAGCCGGGAACCCAGCCGGGGTCGGTGACGGTCCTGCGCGGGCACGGCATGCCGAAGCTGCGGTCCGGTATCCGCGGCGACGTGCACGCGCACCTCGAGGTCGTGGTTCCGTCGCGCCTCGACCACAAGGAGACGAAGCTTCTCCGCGAACTCAAGGACCTGCGCGACCGCGACGTCGCCGAGGTCGTCTCCACCGGGTCCCAGCACAGCGGCGGATTGTTCTCGCGCCTGCGTGAAGCGTTCAGCGGTCGCTGACCGTGGCGGCGACGGTCTTCTTCCTCGACCCGCTGCCCGAGGTGGGGGGCACCGCCGTCCTGGACGGCCCGGAGGGCAGGCATGCCGCGACGGTGCGCCGGATCGGTGTCGGGGAGCGGATCGTGCTGGCCGACGGCCGGGGTGGTCTCGCCGACACCGAGGTGACGGCGGCCGGTAAGGACCGGCTCGAACTCACCGTCCACGAGCGTCGTCAGGTGTCGGCCCCGTCGCCGAGTGTGACCGTGGTGCAGGCGCTTCCGAAGGCCGAGCGGTCCGAGCTGGCGGTCGAGCTGGCCACCGAGGCCGGGGTCGACGCGATCGTGCCGTGGCAGTCCGCGCGGTGCGTGGCGCGGTGGGAGGGCCCGAAGGTCGCGAAGGGTGTCGCTCGCTGGCGTAGCGCGGCTCTCGCCGCGGCCAAGCAGTCCCGGCGGGCGATCGTGCCCGAGGTGTCGGAACTGCACCGCACCGCCGGGATGCTCGCCGTCGTCCGCGAGGTCACAGGACGCGGCGGAGTCGTCGCCGTGCTGCACGAGGCCGCGACGCAGGGCCTCGCCGAGCTTCCGCTGCGTTCGGCCGCCGAGATCGTGCTCGTCGTCGGTCCCGAGGGCGGCATCTCCGAGGAGGAGATCACCGCGCTGACCGAGGCGGGCGCCGTGCCGGTGCTGCTCGGTCCGCACGTCCTGCGGACCTCGACCGCCGCGGCCGTCGCGCTCGGCGCCATCGGCGTCCTCACCGACCGCTGGGGTGCGGCCCCGCTAGCCTGACTGTCCGTGGACCGCATTCGCATCGCCTACGGAACCGAACCGCAGCAGTTCGGGCACTTCTATCCGCCCGAGGAACCGGTGTCGACCCCCGTGCCGGTGGTGATGGTCGTCCACGGCGGTTTCTGGAGCGGGAAATACCACCTGAACCTGGGCACGAGCTTCGCGGTCGATCTGGCGCGCCACGGCGTCGCGGTCTGGAACGTCGAATACCGCAGGCTCGGTGCGGGCGGCCGGTGGGACGAGATGTCCGCCGACGTTCTCGCCGCGCTCGACGCGATCGCCGGTCCGGTCGCCGAGCGGTCGCCCGTCCCGTTCGACCTGTCGAAGGTCCGGGTGGTCGGTCATTCCGCGGGCGGGCAACTCGCGGTGTGGCTGGCCGGGGAGAAGCAGACCGCGGTCCGGCCGGAACGGGTCGTGTCCCAGGCCGGCGCCCTCGACCTCGCGTCCGCGGGGGAACGCGGCCGGCGGATCGGCTACATCGAGGACCTCCTCGGCGTCCCCTTCGACGAGGACCCGGATCGGTACCGCGCCGCGTCCCCGCTGCATCGCATCCCCACCGGGGTGCCGGTGGTGTGCATCCACGGCACGGAGGACGCACAGGTCCCGGCGAAGGTGAGCGTCCGGTACGGCGAGGCGGCGCGGGCGGCAGGCGATCCGGTCGCGCTGCACGTCGTCGAGGGCGAAGACCATTACGCGTTCCTGAATCCGGAGACCGAGTGCTGGAAGATCTCGCGCGACGTCCTCCTGTCCGACGACGGCGAGTTCTGAACGGCGGTCGCCGCGAACCCGCCCTCGTGGCCGGCGCAGTGGCTGCGCGAGCATCCGGACGTCCCGGATCGGTGACGGCGTCGCGTAATCGGGTGGGCGCTGTGACCTGCGAGCGATAGACTTCCTTCATCACGACGACCGTCGTGACCGACCAGGAACCGGGAAGAAGGCCATATCCCTCACGTGAGCGAACAAGACCAGAACGGCGAGACGTTCGGCGCCACGCGTCCGGCGGAACGCACCGTGCGTTCGAGTATCGATCTCCCACCCGAAACGGTCCCGCCTCTCCTCGGTTCTTCCGACGAGAATCTGCGCGCTCTCGAACGGGTCCTGGACGCAGACATCCATGTACGCGGCAACGCCGTCACGTTGACGGGACGCCCCGGCGACGTCGCTCTCGCCGAGCGGGTCATCGCCGAACTGAGCGCCATCGTCGGTCGCGGGCAGCCGCTGACCCCCGACGCGGTGCGCCGCACGGTCGGCATGCTCACGCAGGGCCTCAGCGATTCGCCCGCCGAGGTTCTCACGCTCGACATCCTGTCGCGCCGCGGCAAGACGATCCGGCCGAAGACGCTGAACCAGAAGCGGTACGTCGACGCGATCGACGCCAACACCATCGTGTTCGGCATCGGACCCGCGGGCACCGGCAAGACCTACCTCGCGATGGCGAAGGCGGTGCAGGCCCTGCAGACGAAGCAGGTGTCGCGGATCATCCTCACCCGCCCCGCGGTCGAGGCGGGGGAGCGGCTCGGGTTCCTGCCCGGCACGCTGCACGAGAAGATCGATCCGTACCTGCGGCCGCTGCACGACGCCCTGCACGACATGATGGACCCCGAGGCCATCCCGAAGCTGATGCAGTCGGGTGTCATCGAGGTGGCGCCGCTCGCGTACATGCGCGGCCGCACGCTCAACGACGCGTTCATCATCCTCGACGAGGCGCAGAACACCACCGCCGAGCAGATGAAGATGTTCCTCACCCGGCTGGGTTTCGGTTCCAAGGTCGTCGTCACCGGCGACGTCACGCAGGTGGACCTTCCGGGCGGCGCCCGGTCCGGGCTCCGCGCGGCCACCGAGATCCTCGGTGACATCGACGACATCTACTTCGCCGAACTCAACAGCAGCGACGTGGTCCGGCACCGGCTGGTGTCCGACATCGTCGACGCGTACGAGCGTTTCGAGGCGGACCGGGACGGCAAGGTCGAGCTCGGGAACCGCGCACAGCGGAGAGCGGCGCACTCGCGTTCTCCACGACGGTAGGGTGAGTGTCGCCGGAACCAGGAGGAAGCGACACACATGAGCATCGAAGTCTCGAACGAATCGGGCATGGACGTCTCCGAAGAGGAGCTGATCAGCGTTGCCCGCTTCGTGATCGCGAGGATGGACGTGCACCCCGCGGCCGAGTTGTCGATGGTCCTCGTGGACTCGGCCACCATGGCCGACCTCCACATGCGGTGGATGGACCTGCCCGGTCCCACCGACGTGATGTCGTTCCCGATGGACGAGCTCGAGCCCGGCGGCCGCCCGGATTCACCCGAGCCGGGACCGTCGATGCTCGGCGACATCGTGCTGTGCCCGTCCTTCGCCGCCGACCAGGCCGACAAGGCCGGTCATCCGCTCGCCCACGAACTCGCTCTGCTCACCGTGCACGGTGTGCTGCACCTCCTCGGCTACGACCACGCCGAACCGGAGGAGGAGAAGGAGATGTTCGGCCTGCAGAACCAGTTGCTCGAAGACTGGTACGAGGATCTGCGCAGGGCCGAACGCGACGCCGCGCTCGCTGCCCGGGACCAGAAGCTGCTCGGCAAGGCCGGCTTCTTCGACGCCCCGGATCAGTAACCGCCACGTGAAGGGTCTTCTGTGACTAGCGCCATCGCGCTGATCGTCCTCGCGATCGTCCTCGTCCCTCTCGGCGGTGTCTTCGCCGCCGTCGATTCCGCACTCAACACGATCTCGTCCGCGCGCATCGAGGAGATGGCGAAGGAGGATCGCCCCGGCGCCACGCGGGTGCTCCGTATCCTCTCGGATCGTCCCCGGTACGTGAATCTCATGGTGCTGCTGCGCATCCTGTGCGAGATCACGGCGACGGTGGTGCTCGTCGGTGGGCTGTCCGATCTCCTCGAACCCGTGTGGGCGCTGACGTTCACCGCCGTCATCATGGTGCTCGTCGACTACGTCGTGATCGGGGTCGGCCCGCGGACGCTCGGCCGCCAGCACGCCTACACGATCGCGTTGATCACGTCGTTTCCCCTGCAGGTCATCGGAACCCTGCTCGGTCCGATCAGCCGCCTGCTCATCCTGATCGGCAACGCGATCACCCCGGGCAAGGGATTCCGCAACGGCCCCTTCGCCTCCGAGATCGAACTGCGCGAACTCGTCGACATGGCGCAGGAACGCGGCGTGGTGGCCGACGAGGAACGCCGGATGATCCAGTCCGTCTTCGAACTCGGCGACACCTCCGCCCGCGAGGTGATGGTGCCGCGCACCGAGATGGTGTGGATCGAGAGCGACAAGAGCGCCGGGCAGGCGACGTCGCTGGCCGTCCGCAGCGGGCATTCGCGGATCCCGGTGATCGGGGAGAACGTCGACGACGTCCTCGGGGTGGTCTACCTCAAAGACCTCGTGCAGCAGACGTATCACTCGCGCGACGGCGGACGCAGTGTCCTCGTCGGCGACGTGATGCGGCCCGCCGTGTTCGTGCCCGATTCCAAACCCCTCGACAGCCTGCTCGCCGAGATGCAGCGTGACCGCAACCACATGGCGGTGCTGGTCGACGAATACGGCGGTATCGCAGGCCTGGTCACCATCGAGGACGTCATCGAGGAGATCGTCGGGGAGATCGCCGACGAGTACGACCAGGACGAGACCCCGCCGGTCGAGGACCTCGGCGACGGCATGTACCGCGTGTCCGCGCGACTGCCGATCGAGGATCTCGGTGACCTGTTCGGCATCGAGGTGGAGAACGACGAGGTCGAAACAGTCGGTGGGCTCATCGGATACGAACTCGGCAGGGTGCCGCTCCCGGGATCCGAGGTCGTCTCGCACGGTCTCGTCCTCCGCGGCGAGGGTTCGCCCGACGTGCGCGGGCGGGTGCGGATCAGCACCGTCTTCGTGCAACGCGCACCGATCGACGAGGACGACGACGTCCACGACCGTGAACGGGAGGGCGACGTTGACTGAACTGGACGCGGAAGACGCGAAACTGATCGTGCTCGCGCGAGGAGCGTTCGGCCGCACCGGAAGTGGCCAGGGCGCGGCCGTCCGCGATCTCGACGGCCGCACCTACTCGGCCGGTGCGGTCGCGTTGACGTCGCTGTCGCTGACCGCGCTGCAGGCGGCTGTCGCGGCGGCGGTGTCGAGTGGCGCCGAGGGTTTCGAGGCGGCAGCCGTGATCGGCGGGGACCCGGACGACCCGGGCATCGCCGCGCTACACGAAGTCAGTGCGCAGGCGGCCGTCGTCTTCGCGCGAACCGATGGATCCGTGATCGAGGAGCAACATGAGTAAACCCGAATTCCGTTCCGGATTCGTCTGTTTCGTCGGACGGCCCAACACGGGCAAGTCCACGCTGACCAACGCGCTGGTGGGCAGCAAGATCGCGATCACGTCCTCGCGCCCGCAGACCACCCGGCACACCATCCGCGGCATCGTGCACCGCGACCACGCGCAGCTGATTCTCGTCGACACCCCGGGGCTGCACCGCCCCCGGACGCTCCTCGGCCAGCGCCTCAACGACCTCGTGCGCGACACCTACTCCGAGGTCGACGTGATCTGCCTGTGCATCCCGGCGGACGAGAAGATCGGTCCCGGCGACCGGTGGATCGTGCAGCAGGTCCGGCAGATCGCGCCGAAGACCACGCTCGTCGGCATCGTCACGAAGATCGACAAGGTCAGCAAGGACATGGTCGGGCAGCAGTTGCTGGCCGTCTCCCAGCTCCTCGGCCCGGAGACGGACGTCGTGCCGGTGTCCGCCGCGTCCGGCGAGCAGGTGGAGGTGCTGGTCGACGTCCTCGCGTCGAAGATGGAGGAGGGGCCGGCGTTCTACCCGGACGGCGAACTCACCGACGAACCCGAAGAGACGCTGATGGCCGAACTCATCCGCGAGGCAGCCCTCGAGGGACTCGGCGACGAACTGCCGCACTCGCTGGCCGTGGTCATCGAGGAGGTCATCCCCCGCGAGGGACGCACCGAGAAGCAGGGCGAACTGCTCGACGTACACGCGCTGCTGTACGTCGAGCGGCCGTCGCAGAAGGGCATCGTGATCGGCAAGGGCGGTGCCCGCCTCCGCGAGGTGGGGACCAAGGCGCGGCTGCAGATCGAGAAACTGCTCGGCACCAAGATCTTCCTCGAACTGCACGTGAAGGTCGCCAAGGACTGGCAGCGCGACCCGAAACAGCTGGGCCGGCTGGGGTTCTAGGCGGCTGCGCCACCGGTGCGTGGTTGACGACTCCAGGGACTCGTCAACCACTCACGGGGCCGGCGGCCTTCAGCAGCAGGAGCACCGACGCCGCGAAGTCGTGCTCCCCGTCGCTGCCGGTGGCGAGCCTGCGCAGCTGCAGGCCGGCGATGGTCGCCACGACCGTGGGGGCGACGGACGCCGCATCGGGGACCCCGAGGGCGGTGAGGATCGTCACCGTCAGTTCGTCGTACGCGGCGAAGCATTCGGCGGCGGCCTGGCGGAGCTCGTGATCGCGGCCCGCCTGGATGTACAGCTCGAACGGCGCGATCCGTTCGGCGGAGAACGCCAGATCCTTCGCGACCTTCTCGGTCAGTGCGGCGACGTCCTCGAAGCTCAGCCCCTTGTCGCGGTATCCCTCCGCCAGCTCCGACAGCCGCTGCGTCTCCTCCGTCACGAATCCCGACAGCGCGGCGCGCAGCAGGTCCGTCTGCGTGGGGAAGTGGTACGTGATGGAGCCGAGCGACACCCCGGCCTGCGCCGCGATCCGCCGATTGGTCACGCCGGGAATGCCTTCCGTGCCGACGATGTGCAGTGCCGCCGCGAGGATGCGGTCACGGACATCCGTCGAAGCCATCGGTCACCACCACTTCCCGGGACGTTCGAGGTCCCACCGGAGCACCGACTCGAGCTGGGCCGCAACCGACACCAGGAGCGGCTCCGCGTTGTCGTGCCCCATCAGCTGGGCGCCGATCGGCAGGTTACCGGACGTGAACCCGGCCGGGACGTTCACGCTGGGCCAGCCCAGCACGTTCCACGGCCACGCGTACGGGCAGACCGCGGTGATCACCTTGTCCGTGGCCCACGACCCGATGCCGTCGATCCCCTCGACCCCCGGCGGGGGTGTGGCGGTGGTCGGGGCGAGGACGAGATCGTACTCGTCGAAGATCGCACCGACGCGTCTCCGCATTCTCGGCTCGGCCGCCCGGGCGGCGCGCAGCGGTGCCCCGCGCAGCAACCGCCCGGTCCGGGCGTTGCCCTTGGTGCGCGGGTCGACGAGGGACGGGTCGGGGACCTTCCGCATCCAGTCGTCGATGCCGACCATCGACCGGGGGAGGAAGCCGAGCCCGAACATGATTCCGTAGTCGGGGTCGTCCACCACGACGCGGTGCCCGAGCCTGCGCAGCGCCTCGGCGATCCGCGCGACGCCCTGGCGCACCTCGGGGTGCAGCGTCGTGGGGGTGGCGGTGAACGGGATCCGCAGGGACAGCGCGATGCGCAGGCGCCCGGGGTCTCGGCCGACGGCGTCGCTGACGGTGACCGCCGGCGGTGTGTGGATGTCGCCCCCGTGAGATCCCGCCGCGACGTCGAGGAGCAGCGCCGCGTCGGCGACCGTCCGGGCGAGCGGGCCGTTGACGGTGAGACCGTAGAACGCCTCGGCGGCGGGCCAGGTGGAGATGCGGCCGCGTTGCGGTTTGATTCCGACGAGGTTGGTCCATGCTGCGGGGATGCGGATCGAACCGGCGCCGTCGGAACCGATCGCGGCGGCGACGAGGCCGGCGGACACGGCCGCCGCGGCGCCTCCGGACGACCCGCCGGGGGTGTGGTCGCCGTTCCACGGATTGCGGGTGTGGCCGAAGGCGGGTCCGCCGGTGAGCGGCCACTGCCCCAGTTCGGGACTGTTGGTCTTGCCGACGACGACGGCTCCGGCGGCGCGCAGTCGCCGCACCATCTCGGAGTCCCGCGCCGCGGGCGGGAAGTCGCCCGGGCAGCCGAACGCGGTGGGCTCCCCGGCCACGTCGACGTCGTCCTTGACGGCGATCGGGACTCCGAGGAGCGGGAGGCGTTCACCGGCCGCGATCCGGCGGTCGGCCTCGGCGGCCTCGGCCAGTGCCTTGTTCCTGCGGACCACCTTGAACGCGTTGAGCGTCGGCTGGCTCGCGTCGATGCGGTCGAGCGCGGCGCGGGTGGCCGCGACCGACGTGGTGTGGCCGGAGGCCAGGGCTTTCACCTGTTCGACGAGTCCCGGTGACCGGTCGCCTTCCTCGTCGCCCCGCTGTTCGCCGCCCAGTTGTCCCGTGCTCATCTCGCCCCTCCCCGTGACTGTTCGTTCGAACGAACAGTATCAGCGGAGGTGCCGGCGGACCACCTCCCCGATCGCTTCGGCGGCCCCCCGGGCCCGGGACTCGGGCAGCCGGGCGTAACCGCAGACCAGTCCCCGGGGTCCGCTCGGCGTGGTGCGGTAGTCGGCGAGGCTCGGCACCGTCACCCCGTGGTCCTGCAGGTCCGCGGACAGGGCGACGTCGTCGACCGAGCGCGGCAGTGTCAGGACGACGTGGAGACCGGCTTCGATGCCGGCGACCCCGACGCCGTCGGTGCTCATCGCCGGCAGCTGCTGCCGCAGGGCGGCGACGAACGCCGACCGGCGGGCCGCGTATGTGCGGGACGCGCGGGCGAGGTGCCGCGACAACGCACCCGAGTCGATGAAATGCGCCAGCGCGAGCGCCGTGATCGCGCAGCAGGCTTCACCGGTCGTGTCCAGCGCCCGGACGATCCCCGGCCGCAGCGCCGCAGGGGCGATCACCCACGCCACCCGGATCGCGGGAGTCAGGATCTTCGATGCGGTGCCCACGTAGGCCACGCACTCGGATCCGCGGTCGATGCTGCGCAGGGCCGGCAACGCCGAGACGTCGTAGCGGAACTCGCCGTCGTAGTCGTCCTCGATGATCAGCGTTCCGGACGCCGCGGCGTCGGCGACGAGCCGGGCCCTGCGGCCCACCGGCATCCGGGCGCCCATCGGATACTGATGGGCCGGCGTGCAGTAGGCCGCCGCGTCGGTGCCGCGCAGCAGTGCGGGATCGAGGCCGTCGTCGTCCACGGGCACGCAGCGTGTTCGCGCGCCCGAGGCCTCGAGGACCAGGCGGGCCCGGGTGTAGCCGGGCTCCTCGAATGCCACGTCGGGGCCGCTCAGTCCGGCCGCGGCGACGACGGTCCGGAGCGCGGAGCCCACTCCCGGAACGATGACGAGTTCGTCGGGCCGCGCCGCGATCCCCCGGGTGCGGCGCAGATGCCCCGCCAGGGCGCGCCGCAACTCCGGGTGCCCGTCGGGGCCGGGGACGTCGGACGTCACCGCGGCGGCCGCGGCCGAACGCCACGCCCGGCGCCAGTCGGTGGTGGAGATCAGGCCGGGGTCGGGGTGGCCGGGGGTGAGGTCCCACAGCGCCGCCCGTGTCGTGGGGGCGTCCTGCGGTGCCCGCTCCGACCTGCGCGTGACCGTGTGCGAGGCGACGTGGGCACGGGCCGCCACGTCGGCGCCCGGAGCGATCCGGGTGCCGGAACCGGCGCGGGCGTTCGCGTAGCCGGACGAGCAGAGTTCGTCGTACGCGTCGACCACCGACGCCCGCGCGACCGTCAGGTGGCCGGCGAGCGTCCGCGTGGAGGGTAGCGGGTCGCCGGGCCGCAGGCGGCCCACCCGGATCTCGTCGAGGATCGACTCCGCGATGCGGTGCCGAAGCGGTGCATCGGTATCGGGGAGCCGCAACGTCAGGTGCAGTTCGGGGCTGATCCGGGGCATGGACCCACAATACTGGTCTGTCGATATTTCCCATTGTGGATCTGGAGGCTGAACCACATGAGAGTGAGGATGGATGTCGTGGACAAGATCAAGAGATACCCGGACCGTGCCCGAACCGAACGAGCGCAACTCGACGCCGTCCTCGACGCCGCGCCGATGGGCACCCTCGCCACCGTCGTCGACGGCCTGCCCTGGGCCGTGCCGATGCTCTACGCCCGCGACGGCGACAGGATCCTGCTCCACGGTTCCACCGGGGCCGGTGCGCTGCGGCAGGTGGCGGCAGGCGCCCCCGCGGTGCTGTGCGTCGCGATGCTCGACGGAATCGTCGTCGCCGACACGCTGTTCGACTCGTCCGCCAACTACCGTTCCGCGGTCGTCCGCGGCAACCTCGTGACGCTGGACGCGGACGAATCCGCCGGCGCCCTGGACGCGCTGTCGGACGTGCTGATCCCCGGTCGCAGCAGAGAGGTTCGGGGACACCGGCGCAAGGAGCTCGCCGCGACGCTGGCCCTGGCCCTTCCGATCGAGCCGGGCCAGTGGACCGTCAAGGTGCGGGACGCGCCGCCGGGCGAACCCGCCGAAGCGAGCAGTGCGTGGGCCGGCGTCGTCCCTGTGAGGTCGGTCGCGGGCGACCCCGTCCCGGCGCCCTGGGTGGCGACCGGCACGCCGGTGCCCGCGTCGGTGTCGCGGCTGACCCGGACCGCGTAAGGAAAGCGTCAAGAGCGGGGGAAGTCCCGTAAGCGCTTCGTCAGCGAGCCCTCCGTCGCCCGGATCCGGCGCGATGCTGGCATGACGCCCCGCAACCGCGGGGTGTCGTGCCTGCGCTGAACCGCAGGATCAGTACGAAGAGGGATCCTCACATGGCCGACGTGGCCTACGTAGCGCTCGTCCTCGGCGGATTCGCCTGTTGCGCGCTCGTTCTCCGTGCCCTGCAGACCGGGCGCGCGACATGACCGCCGCCGGAATTCTCGCCGTCGCCCTCGTCGCGATCGCGGCGGCGCTGGTCGTGTATCTGCTCGTCGCGCTCATCGACCCGGAGCGGTTCTGATGACGCCCGCCCTCGCGGCCGGACTGCAGATCGCGTTCGTCGTCGCGGTCCTCGCGGCGGCATACGTGCCGGTGGGCGATTACATGGCCCGCGTGTACGAATCACGCAGGCACCTGCGGGTCGAATCCGTGTTGTACCGCCTGTGCCGCATCAACCCCCACACGGAGCAGACCTGGTACGGCTACGCAGGCAGCGTGCTGGGATTCTCGATGGCCGGCGTGCTCTTCCTGTATGTCCTGCAACGTATTCAGGGAGTGCTGCCGTTGTCCGGCGACCTGTCCGCGGTCAGCCCCGCGGTCGCGTTCAACACCGCCGTGTCGTTCGTGACGAACACCAACTGGCAGTCGTACGCCCCCGAGACCACGATGAGCAACCTGACCCAGCCGGTCGGACTCGCCGTGCAGAACTTCGTGTCCGCGGCGGTCGGCATGGCCGTCGCGGTCGCGCTGATCCGCGGGTTCGTCCGGGTGTCGCGGGGCGGCGAGATCGGCAACTTCTGGGTGGACCTCACCCGGGGCAGCCTGCGGATTCTGCTGCCGTTCTCGTTCGTCATCGCGTTGATTCTGTTGAGCCAGGGCGTGATCCAGTCCTTCCACACGGGATTCGAATCCACCGGTCTGGACGGCAACGCCGTCACCAACGCGCTGGCGCCCGTCGCCTCACAGGAGGCGATCAAGGAACTCGGCACCAACGGCGGCGGCATCCTCGCCGCCAACTCGGCACACCCGTTCGAGAACCCGACCCCGGTCAGCAACATCGTCGAGATCCTCGCGATCCTGCTGATCCCGGTGTCCCTCACCCGCACGTTCGGCACCATGGTCGGTGATCGCCGCCAGGGCCTGACGCTGCTCGCCGTGATGGGCATCCTGTGGGGTGCACTGCTCGCCGTCACGCTCGCCGCCGAATCGGGTCGGCGCGGCGTCGCCGCCACCGCGGCGGGCGCGATGATGGAAGGCAAGGAAGTCCGCTTCGGTATTCCGGGGACCGCGCTGTTCGCCGTGAGTACCACCGGAACGTCCACGGGTGCGGTGAATTCCGCGCACGACAGCCTGTCGCCGCTCGGCGGCGGGGCCGTGTTGCTGAACATGCTGCTCGGTGAGATCGCGCCCGGCGGTGTGGGCACCGGCCTCTACGGCATTCTCGTCCTCGCTCTGATCGCCGTCTTCGTCGGCGGCCTCCTCGTCGGCCGCACACCCGAGTACCTGGGCAAGAAACTGCGGCAACGGGAGATCACCCTCGCCGCACTGTCGGTGCTGGTGATGCCCGCGCTGGTCCTGGTCGGAACGGGAATCACCGTGATCCTGTCCTCGACCACCGGTTACCAGGGCAACAGCGGCGACCCCGGCAGTCCCGGATCGATCCACGGATTCTCGGAGGTGCTGTACGCGTTCGCGTCGGCGTCGAACAACAACGGCAGCGCGTTCGGCGGGCTGACGGTCACGAGCGACTGGTTCCAGGCCGCGCTCGGCGTGTGCATGCTGCTGGGCCGGTTCCTGCCGATCATCTTCGTCCTCGCGCTCGCCGGATCCCTGGCGTCGCAGAAGAAGACCGCCGCGGGCGCCGGAACCCTGCCGACGGCGGGCCCGATGTTCACCGGGCTGCTCACCGGCACCGTCGTGCTCGTCGCGGCATTGACATTCTTCCCGGCCCTCGCGCTGGGACCGATCGCGGAGGCTCTGCAGTGAGTGTGAACGTGACCAGTCGTCCGGCGACCGACCCGACAACGACGCCCGAGGGCGGCCACGACCCGGCGCCCGTCAAGGCCGGGATCTTCAGTCCCGCCCAGTTGGTGACGGCGATGCCGGGCGCGCTGCGCAAACTCGACCCGCGGCACCTCGCCCGCAACCCGGTGATGTTCGTGGTGTTCGCCGGTTCCGTCGTCACCACCGTGATGGCCGTCGCCGACCCGTCGATGTTCTCCTGGGCGGTCACCGCCTGGTTGTGGTTCACCGTGCTGTTCGCGAACCTCGCCGAGTCGGTCGCCGAGGGCCGGGGCAAGGCGCAGGCGGCGAGCCTGCGCGCCCTGCAGGAGGAGACGCCCGCCCGTCGCCGCCGCGCCGACGGCACCATCGAGACGGTCGCCTCGACCGAGCTGCGCAAGGGCGACGTCTGCGTGGTGATCGCGGGGGAGCGGATCCCTGGCGACGGTGACGTGCTCGAGGGCGTCGCCAGCGTCGACGAGTCGGCGGTGACCGGCGAGTCGGCGCCGGTGATCCGCGAGTCGGGCGGTGACCGCAGTGCCGTCACCGGCGGCACCACCGTGCTCTCCGACCGGATCGTGGTCCGGATCACCTCCGAGCCCGGGCAGTCGTTCGTCGACCGGATGATCGCCTTGGTGGAGGGCTCCGAGCGCCAGCGCACCCCCAACGAGATCGCGCTCAACGTCCTGCTCACCACGCTGACGGCGATCTTCCTGGTCGTCTGCGGCACGCTCTACTACCTCGCCGACTACAGCCACGCGCACCAGTCGTGGCTGGTGCTGACCGCGCTGCTGGTCTGCCTGATCCCGACCACGATCGGTGCCCTGCTCAGCGCGATCGGCATCGCCGGCATGGACCGGCTCGTGCGCCGCAACGTGCTGGCGATGTCCGGGCGTGCGGTCGAGGCGGCCGGCGACGTCGACGTGCTGCTGCTCGACAAGACCGGCACCATCACCTACGGCAACCGGCAGGCCAGTGAGCTGCTCCCGGTCTCCGGGGTGACGCTCGCCGAGCTCGAGGACGCCGCCGTGCTGGCCAGCCTGGCCGACGAGACACCGGAGGGCCGGAGCATCGTCACGCTGGTCGACCGGACCCTGACGGCGCCGGAGGGGTCGACGCTGGTGGAGTTCTCCGCGACGACCCGGATGAGCGGCATCGACGCGCCCGGCCTGCGGCTGCGCAAGGGTGCGGGCAGCGCCGTGGCGGCCTGGGTCGCGGAGACCGGCGGCGCCGTACCGGAGGACACCGAGATCATCGTGGCGCAGATCAGCGGCACCGGCGGTACGCCGCTGGTCGTCGCCGAGCAGCGTGACGAGGGCCCGGCCCGTGTCCTGGGCGTCGTCCACCTCAAGGACGTGGTCAAGGAGGGCATCCGGGAGCGCTTCGCCGAGCTGCGCGCGATGGGCATCCGCACGGTGATGATCACCGGTGACAACGCGATCACGGCCAAGGCCATCGCCGAGGAGGCGGGCGTCGACGACGTCCTCGCCGAGGCGACCCCCGAGGACAAGCTCGCCCTCATCCGGCGCGAGCAGCGCGGCGGCCGGATGGTGGCCATGTGCGGCGACGGCACCAACGACGCGCCGGCGCTGGCCCAGGCCGACGTCGGGGTGGCGATGAACACCGGCACCACCGCGGCGAAGGAGGCCGGCAACATGGTCGACCTCGACTCCGATCCGACGAAGCTCATCGACGTCGTCCGGATCGGCAAGCAGCTGCTCATCACCCGCG
>JBCEBZ010000042.1:0-7431 GCA_039206675.1 Rhodococcus sp. (in: high G+C Gram-positive bacteria) | reverse complement strand
CGGTTGGGGTGCGGCGGTGAACCTGGGTGAGGTCAGACCGGGAGACACGATCATCGTGCAAGGGATCGGTGGTCTCGGGTCGGCGGCCCTGCAGGGCGCCCGCCATGCCGGAGCAACGAACATCGTCGCCGTAGACCCTGTTGCGTTCAAGCGCGAGATGGCCCCGGTCTTCGGCGCTACCCACACGGTGGCCACCCTGGCGGAGGCGGTCGACGTGGTACGGCCTCTGACCAATGGGCAGGGCGCGGACGTTCTGATCATTACCGTGGGAGTGCTCGAGCCCGAGTACGTGCCGCAGGCGTTGGCCGCAATCCGAAAGGCGGGCACCGTTGTCGTGCCGTCGGTCGGCAAGCACCACGCCACTGCCTCGCCCGTGGGTATGTCCGATCTGACGCTGTCGCAGAAACGGTTGCAGGGTTGCTGCTTCGGTGCCACGAACGGGATGTGGGATGTCAAACGGCTTCTCGACATGTACCGTCGCGGTCAGCTGAATCTGGATGACATGATCACCCGGACCTACTCACTCGATGATATCTCTCAGGGGTACCGGGACATGCACGAGGGCAGGAATATTCGAGGCGTCGTCATGTTCGACTGACGGCAGGACAGTCTCTTCGGCCACGCAGCTCGATCCACGGACTCGGCGGATCGAGCTGCGTTCGGCCGTCTCGGCGCAGGTCAACGCGGCCAGGTCGCGAGAAGCTCTGCCCTGCTGGTGACCTCGAGCTTGCGGAACACGTGCGTGAGGTGGGTTTTGACGGTGGCCTCCGAAATGTCCAGCCGGCGCGCGATCCCCCGGTTGGATTCGCCGGTTGCGACGAGTTCGGCGACATCGCGTTCTCGACGTGACAGCTTCGTCAGGTCCGGACCGGAGCCTGCGGGTGTCTGGATGATCTGTATATCGCCGGTCAGCGTGCGCATCTGTTCCTGAACCAGAGCCGCGCGTTCGAGAACCGTGACCCGCGCGAGCGAATGGCTGAGCGCGTCCGCGAACGTCGAGAGTGCGCGACGGTCCTGGGCGTCCACTCGTCGCCCCTGGTGGTAGCAATCGCCGTGGATCAAGCCGAATACGTTCTTGCCGATGCTCAGGGGCGCAACGCAGTACGACTCGGTGCGACCGATCCGAACCAGAGACTTCGCTACCCGCGGATTGTCCTGAACGTCGAAGACCATGCGAGCGCGCACATCGGACACGGTGTCGGATTCGACGATGGTTCCATCGAGATGTGGCGGCGATTCCTTTCCCTGGGCGACGAGGTCCGAGGCCCAGCTGGTTTCGATCTCGTCGTGCATGTGGTGCACGTTCCATCGTTCATCGGCAACACGCGCGACCAGCGCACGATCGAACCCGATCGTGCAGATTTCGCGCGCCGCAGAAGTGAGCAACTGGTCAGAGGTGGTGCACCGGTTCAATCGCCACACCGCCTCGTGAATCCTGCCGAAGCGGGATTCGGCCCCGCGTTCACGGGAGCTGGTTACGAGGGCCTCTGCCGCTCGGATCTCGCTCAAGGCGTCGGTCAGCGCGCGGTGCCGGTCCGCGTCCGAGTCGTCGCGTGGGGCGTTTCTGATTTCTGCGAAGACCTCGTCCCATTGGGCGGCAAGGGCCATCTGGACGTCGTCGGCGTGGTCGGACGTGCGCGTTCGGATGACCCGATCGAGCAATTCTGTGACGCGCGTCGAAGTGAGATCGACGACCTCGAGTGTCGCGGTGTCCAGGCGAGGACCTCGGCGAACTACGTGACCATAGTCGATTGCTGTCATGGCGGTGTCCTTCGACTGACTACGACGATCGTGCCGAACGATACCCCGACGCTCGAATCTATACGAGCATTCGAAAAAACCTCGCCATACGACTTTGGTCGTACCGGGTGCGACCCTTTGCCGATTTCTGTCCGCACCGCTGCGCGCCAGGATGGTTCCACCGTTGCAGTGACGGTGCACACACTGGGCGCGGAAGGCGCCCGACGGCACCGATGAACGTATCCGTCGCACTCGCGACACGAGCAAAGGAGAGTACATGGGACGTCTGGAAGGTCGAGTTGCACTGATCACGGGAGCCGCACGCGGGCAGGGCCGTAGCCATGCGCTGCGCCTGGCCGCAGAGGGCGCTGATGTGATCCTCGTCGACCGATGTGAGGACATCGAGTCTGTGCCCTACTCGCTGGCCACCCCCGATGAATTGAATGAGACCGCACGGTACGTCGAGAAGGAAGGCCGGCGGGCGATCACCGCACGCGTCGACGTCCGGAACTCGAAAGCTTTGTCATCCGCGGTCGATGAGGCCGTCGCCGAACTCGGCCGGCTGGATGTAGTGGCCGCAAACGCGGGGATCCTCTCGCTGCACGCGGCAACACAGCTCGACGACATCGCCTGGGACGACGTCATCGGGGTGAATCTCACGGGCGTGTGGAACACGTGCAAGGCGGCTGTCGGGCACGTCATCGAGGGAGGTCGCGGCGGCGCATTCATCCTGACCAGTTCGACGTCGGGGGTGAAGGGCAGTGCGAACCTCGCGCACTACACCGCGGCCAAGCACGGCGTCGTCGGCCTGATGAAAGTGCTCGCCAAAGAGCTCAGTACCTACGGCATTCGCGTCAACACGGTGCACCCGACGATCGTGGACACGCCGATGATGCGGCACGACGACATCTATCGGCTGTTTCGACCCGACCTGCAGGATCCGACGCTCGACGACGCTCTCGTCGCCTATACGAACCACAACCAGCTCGACGTTCCGTGGCTCGACCCCGTGGACGTGTCCAATGCGCTCGTCTTTCTGGCGTCGGACGAAGGCCGTTACATCACAGGGCTGCAGATGCTGATCGATGCGGGACAAACGTTGTGAGCGGCCGCCACTGCGGGTTCGGATAAAGGAGGAAACAATGGCGCAACGCTATCGAATCGGTGTGGACGTCGGAGGTACGTTCACCGATGCGGTGCTGGTCGATACCGTGGACGGTGAGATCCGTCGCGGAAAGGTGCGAACTACTCCCGACGACCAGTCCATCGGGGTGTTCGACGCGATCGAATCGTTCGGGATCGACTTCGAAGAGATTGCCGTCTTCGTCCACGGCAACACGGTCGCGCTGAATGCGTTACTCGAGCGCAAGGGGCCGTCCACGGCACTCATCTGTTCCGAGGGCGCGCGCGACATGCTCGACATGGGCGGACTGCGACGTCCCGACGGGGACGATCTGTACGACTCCGGCTGGATCAGGCCGCATCAATTGCGGCCGCTGGTCAACCGGCGGCATGTGCGGGAGATCGTCGGCCGGCTCACATACGACGGCGGCGAGCACGTGCCGGTCGATCCGGACTCGGTCCGGGCGGCCGCCGAGTTCCTGAAGAGCGAGGGTATCGAGTCGATCGCGGTGTGCTTGTTGCACGCCTACCTCAATCCGGAACACGAAGAACAGGTTCGGAAGATCCTGCACGAAGTCGTTCCGGACGTGTATGTACAGACCTCGTCGGTACGGCCCGTCGTCGGTGAGTACAACCGGACCTTCTCGGTGATCCTGAACGCATACTCCGGCCCGTTGCTCGAGCGTTACCTCACTCGTCTCGCAGAGCGGATGCGTCGTAACGGCTATCCGGGGCAAATCATGATCACCCAGATGAACGGCGGTGTCCGGACCCTCGAGCGCACCGTGTCCGAACTGCCCGCGTACGCAATCAACTCGGGACCGACCTCGGGACTGCTGGGTGCGGAGGCATACTCCCGGATTATCGGGGAGCCGAACTTCATCTGCGTGGACATCGGTGGAACCAGTACGGACATCGGCCTCGTCCACGAGGGCCGCGGCCGCCGCACGGACGACTGGGAACTCGAGTTCGGTATCCCGCTCGGCTTCCCGGCGCTGGACACCCGCAGCGTGGGTGCCGGCGGCGGCAGCATCATCTACAGCGACGAGCACGGCACACTTCAGATCGGACCCGAGAGCGCGGGTTCGGAACCCGGTCCGGCCTGCTACGGCCGGGGCGGCACCCGTCCTGCTATCACCGACGCGCTCGTAGCGCTCGGCTTCATGCAGGACGAGCTCTTCCTCGACGGTCGCATGAGACTCGATCGCGACGCGGCGATCGTGGCGCTCGGCACGGTCGCCGAACCACTCGGCATGACTGCTCTGGAACTTGCGGCCGGCGTTTTCGACCTGATGTGTGCGCACATCGAGTCGGAGTGCTCGAAGATCATCTTCGAGGCCGCCGTCGACCCATCCGAGTTCACCCTGCTTGCGTTCGGTGGCGCCGGCCCGATGTTCGCGGCACGGCTGGCGAAGATGCTCGGCACCAAGGGCGCGTTGATTCCGTACTTCCCCGGTGGATTCAGCGCCCTGGGTATGGTGTCGGCGCCGCTGCACGCCGAGCGCGCCCGTTCACATGTCGATCGCATCGACGACATCGGTGCCGACCGGTTGCAGGAAATCTTCGCCGCACTCGACGAAGAGGTATACGAGCGGATCGAGGCGCAGGGCATGCCGCGGTCGTCGATTCATCTGGAGCGGTCGCTGCACGCCCACTACGTCGGGCAGGGATTCACCAACCGGATCGTTCTCCCGCCAGGCGATTTGGACGAGTCCGCCGTCGAGCAGTGGAAACAGGACTTCCACGAGTTCTATGAGCGCACCTACGGCTACTCGGCGCACGAAACGCCGATCCAGGTGACGACGATGACCGTGACCGGCACCAGCGAGCCGGGCGCCCTTCCGCTTCCGCATCTCGAGTCGGGAAGTTCCGAACCAGACGACGACGCCGTCGCACTCCGCGCCGCGGTATCGCTCGACGGACGGAGGACGCAGGACGTCGCGTTCTATCGCCGCGCACTGCTGCGCCCGGAGAACCGCGTCGCCGGTCCGGCCGTGATCGACGACGGGCTTTCGACGATCCTCGTCGAACCGGACATGACCGCGGCGATCGACGCCATCGGAAACATCCTCATCACGCCGCACCCGGAAGGAGCGTGAACGAACAGTGACCATTACCGAGAAGCACGTCGATGTGCTGATGACCGCGCGGTCGGTTCGCAGCGAATACGACCTGGACCTGATCACCGCGGAGGCAATCCGGGCCGGTCTCATCGAGGTGACCCGCCACATGCGGGACAGCCTGGTACGCAGCGCCTACTCCAACACGATCCGCGACATCCTCGACTTCGGTGTGGCGATCCATCACGTCGGCGGGGACGGCAGTGAGATGTCGGCAATCACCGAGGGCTGTTGTCACTTCGCGTTCACACACCAGCACATGACGAACATGGTGATGGACGAGTGGGGCTACGAGAACCTCGGCCCCGGGGACACCCTCTTCTGCAACGACTCGTGGCGTGGCGCCATCCATTTTCCCGACGTCAACTTGTTCCGGCCGATCTTCTGGAAGGACGAGCCGATCTTCGTGCTCACCGATGCCACGCACATCATGGACATCGGTGGGCCGGTCCCCGGCGGATTCAACGCTCAGGCCACCACCCACTTCGAGGAGGGGTTGCGCTTCCCGCCGATCCTGATCACCTCGGGTGGGAAGCCGGTGCGGTCGACGATCAACCTGATTCTCGAGAACACGCGCACTCCGTTCGAGAATCTAGGTGACATCCGTGCACTGTTCGGCACGCTCAAGATCGGTGAGGACCGCCTCCTCGGTCTGGTGAAGCGCTATGGCATCGACGCCGTGCGGTCCGGCGCGCGCTACACGCTCGACCTCGCCGAGCGGCGCATGCGTCGAGCAATCGAGCAGATCCCGGATGGCGTGTGGGAGGGCGAGGACTTCATCGACGACGACGCCGTCGACTTCGAAGAGCCGCTCAAGCTCGCCGCGACTGTTCGGAAGGAGGGCGACTCCGTCGAGATCGACTTCTCCGGCAGCAGCAGACAGCCGCTCGGCGCGCTGATGACCTGCTGGGAAGATACGAACCGGTGCCTGGTGGGCCCCAAGGTCATGCTCGACCCGCGGCATCCCATGAACGCGGGCGCCATGCGTCCGTTCCATGTGCTCGCGCCGCCCGGTTCGGTGATGATGGGCCTGCCGCCGGCGAGCCAGAGCATGCATACCGACGTCGCGATGCACGCAGCAAACCTCACGATGGACATCTTCGGACGCATGGGGGCGGCGCGCAAGATCGCGTCCGACAGTGCGAGCACCCATGTGCACGTGATCGCAGGCGTCGACTCACGCCCGGGACGGGAAGGCGCGCCCTGGGCTGCGGCGCTGGGGCTGGGTGGTTCATGGGGCGGCACGGACACGAACGACGGGATCAGCTTCAACCCCTCGTCGATCTTCAACATTACCGACAACAACATCGAGATGCTCGAGCGCGACAATCCGCTGATGATCCGCGGCCGGAACCTGCTGATGGACGCGGCAGCCGCGGGCGAATTTCGCTCCGGCTTCGCGAACACGCTGATCATGGAGGTGACCAGCGACATGACGCAGGCGACCATCCTGCTGGATTCGGGACGTTTCTCGCGGCCCGGCCTGGCAGCCGGCGGGGCGGGGATGACGTCGTACCTGTACCGGGTGAAGCCGCAGCCCGGCAACGTGATCCGGCAGCGGAACGGGATCATCCCGCTGAGTGATCTGGAGCCGCTCGCCGGCAAGGTCGACGCCGACGGTGCCCCGGACTCGGCTGACGGGCAATGGTGCCTCGACACCGAGCTGCAGACGCTCAAACTGACCGGGCTTCCGCTGAAGAAGGGCGACATCCTCTACCTCGTCTGCGCGACAGGCGGCGGCTACGGCGACCCACTCGAACGTGATCCGGCACGGGTCCGCGACGACGTGTGGAACGAACGTGTCTCCGCGGAGTTCGCTCGCGACGCGTACGGGGTGGTGGTCGATCCGGCTACGGGCGACGTCGACGAGCAGGCGACGGCAGACCTGCGTCAGCAGTTCCGTGCTGACGGCTGGACTGCACCGGTTGCCGGCCCTCGTCGGTGGCCCCGCACGTGGGAAGAGTTGTCGTGCAATACCGAAACAGTGCGCGAGCAGTGAACACGCCATCATCGCAGCAGTTGGGAGGACGTCATGGCCTGGCACCACAGGTACACACAGCAGCGGCCTGAAGAGAGATTTGTCCACGTCGAACGGGTCCCGGTACCCGATCTTTCCTGCCCTCGATGTGGTGGCGACGACATTCGGCGCTATCCAGTCGCCAATCATCTGGGTCCGCGGATGGTGACAAAGTGCCAATCCTGTTTCGAGGTGCTCGCCCTCGAACGGCCGACCGTCGAGGACAACTGGCCGCCGTTTCGATCGGTCACCTATGACTGGGAGGCCTCGCCCAGCGAGCGCGCCGGCCGCGATATGGCCGAGCGTGCGGAATTGCCGGGCCGGGACGCGATGCAGTAGCCGCACGAACCCTGTGTCGAAACCGCAGAGCCGGCAGGCGTCGTGCCCCGCACTCGCGTGCGGGGCGCGACGCCGTACAGCTAGGGCTGAGCC